>CAVAWX010000029.1:0-21409 GCA_963592385.1 Acidaminococcaceae bacterium | reverse complement strand
GGTGAACTCCTCTGCGGGGGTCTTCGCGCGATGCAGCGCCACGCCGTCGTCAGGATCTGCTTTTTCACCGGCCGCGCCGACCGTTTCATCTCCCGCGTCTTCGTGCGCGCATGCCGTGTCGCCCTCTGCGCCTGCGGCCGCGAGCTGCCCTAAGGCGTAGGCGATGCCGTCTGGCCTCGCGCTTTTTTCCAGCTGCACGCGCTCGACGCAAATCCCGTGCTCTTTGAGCTCGTCGACGCCGCGCGCGTAGGGGTACGAATCGAAGACCTCCGTGCAGGCGGCTGCGTCGAAGGCGAGGTCCATGCTCTGCTCGGCCAGCGCGCAGGCGAGAAGCTGCGAGGCGCGGCTCGCGCATTGGTAGTCGTCGAAGAGCAGGTGCCGTGCGGCGAACGCCTCTTTCGGCGCCGTGCCGCCCTCGACTGCCCGCAACGCCGTCGCGCACAGCTGCGGCTCCAGGTAGGCGCGGCGCATGTCGAGGAAGCGCTGCAGGCGGGCATGCACCATGCGCTCCTCCTCGCTGACAAACCATCCGTCGTCGGCATCTGCCAGCTCGGAAAAGGACTTGCAGAAAAACAGCAGCATCTCCTTCAGGCGCCGCTGCCCGAGGCCGGTGGTCTTCATGTCCTCCATCAGAAAACGCGTCGAGACGCCGCACAGCATCCGCGCCTCGCGCCCCGTCTCGGCGACGACGGCGGGAGTCTTCAGAATGTCCAAGGCCAGCTCGCGTGCGGTGCGCACCTCGATGCGCGCCAGGCGTTCCATCTGCCCGTTTTGGCGTGCGCTGGCTTCGAGCCTGCGGGAGAAGGACTGGCACGCCATGGGCGAGGCGCACAGCACCAGCACGTCTGTGCCCGCCGCGCGCCCACCGTCCGCCGCCGTGCCCGCATCGCCTTTCTGCGCGCCCGCGTATCGAAGCGCGGCATCGACCAGCGCCGCCGTCTTGCCGCATCCGGCGCCGCCCTCGTAGACCGTTGCGGTGGCATTCGCCTTGTGCTCTGCTTCCCCGTGCATGCATGCCCTCCTCGTGTCCTCGCGCCGCGTCTCTCGCGCCGCGCTGTCCGTTGCCGCCGTCCTCGCGGCGCCCGCTCGGCCGCCCTTTCGGAGCGTCTCCGTGCTATGTGCGCTGTGTCTGCTGCCCGTTTCCACCGGGAGGGCAACCTGCCCCCATATTTCAACCTTGCCAGGTTGCCCTTCCGGTGAAAACGGGCTTTTTCGCATCCGCATGCGCACGCCGTCCGGCCGCCTGCCTGAGGCCGCCGGCCAGGCCGCCCGCTTGTCGCCTTCGTGCCACGTCCGCGTGCGAGCGCGAGCGCGACGCGTGCTAGCGCGATCCCGCGCCCGTCTCCTTCACCTGCTTCTCCTTTGCCGCCTTCTTCGCCAGAAACGGCATCTTCACCGCATGTGCCGGGCACACCTCGACGCACGCGCGGCATTTCACGCATTCGTTGAGCGCCGCGCTCGAAAGCTCGGGGTGCCGTATGTCGATGCCCTCCTCGCACGCCTTGCCGCAGCGCCCGCACGCGACGCCCTTGCTCGTCTCGAGGCATGCGGCGTCGTCGATCTTCGGGACGAAGGTCCGGTTCAGCTTGCCGACAAGGCTCATGAACGCCCCCAGCGGGCACAGCTTGTGGCACCACTTGCGGAAGAAGACGACCTCGACGGCCAACAGCGCCGGCACCACGACCACCGACCACGTCACGTCGCCGTGGGCGAACAGGTTCACGACCAGAAGCACCGTGGCGAAGGTGAGGCCGATGGGGCACACCAGGCAAAACACCGGAAAGCCGAACGCCAGGGTGGAGACGAGCGCGCCGCCCAAGACGAAGTGCCGCGCATCCACGCCCTTGCCCCTGACCGCCTCGCAGCTCGCGCATTTTTCCGCGTCCTTGCCGCTTTTGCCGGGGCAGCCCTTCTTGAAGGCCGCCAGCTCCGCGTCGGTGAGCTTGATGCTTTCGTCTGCGGGCTTCGCGCCCCTGTCCTCGTCTGCATCGCTCGCGCCGTCCGCCTTCACGTCCGCGCCGCCTGCTTTCGCGCCCTCGCGCGCGGGCTTCTTGGCAAACAGGTCGCGGATCTTCGAGACGAGCGGCACCGGGCAGATCCAGCCGCAAAACGCCCGCGCGAACACGACGACGAAAAGCACGACCAGCACGAGGCTCACCACGGCGCGCGGGAGCATCGCCTTGTTCGCCAGCATGGTGCCCAAGGCGCCCAGCGGGCACAGTATGGAGATGTCGGCGATCCCCGGGGCAGACAACGTGCCAAATCCTATGCCGGCGACCAGCCCCACGACGACGATGGCGAAGACGATGGCGGCAGTCACCTTGCGGAGTTTTCTCGAGTTCTTCATGTTCTTGCCCCTATCCTCTCGCGCTCGAAGGCGCCTTGACGGAGATGGCGCGCGAGCTTGCGCCCTGCGAGACCGACCCGCTCTGGAACGAGACGCAGACGCTCTCGCACGCCCCGCAGCCGTTGCAGAGGTCCTCGTCTACCACGGGGCGCTTCTCGCTGTCGAGCGAGATGGCGTTGTAGGGGCAGGCGTCGTAGCAGAAGCGGCATCCGTTCAGCTGGTAGGCCAGGCACCAGTCCTCGACGATTTTCGCCTTGCCCACCACGACCTCCTCGGCCTTCGCGCCCGAGACCAGGTGCAAGGCGTCGGTGGGGCAGCTTTTCACGCACAGCGGCGTGCCCCCGTTTTCCTCCTTGCAGAAATCGCACCAGTCGTCCGAGAAATCGAGCGTCGGGGTGCGTATGTTCAAGACGCCGTCTTCCAGGTGGGCGGGCTTGATCACCTTGCGGGGGCAGACCTCGTAGCACTTCTCGCAGCGTATGCACGACGAGATGAGCCTGTCCACGTCTTGGCCGCCCGGGGGGCGCAAGATATCCGGCGCGGGCGTGAACTTCAAGGCGCCCAGCCCCAGCATGGCCGCCGCGCCTCCGATCCCCAGGCACAGGGTGCGGCGCGTCATTTTCGGCTCCGACGAGCCGCCCTCTTGCTGCGGCACAGCCTGCCGGCCGTTCGCCTTCTCCTTCGTTTCCGGCTTCGCGTTCGGCTCCATCCGCCTCAGCCCTCCTGCCCTTGCAAGATCTCCGCCAAAAACTCGCCGTCGGCCTCGAGGAAGCCCTCCGTCAGGCGCGCCAGCCCGCGGTAGAAGTCCGTGCGCGCGAACACGTCCATGTCTGCCGTCATCATGGGCACCCAGGAGGCGAGGTGGTCGTGCATGAAGTTTTTCTGGGTGCGCACGAGCGCCGCCGCGCCGTCCTCGTCGCCGGCTTCCAGGCGCTCGGCGCATCTCCGCGCCAGCTCGCCTTCGAACTCCAGCTCCATGGCCACGTGGTCTTCGGCATCCGTCCAGCTGGGGTTTTTATCCATCCCCTCGCTTCGGTAGATGGCCAGCACCTCGTCGCGGGCATCTTGCATCATCAGGCGCTTCTCGCTCGTGTAGACGCTCTCGAAGGGGTACGCCGCGCAGTACGCGTCCACGCCGTGTCCGATGAAGACGCGCACGTAGTCGACGGACAGCTCCGTCACGGTGTTTTCCCATGCGCCGCTCAAGTAGCCGGCTATCAGGCTGTACCCGGCGTCGATCTTCGCGTTGCCGCTGTTCGCCGGAAAGCGCATGCCGAGCAGCTTCTCGAGCAGCTCGTCGTCGACTTCCTTGGCGTATAGGCGGCTGAGCAGGGCATAAGTGCCCGCGCGCTGCCGCATCACGGCGCAAAGCTCGTCTGCGCCCGTGTTCTCGTGCGTCGTTTCCTGGTGCATTTTCGCCTCTCCTTTCCCTGCGGGTTTTTCGGCCGCTAGCCTTGCCGGGCGGCGAGGAAGTCCGCGCCCGTCTTCGTGGTGTGCCATGTCGTGCGCCAGGCGATGGCGTCGCATTCTTCCAGCTTGTTCAGGAAACGCTGCACGTAGTAGCGCGGTTCCTGGAGCAGGGGGTCGCCGTCGACCTTCTCCTCGAGCTCGGCGATGCCCGCGCCTTCCTCGGCGCTGCAAATCTCGAGGATCTTCGCGTATACGTCGATGTAGTGCGCGTCCTCTTCGAGGAGGGCGGCCAGGCGGGAGGCAGGGTCGTCGCCGGCAAGCGCCGCGGTCCCGGCGTCGGTGCGCACCCAGAAAGTCTGCGGGGCGCTCGTCGGGCGCAGGTACTCCACGCCGTCTTCGACGACGAGCTCGGGCGAGGTGTCGAGCTCGGAGGCGGGCACGCCTTGCGCGTCCTGCCTGCGCAAAGCCCCTGCCTGCTCGAGAAACGAGCACAGGTTGGCCGGCGAGTAGACCGACGGCGAGGCCTCTTGCAGCTTCGCGACGAAGTCGTTCACCTCGTCTATGGCCTTCGGCTCCTCGCAAAACGCCAGCGTCTCCAAGAAGAGCTTGCGCTGCCCTGCCATGGATTCGAGAAGCGAGGCGATTTTCTCAGCGGCGGGGCGCGTGTCGGGCGTGGCGGCCTGCGCGTGCGCCCGCGAGGTGCCGTCTTTTTTCGCGTCCGGAGAAAGCGCCTGTTCGTCTGTGGTGATGAAATCGAGTTCCAGTTCGGGGAAATCGTCGAAGCCGAATGTATCGTCCATGGTCTCGCCTTTCGGTTGGCACGCGTTTGCCGGGCATGCGCACACGGCGCATGCGAAACCCTCCACCGGAGGTTTCCCTTTGATATGCAAACTGTGCCCGCCGAAAGCGGCGAGCTCCCCGCCGCGCATGATAGGCGAGCCGCGCGCCGCCCGTCAAGGACGCTTTTTCGCTTTTTTCGGGTGCGTCTTTCGCGCCTACTGCGCCGCCGTGCCCGCCGCGCCTGCAGCGCCGTCCGGTCTTTCGCGCTGCCCTGCCGCGCCGCCCCGGATTCGCCGCGCCTAGTCCCCGGCGACGGCCTCCACCTTCTCGATCAGCTCCTGCTGGCCGTGGATGTCGAGCTTGCGGTAGATGTGCTGGCGATGCGTGCTGGCCGTGCTTTTCGACATGAGCAGATGCTCTTGGATGTAGGCCAGGCTCAGGCCCTTCGCGAGCAGCACCATGACCTCCGTCTCGCGCTCGCTCAGCCCCCCGGCTTTCGCCAGGCGCAGGCATTTGTCGCGGAAGCGCCGCTTGCGCTGCATGGGCAAGACGTCCATGCAACGTGCGAGGTCCGTCTCGGAAAACGCGAAGCACATGCCGACCAGAATCGCCATCACGGCGATGCCCGCCGTCATCAGCATGCTGTCGATGTCGATCCCCATGACGTAGACGACCAGACGCCCGAGCAGCATCCCCGCCAGAGGGCCGCTTGCCCAGCCGGCGCGCGCCGTGGCTATGATGCGCAGGGAGGCGTTGGGGTGCCTGGCGGCGAAGCTGACGACGACGACCCATATGAGCATGCTGAAGCAGGAATACGTCGCGGAGTTGACGGCGGTCGCGGCGGTCGCGAACGCCGCCCCGTGCGTGAAGGCCACGGGAAGCAGCAGGGCGGACGCCACCAGCAAGAGCAGGAGCGTGTGGTAGCAGTTGCGCGCCATGCGCTCCGTCTTCATCTCCATCAGCGTCAGGGAAAGCGCGGTGATGGCGACGGTGGCGACAAGCCACGCGGCGCCTTCGCTGAGCGCGTACGAGCTCGCCCCCAGGTTGATCGTCCCCATCTGGACGAGGAGCGTGCGGGCCGCCTCCGACGCGAACCCGACGAGGCCGCCGCCGATGGCCAGCCTGACGGTGAACTCCCGGCGCTTCTTGGTGTCGAAGGGGGCGCTGCGCGCGAGTTCGGCGCCGCGCTCCGTCGCCGCGTCCGCATCCCCCACGCACTCGTCTTCGATGTCGCCCGCCGCCCCCGTGCGCACGAGCTCTTTCATCCCGATGAAGAGAAGGACGCTCGAGGCCACGGGCATGGTGGCGGCAAATGCCGCCGACTCGAACGGGCCGAACAGCAGCGAGAGGGTGAACAGGAGCGGATGCAGGATGGTGCCTGCCGCTGCCGCGCCGACGCAGGTGCGCAGGCACAGCTTGCTGAAGGCCATGGCGATGCGCAGCAAGAGGAGTGCCGAGGCGACCCCCGAGAGGACGCCCGACACGCAGGCGAGCGCCTGGCCGGCGACCCCTTCGACGTAGACCCCCGTCGGCATGAGGAGCGTCGAGGCGACCATGAACGCAGGCAGAAGCCATATGCTGGAGCGACGCTTCAGCAGCCGCTCCGCCGCGGCGTCGAAGTGGCCGGCGCAATAGAGCGCGACGCACAGGCTCGCGATGCTCACGAGATAGACCGTGTCGAGGGTCGCCTCGCCTGCGGCCGTGTAGATGTTGAGGCTTTTGAAGCACATGGAGATCCACGCCGAAAGGCAGCCCCACGAGGCGCCCACGGCGAGTTCGGCGCCGCCGAACTTCGGCAGCTTTTTTCGCGCCGCGCCCGCATCCGCCTTGCGCGCGGCGCACTGCCTCTCGCAGCGGCGGCATGCCCCGCTGCGGCTGTCCGCGCCTTCTCGCGCCGCGTCGGCGCCGTCCGATACCCCGGACGCAGATTCCCTCTTCTCCGCTTGCGTCGGATTCGACATCGGGCCTTCTCTCGATGTGTTGTCGCGCGGCTCGCCCGCACGAGGCGCTCCGTCTCGTGCCGCGCTTCCTCCCTCGATGGACGGCAACCGCATTGTATCCGCAAGCCTCTCTTCTCGTCTGCGTGAAATCGCATCTCGCGTCCGATGCGTCCGGCCGCCCTTTCGCCCTTTCGGCGCATCCCAAGAAAACACCTGCTCAAACGTGCGCACATGCGTTTTCAACACGGCATCGTGCTTCGCGCACGATGCGAAAAATCGAGATTTGGGCTTCCTAGACGATGTGAAGAAAGTGTGAACGAAGTAGCTTCTATCCGTCTTCGTCACTACGAAAGGAGGAAGTATGGGAAAGATGTCGATAACCCGTCGCGCGTTCACGAAGATAGCCGCTGCGACGGCGGCCGCCGTTGGCGTGGTCGGGGTGTCTGCCCACACGATGGCCGAGGCCGACAAGGCGACGACAAGTTCCGCAGGGGAGGTCAAGCACATACGCTCCTGCTGCCGCGGCTGCGGCAAGATGGAGTGCGGTGTGTGGGTGACCGTCCAAGACGGAAGGGTCATCAAGTCCGAAGGCGACGAGAGCGCGTTCCAAAGCGCCGGCAACCACTGCGCGAAGGGCCAGGCGTCCTTGCAGGCCGCCTACCATCCCAGCAGGTTGCGCTACCCGATGAAGCGCACGGGCGCGAAGGGCAGCGATCCGGGATGGGAGCGCATCACCTGGGACGAGGCCTACAAGACCACGGCAGACACCATCAAGAGCCTGCAGGACAAGTACGGCAAGGAGACCTTCTTCAGCATGGGCGGCACGAGCCGCATCTGGGCCATGGGCCCCTATAGCGCGCTGAAGGGGTGCTTCCAGTCGCCCAACGCCATCCAGGCAAACGAGATCTGCAAAGGCCCGCGTTTCTACGCCACCAAGCTCAACGACTCCAACGCGTGGAGCTGGATGGAGGTCGTCGGGCGCCCGCGCGTGTTCGTCCAGTGGGGCGGCGCCAGCGAGCTGTCCAACTACGACGACTCCTGCCGCACGACCGTGGATGTGGCGACTCGCGCCAACACCCATATATTGGTCGACCCGCGCCAGACCAACCTGGGCAAGGAGGCCGACATCTGGGTGAACTTGCGCCCCGGCACCGACGGCGCCGTCGCCAACTGCTGGGCGCAGGTCATCATCGAGAACAACCTCTACGACGACCTGTACGTGCGCAAGTGGATGAACGCCCCGATGCTCGTCATCGAAGACGAGAGCTTCGTCCCCTCGAAGTGCAGCAGCTCCGAGCAGTCCGAGAAGATCGTCACGCGCCTGCTCAAGGAAAGCGACCTGAAAGAGGGCGGCAGCGACGGGCGCTTCATGGTGATAAACGAGAAGAACGGCCAGCTCTCGTACTACGACACCACGTCTAGCAACCCCGGGTGGGAGGGCGAGAACTGGACGCCTGCCACCGCGGGCAAGGAGGCCAACCAGCCGGGCCTGGACGCGACCGGGCAGACCCAGGGCTTCGTCTTGGACTACACCGATTTCCCCGACGGGCTCTATCCGGCGCTCCACACCGAAGGCGACGGCTACACCGTCACGCTGAAGGACGGCAAGCAGGTCAAGGTCCGCACCGTCTGGGAGCACTACATCGACTTCCTCGCCGACTACACGCCTGACAAGGCCTCCGAGATCACCGGCGTCGACGCCGAGACCTTGAAGAAGGCCGCCATCACCTACGCCACCCGCGTGGACCCGTCCACCGGCTACGGCAACGGCGGCATCCAGTACATGCTCGCCCCCGAGCACGCCTGCAACTCCGTGCAAAACCAGCGCGCCTGCGACCTGGTGTGCGGCATCACGGGCAACATGGACATCCCCGGCGGCATGCGCGGCTCCACGCCCGGCTGGCCCATCTACGATTTGGCCATGACGACGGGCGACTCTAAGGAGATCCCGGCGTATTCCACGGAGAAGATCTTGGGCAAGATCAACTTCCCTATGATCGGCGCGGACTGCAACCCCTCGTGGGCCGACTGCACCGCCATCTACGACGCCATCAACACCGGCGACCCCTACAAGGTCAGCTGCGGCATAGGCCAGACCGGCGACTTCATGAACCAGGGCAACAGCATCTACAACGCGGACAACCTCTGCAAGCTCGATTTCTGGTGCTCCATCGACCTGTGGCACACGCCCTGCGTCGACATGATCGCCGACATCGTCATGCCGGCGGCGCATTGGATGGAGCTCGACTGCATACGCAAGAGCCAGGGGTCTTCGGGGGCGTTCGGCGCCACCTGCAAGGCCATCGACCCGCCGGGCGAGGCCAAAAACGACATGGAGATCATCGTCGGCATCTACAAGGCGGCCGGCGTGCCCTACTTCGACGAGAGCAAGCACGGGGCCAAGTGGCTCGAGGGTGATGCGTGCGTCGACGCGTGCAACGAGATCGCGCTCGCCAACTTCCGCATCCCCAAGTGGAGCGACTACAAGGAGGAGTTCCAGAAGAACGGCTGGTTCGACTCCAAGGTGGAGAAGAAGGCCGAGTGGGGGATCTACCGCCGCTACCAGACCGGCAACGGCAACGTCGCGGGCGGTTTCCCGCCGGTGCCCAAGCAGCACCAGGGCTGGAACACCACGACCCACAAGCAGGAGATCTGGTCTACGGTCCTCGAGTCGTGGCTGGTCAACGGCGTGGACAACAACGGCGAGGCCGTCACCATCCCCTTCACCAACGAGAAGTTCTCGCTCAAGGAGGTCTTCCCGCATTTCCGCGAGGCTGACCACAGCCCCGTCAACGAGCCCGAGTCCTACGAGGGCGACGACAAGTTCCTGCTCACCACGGGTCGCCGCCAGGGCACCTACTTCCACTCCGAGCACCGCCAGCTTCCGTGGTGCCGCGAGCTGTGGCCGGTGCCGCGCCTGGAGATGAACCCGGTCGATGCCGAGAAGATCGGCGTCAAGCAGGGCGATTGGGTGTGGATCGAGACGAGCTTCCCGGCCACCGAGTACACCGAGGCGTTCACCCACAAGATCCGCGAGACGGTCGACCTCTACTACGGCATCGAGCCCGGCGTGGTCAACGCCGAGCACCAGTGGTGGTACCCCGAGCTCGACCAGCCCGACCACGGCTTCAAGCTCTCCGGCGTCAACTGCCTGCTCGACCGCCACGCGCAAGACCGCATCGTCGGCTCGTCGAACCTGCGCGCCTATCCCGTCAAGGTCTACAAGGCCACGGCGTCCAACTCGCCGTTCGGCAACCCAGTCCCTTGCGGCGACGACGGCACGGAGATCATCCACACCTCAGACGATCCGCGTCTGAAAGAGTGGCTGCCAGACTACGAGTCCGCAAGAGGGGAGGCGTAAACCATGACCAGATACGCGATACTCACCGACCTGAACAAATGCGTCGGCTGCCTTGCCTGCAGCGTTTCGTGCAAGGTGGTCAACAACGTGCCGGTGGGCAACTACTGGAACAAGGTGCTGCGCATAGGCCCGAACCCGCGCACCAAGGGCGGCAACTGGCCTGATGTCTACATGTATTTCCTGACCGTGCAGTGCCAGCACTGCGAGAAGCCGTCGTGCGTGGAGGTGTGCCCCACGGGCGCGTCGTACAAGGCCGCCGACGGAACGGTGCAGATCGACAAGTCCAAGTGCATAGGCTGCCAGTTCTGCGCTATGGCGTGCCCCTACGGGGTGCGCTACCTGAACAAGGACGAGGGCGTCGTCGAGAAATGCACGCTGTGCGAGCAGAAGATCGCGCAAGGCGAGCTGCCCCAGTGCGTCGCGCAGTGCGGTGCCCGCGCGCGTTTCTTCGGCGATCTGGACAAGGGGATAGAGAGCTTCGAGAGCCCCACCGCCAACCTCGAGGACAAGTCCTACACCGCGCAATCCGAGGCGCGCGCCAAACTCGGCGACGTCACGGGCGAGGACAACGCCTACCCCGTGAAGCCCTACAAGGACTCCGAGGTGCACCATCTGCCCAACACGGGCAACGGTCCGTCGTTTGTCTACATCCTGCGCGACGAGCAATGGCAGGGAGGGGAGTGATCATGGAACTTCAATGGCCTCTCATCATCTTCACCACGGGACTTGCGTGGTGCGCCGGCCTGTTCGCCTTCCAGGCGTTTGCCGCTCTGCGCGGCACCGGCAAGAAGTCGCAGATGGTCTCGTTGATGGCGTCCGTCGTCATCCTGGCCGTCTCCGGCGTCTCCGTCCTGTTCCACCTCGCCAGCCCGTTGCGCATCTTCAACGGCTTCGGCAACCCGACGTCGGGCATCACCCAAGAGCTCGCCGCCATCGTCGTGCTGTTCATCTTCATGGTCATCTACTTCGTGCAGATCCGCAAAAGCGATGACGGCGGCACGCCGAGCAAGTGGTGCGCCATCTGCTCGATCGTCTTGTGTGCGGTGCTGCTCGTCGCCTGCGGCCACTCCTATATGATGGCGTCGCGTCCGGCGTGGAACAGCGTGCTCGAGATCGGGTCCTTGTTCGGCGCGGCCCTGCTCGCCGGTCCTCTCAGCTTCGCCTTCATCTGCAAGCTGAAGGGCGACGACGCGCTCGCGTTGGCAAAGGAGATGCTCATCGCCGGCGGCGTCGGCGCGGTGCTGCTCGTCGCCTACGCCATCTTCATCAGCGTCTCGGGCGGCAGCTTCAACGACGTGGGCAACTACTTCGACCCCATCAACCCCAACAACGGCATGATCGACACCGGGGCGATCGTCGCCTCGCAGCTCGCCTTGCTGTGGGTGGGCGGCGTCGTCGTGGGCGGCGCGGGTCCTCTCGCGTGCCTGTACTTTGCGAAGAAGAAGCCCGAGCAGGCGCGCGTCCTCATCGCCGTCGGCGCGGTGTGCGCCATCGTGGGCGCCGTGCTCATGCGCGTGGCGTTCTACAACGTGGGGGTCTCGTTCTACTCGATTTACTAGCCCCCTTGTCGCGCGTGGACATGCGGGCGGGCGTCGCGCATCTTGGCGAAAGCCCGCCCCGTCCGCGCCGCGCTATCGCTTCGAGCCGGCTTTGCCCGCTGCGCGTGTGAAGCCGGCCCGGGTGAAACGCGAAGGGTTTTTGCTCTTTGTCTCGCGCGTTGCAGCCCGCCCCTTTCGGCGAAGGTGATTTTCCTCCCCCAACCCCACCTTGCAAACTTGGAAAATCGCCTTCGCCAAGAGGGGCAGGCGGGGCGCGTGCGCCGCGTCGCGCATGCCGTATGGTGAAGTGGCGCGGCGCTTTGTTTCACCCTGTCGCGCGCTGTCTTGCAGCCGCGCTCCGTTTCGCCCTGCGCCGTGTTGTGCCGCCCGCGCCCGCGCCCGCGCCCCTAGTTTTCCAGCAGGTCCACGAGCGTGAAGCCGGCGGTGCTGCCCTCCAGGATCTGCCTGTTGCCGAACACGCACATGCGCCGCTGCGCGTTTGCGGCCTCGACCTCGGCCGCGAGCGCGTGCAGCGTCTCCACCGTCGTCTCGAGCACCTCGCGCCGGCTTTGCTGGCGCAGCCCCTTGGGCGCGTGCCTGAACCACTCGCCGTCCTGGCGGGCGATGAGGGCGCGGGGCTTCACCGGCGCGTCGATGCCCGCCACGGTGGCCACGAGCAGCCCCTCGAGCCCGGCCGCATCCGGCGAGAACTCCGCAAGCCACTTCGCGCTGCCCGCGATGCGCTCCAGCGAGGCGTCCAGGTGCGGGTCGCGGAAGGTGTACCACGACATGTCGCCTGCGCGCCCGGCCGCAAAGCCCACGCCGTAGGCGCCCCCCTTCACCCGCACCTCGTTCCACAGGTAATCGAAGCTCAGGGCACGCGAGACGACGTTCCACGCGCCCGTCCAGGGCTGCGCGTCCGCGAGCAGGCGCCTGTCGTAGCCGCAGGCGGCAAAGCACACGTCGCCCGGCACGATGAAGGCCTCGTCGTGCGCGCAGGCGGCGGGCAGCTCCAGGCTGCGGACCGCCCCGCGCGTGCCGAAGCCGGGCTCTGCCGCCCACCACGCGTCCCACGCCGCGTCGCTTCCCGCAAAGCTCGCCACGCAGCCGTCGTCGCAGAACAGCTCGGCGACGATGCGGGAAAGCTGCGCCCCCAGCTCCTCTTTGCGCTCGTCGAAATGCTCGATCGCGTCGCGCACCCACAGGTAGTAGTCCACGCCGCCCATCTGCTCGCTCACGAGCGCGCCCGGCGCGTAGTAGCTGCGCAGGCGCCACCGCGCGTAGCTGTGGCCGGCCGTCGAGAAGCTCTGCTCCATGTAGATCTTGGTCTGCTGCAGGGTCTCGAGCACGCGCTCGGCGTCGGAAAAGTCGCTTTCCAGGCATATCTCGCGCACGAGCTCGGCGCATGCGGCGACGTTTGCCTCCAGCGCATGCGCGGACACCCTCACCCGCGCATCGAAGTTGGCCACGTCGTCTGGCCACTCGTAGATGTAGGAGCGTGCCGAGAAGTGCCCGAGCCGCGATTGGACGAGCGTGTCGATCTCGGCGGCGCTGTGGCGCGCGGTCCCCAGGCGCCCGAGCAGCGAGAGCGCAAGGCGCACGGCCGGCAGGTCGTCGAAGGCGATGCGGTGCAGGTCGAAGTAGCGGTTCGTGTAGACGATGCCCCGCGTGTCCAGCTCGTGGCGCAGGCAGGGCAGCGCACGGCTCTCGTCGAGGTGCCAGGCGGGCTCGGCGGGCGCGTCGGCGATGTCGGCCACGGTCAGGCGCGGCAGCTTGGCGCTGTCTTCGGGCGCGTCGGGCGCCTCCTGCACGCGGCGCAGGCGCTCCACGTCGTCGCGCAAGGCCTGCCGCGCGGCCTCGTCCATGTGCGCGAGCTTTTCGGCCAGGGCGGGCGCGGCGGGGTCTTCGCCTTGCTCGACGGGGCGCAGCTCCACGCGCGCCATGTGCCCGTTTTCTAAAAAGAGCTCGCGCAGCAGCTGTTCGTAGAAGTCGCCGTCCAGGTGTTCGCGCAGCTGCGCCAGGCAGTCCTCGTAGCGCACGCGCGCGGTCGGCAGGTCCTCGTCGTAGGTCCACGTGGACAGGGCGGTCAGTGCCAGGGCCACGCCCGTGGGGTAGCCGAAGTCAGCCTCGCGCAGGCCGAACTCCTCGTGGTCGAGCGCCGCGGCGATCAGGGCGTGGTCGAGGCCCTCGTCGAGCAGCCTCTTCGCGTGGCGCTGCAGCGCTGGCCAGAACTTCTCGGCCGCGCCCTCGTGCAGGCCGCGCGCCGCGATGCACGCGAAGGGCTGGGCCAGCGCGGTCTCCACGCCCGCGTCGATGTCGTCGGCAAACCCCTCGTCGAGCAGCGCACGGCGAAGCGGCGCCTCGTTGCTGCCGAGCAGCGCGTCCACGAGCACGCCGGCCGCGGCCACGCGCTCCGTCTCTGCCGCCCGCCCGACGCAAAAGCCCATGCCGAGGCAGGCGTTGTCGGGTGCGGTGGGCATCTCGACCACCTTGTCCATGCAGACGACGGGCGCCTGCAGCTCGATCGCACGCGGCGCAAGCGCGGGCAGGCCGGCCGCCGCCCGCGCCTCGTCGGCTGCCTTCTGCTCGGCGGCCACGGGGGAGAGGTAGCGCTCGTCGAGCCAGCCCAGCACCGCGTCGATGTCGAGGTCGCCGTAGAGCACGATGCGCGCGTTGTCCGTGCGGTAGTGGCGGCGGTGCTCGTCGAGGAAGGCCTCGCGCGTCAGGCCCGGGATGGCCGCAGGCGTGCCGCCCGACTCGAAGCGGTACGCGGTGTCGGGAAAGAGCGCGGCCTGCAGCGCGTCGAACATCACCGCGTCGGGGTCGGAGAGCGCGCCTTTCATCTCGTTGAAGACGACGCCGTTGTGCACGAGGGTCGCGCCCGCCGCCGCGTCCGCCGCATCCGCGCCCGGTGCGCCGGCTGCTTCGCCGTCGCCTGCTTCACCCGCCACCGCGTCCGCGCCGCCCGCTTCGCCATCCGCGTCTTCGCGCAGCTCGTAATGCCAGCCTTCCTGCGCGAATATCTCGGGCTTGCGATAGATCGCCGGGTGGAAGACCGCGTCCATGTAGACGTCCATCAGGTTCAGCAGGTCCTTCTCGTTGGTCGAGGCCACGGGGTAGACCGTCTTGTCGGGGTAGGTCATCGCGTTCAGGAAGGTCTGCATCGAGCTTTTCAGCAGGTCCACGAACGGCTCTTTCACCGGGAACTTCTCCGAGCCGCACAAGACGGAATGCTCAAGTATGTGGAAGACGCCCGTGTCGTCTTGGGGCGGCGTGGCAAACGAGATGGCGAACGCCCGCTCGAAATCCGGGCACGCCAGCCACAGCAGCCGCGCGCCGGAAACCCCGTGCTCCATTGTCCACGCGCAGCCGTCTATCTCGGGTATGTCCTCGCGCCCGTCCACGCGAAACCCGTGCACGTCCATGCCTTCTCGAAGTTGTGTGCCCACGCGATGCGCCTTTCTGCCGTCTCGGCCGTTGCGCGGCCTTGCGAAACCTTGCACGCCGACTATACGCCACCGACGCGGCGTCTGGCTGCGCGAGGCCGCGCGCTTGCAGACGCTTCCGCTTGCTGAAATCAGCTGCCATAGCTTCGCGCGCGTGATTCCGTGGTATCATTCTGCGAATATGTAGACACATGGGGAATACGCATGGGGAGCTGTGGATATGATGCGTGAAAGGGGCACCGCGAGGCGTGGTGTGCGCGTGGTGGCTGACGCACGTCCTGCGGGTGCGACGGCCGCGACTGGCGCGCGTCGCGCGAACGCTGCGCGGCCGACGAAGCGCCGGCGGGGCAAGAAGCACAACGTGCGGCGCGTGCTGGCCGGGGCGCTCGCGACCGTCGCGGTGCTGGCCGCCCTCTTCGGCCTCTCGCAAGCTTTCATGGAAATGCCCGGCGCGCAGGCCACGACCTATTCAACTGGTTCGCAAAAATCAGACTTTAACGTGCCCAAACTCTATCAATTTTCTCCCAAGTGGAATGGCGGCGGCACGAGCGTGATGAAGGCGCCGGGATGGACCTATTCGACTAAGGCGATGGGGGGCAGCGTCAATACCAATAAAGAAGCCTATTACGGCTATCGTGTTGCTGCTAGCCAGGCGAAAGGGAAATATGTCACTATCACGAATGTGGGGACGTTCAAGGGGAAGAGCGTCGACCTTAAGATTACAGTTGTCAATACGTGGGATTATTCAAGTTCTGACTATATTGCTATAGCGGCAAATTTCGATAGATATGGCACGACATTCGATTGCTACAACAGCGCCGCAACGTTCAAATATGAATTTTTCTACGGTGGCACCAATTTCAAAACGGCAGCAAGTGACCTCTATTGGTTCAACTATATTTATTGCCTCACTACTAGCGGCAGAGGTCTCGAGGAATACACGATTAATGCAGGCACTCTTGACAATGTTGTGAGCGGCAATAAGGTTGCTCGATCGGGGAACAAGTTTATTGGACAAAGTGCATCGCCAAATCAAAAGGAATATGACTATCAAAGAGTGGTGCGTTCTCTGCACAGAGGCTACAACTTTCAATTTTCTGTGAACAAGGGAACGTTTCTTGAGATAAAGGGCGGTGGTGCTACCGTCAATTCGGGATCAGTCACCTTGACGGGCAACCTCTACGATGTCACTTCGGGCACGGCGAAAGAATTCACCAGCAGCCGCGTCTCCAAGCAAGTCTCCATGTACAACTCCGACAAGAGCGCGACCACCGTCTCGCTGTCCATCCCCACGGGCTACGAGCTGAAGTACTCGCGCACGGACAGCACGACCAACGACGCGTCGGCCGCGACCTCGCGTACGTGGCAGTATGCGAATTCGAACCACAACCTCAAGGTATACGTGGCCAAGAAGAAGTACAAGATCACGACGACGGTCACGAACGGCACCATCGACGCGTCGTGCGAAGCGGAATATGGCTCGAGCAAGACCATCAGCTACAAGCCGAAGGCGGGCTACAAGCTGAAATCCGTGACGGTAGACGGCGTGAACGTCACGAGCTCGAAGCCGAACAGCCAGACATTTTCCAGCATCGCCGCAAACCACACGGTGGCCGTCGTCTACGAGCCCATCACGGTGCCCTTCTCGTTCACCAAGACGAACACATCGGGCACGGTGCTGTCGGGCGCGACCTTCCAGCTGAAGAGCGGGAGCACGGTGGTGAAGACCGTCACGAGCAGCTCGGCCGGCAAGGTCGACTTCGGCAGTTTGGGCGCCGGCACCTATACCCTGACCGAGACCTCGGCGCCTGCCGGCTACGTGGCCGCGGGCGGCTCGTGGACCGTCACGGTGAACGCGGTGTCCGAGACCGTCTCGCTCGCGGCGGCAAGCGGCGCCACGGCTTTCACCGGCAGCTATGCGAGCGGCTACAAGCTGGCCAACAAGGCCAAGGAAGTGCCCTTCTCGTTTACGAAGACCGACGACGACGGCGCGGCGCTGGCCGGCGCGAAGTTCAAATTGACCAGCGGATCCACCACGGTGGCCGAGCTGGAAAGCGGTTCGGACGGCACGGTCGACTTCGGCAGCCTGCGCGCTGGCACCTACACCCTCACGGAAGTCTCGGCGCCGGCCGGCTACACTGCGGCGGGCGGCTCGTGGACCGTCACGGTGAACACGGTGTCCGAGACCGTGAGCATCACGGCCCAAAGCGGCGCCACGGCCTTCACCGGCTCCTACGCAAACGGCTACGAGCTGGTTAACGTCGCAAAGACGGTCCGACTCTCGTTCACCAAGACCGACGGCGATGGAGCGGCGCTCTCGGGCGCGGTCTTTGCGCTGACGCAGGGTTCTACCACAGTGAAGACCGTCTCCCATGAATCGAGTGGCTTGGTCGATTTCGGAGAGCTCCGCTCGGGCACCTACACGTTGGCGGAGACGGCGGCCCCGACGGGGTACGTGGCCTCGGGCGGCACATGGACGGTCGAGGTCGATGCGGAGAAGTCGACGCTTTCCATCACGTCCAACGACGGCGCCGTCGCCTTCAGCGGCAGCCAGGCAGAAGGCTACAAGCTGGCGAATCTGAAGCCCCTGCCGTTCTCGTTTACCAAGGTAGACGGTTCCAGCGCGGCGCTGGCCGGGGCGAGCTTCGAGCTGAAGCAGGGGGACACAAGCGTCCAGAGCGTGAGCAGCGGCTCGGACGGCAAGGTGGATTTCGGCACTTTGAACCCCGGCAGCTACCAGCTGTACGAGACTGCCGCGCCCGCGGGCTACGACACGCCCGTTGGGTATTGGGATGTCGTGGTCGGTTCCACGGTGTCCGTCACGCCGCAGGAAGGCGCCCCCGCGTTCACGGGCAGCTATGCGGACGGTTGGCAATTTGCGAACACAGCGACCGTCGTGCCGTTCTCGTTTACGAAAACTAATGGGAGCGGTGCAGCGCTGGCGGGTGCGACGTTTCAATTGAAGCAGGGTGACACGGTTTTGCAGACCGTGACATCTGCCTCGGCGGATTCGTCTGCGGGGTTGGTCGATTTTGGAAGTCTGGGAGCGGGCACCTATGCCCTTGTCGAGACCGAGGCTCCCTCGGGGTACGCTGTGTCTTCTGGCTATTGGATTCTCACCGTGGACGCGGTGAATAAGACGGTTTCCGTTGTCGCAAACGACGGCGCGACGGATTTCACGGGGAGCTACGCGGACGGCTACACGCTGGCCAACCAAGAAGTTCCGATTATTTCGGTGACGAAGGAGGTTGCCTCAGGCTATCCGTCGGCTGGCAGCAACGTGGCGCCTGGTAGCAACATCAGCTACAAGTTCACCATCAAAAACACTGGCAAAGCGTCTGCGTACGTGGCTTTGCGCGACTACAAGCCCGAAGGTACGCGCATCACCACGTATTCAGCCGGCCCCAACTTGATAAGCTCTAATTCCAATGCCGTGACCTGGGGATATACGGTCGAGCCCGGCTCTTCGGTGACGGGGATAGAGATGAGGGTGAAAGTGCTCGACACTGCCCCGTCGGTGATACGAAACGTCGGCCTGTACGAAGTGGGTTGGGATGGCAGTGCCGACCCGGTGAACGAGACCAACGAGATTGTTCATTATGTGCCGAAGGTTCCGTTCTCGTTCAGCAAGATTGATTCGAAGACGAATGCGGCGCTGGCGGGGGCGAGTTTTATGCTGGTGAACCAGAAGACGAGTACGACTGTCAAAACAGTCGCGTCGGACGACAACGGCAAGGTGGATTTCGGCGAGATCGCGTCGGGCACCTATACCATGACGGAGACGCCCGCGCCCAAAGGCTACACGACGCCGGGCGACTCGTGGACGGTCGTGGTGGACGCGGAACAGAAGACGGTTTCCATCTCGGCGGGCAACGGCGTCCCGGAGTTCACGGGCACGTATGCGGACGGCGACCTGCAGGTGGCCAACGACCCTCTGACGGGGACTTTCAACTTCACGAAGGTCAACGTGGGCGGTGTGGGGCTCGAAGGTGCGGGATTCGAACTGTCTCAAGGCGGCACGACGGTCGCCCAGGCGACATCCGGAGCAGACGGCACGGTGAGCTTTACCGGCCTTGCGCCGGGCACCTACGACCTGCGCGAGACGGCGGCACCGGCCGGCTACGCGCTCAACTGGTTTAGCAACGATTACTATTGGACCGTCACTCTTGAGCCTACAGATGATGGCAAGTCCGTGTACGTGACGTCGATCGACTCCGTTGCACCCGAGGACAGCTACGCGCAGCCCATCGATTTCGGCTATACCGCGAGCGGCTGGACTCTGAAAAACTACGAGCCGCTGCCCTTCTCGTTCAAGAAGGTGGACGAGGACGGCAACCCGATTGCGAACACGTACTTCACCCTCGAGAATGCCCCCAACTCCGGGATAGGCGCTTGGGGAACGGGAGACGACGGCGTCATCACCCTGCACACGGGATTCACTCAGTCCGGCACCTACAAGCTGCGTGAATCGATGGCAGCCAGCGGCTACGAGAAGTGGACGGGCACGTGGAACGTGAACGTGGACATGGAGGCTCGCACCATCTCCATTTCCATCGACAGCGACGCCGGCGGCACCGCCATCGACTTCGAGGGCGACTACGACAGCGGATTTACCCTGGTGAACAAGAAACCCTCCATCCCCTTCACCTTCACCAAGGTGGACGAAAACGACAACCCGCTGCCGGGCGCGGAGTTCCTCGTCGAATACCTCGACGTCGAGGGGCAAACCGAGGGCGGCGACTTTTCCCAGGGCACTTCCGACGAAAACGGCCTCGTGGAGTTCGACCGCGGCTTCTCGCAGCCGGGAACCTACCTGCTGAGCGAGCAGGTGGCGCCCGCGAAATACGACCGGCCTGCGTCCGGCTGGAAGATCACGGTGGCCCAAGACGCGACCACCAAGGCGCTTTCCATCGCCTCCATCGAGCCCACAGGCGACGACGCCCCGCTGTTCGCGGGCAACTACACGGACGGCTACACCCTGACCAACGCGCTGGCTGGTAGGATGCCCTTCTCGTTTACCAAGACGGGCGCCGACGGCAACGAGCTGCAAGGCGCCACCTTCGAGCTGCGCCGCGACGGGCAGGTGTACGCGACCCTCACCTCCGACGAGGAGGGCTGGGTGGACTTCGGCAAGCTGGACGCGGGCGACTGGACGCTCGTGGAGACGGCCGCGCCCGCAGGATATGCCGACCCGGTGGGCTCGTGGACCGTCTCGGTGAACGTGGAGAAGTGGGAGCTGACCGTGACGGCCAACGACGGCGCGACGGCCTTCGGCGGCAGCTTCGCGGACGGCTTCACGCTGGAAAACGAGAAGGAGCCCGTCGCCTTCACCTTCAACAAGGCCGACTCCAAGACGGGCACGCTGCTCTCCGGCGCGAAGTTCTCCCTCACCTCCGCCAGCGGCGCGGTGGCAAGCGCCGAGTCGGGCGTGGACGGCTCTGTAAGCTTTGCGGACCTGGCCGACGGCACCTACACCCTGGCCGAGACGGCCGCGCCCGCGGGCTACAACGTCTTGTCGGGCACCTGGACCGTCGTGGTGGACTCGACGGCCGAGCCGCCTCTGACCGTCACGTCCGCAGATGGCGCGCGTGCCTTCACCGGCAGCTACGACGACGGCTTCACCGTGACCAACGACGCCTACGCGCTGCCCTTCTCGTTCACCAAGACCGATGCGAAGACGGGCGCGGTGCTCTCCGGCGCCAGCTTCACCCTCGACCGCGGCGACGGCACGGTGCTGAGCGCCACGTCCGACGCCTCCGGCAAGGTCGACTTCGGCCAGCTCGACAAGGAGGGCTACTACACCCTGTCCGAGACGGCCGTGCCGGACGGCTACGAGTGCGTGCTCGGCACTTGGAACGTCTACGTGGACATCGCGAACCGCGCGGTGGACGTGCACCCGACGGAAGGCACTACCACCTACGCGCCCGAGCCCGGCGGCTCCTACGCGGACGGCTACACCATCGCGAACACCCCCGACACGGGCACCATCGCCTTCTCGTTCAAGAAAAGCGACCAGGCCTCCGACGACGGGCTGGACCTGGAGAACGCGTCGTTTGCCATGTACACCTGCGTGGAGGGGCACACGGAGCTGTCCGCGCACACGGGCACGGCCGGCTCCACCACGAGCTGCTGGAAGCTGTGGAAGTCCGTCGGCGGCACGGACCACACGGGCAGCACCTACGACTTCGGCAAGCTCACGCCCGGCACGAGCTACATGCTCGTCGAGGAGGCGGCGCCCGGCGGCTACCACGACGCCGACGGCGACTGGCACGCGGCCGACTACGAGCTGCCCAGCGGGCAGTGGCTGGTCACGGTGCCGGCGACGGCCACGAGCCAAAGCGACCTCGTGGTCGAGCCCTGCGAGAACGGGGAAGCGAGCGCGGATTGGAACTTCGGCAACGCGCAGGCGTTTTCCGGCGGGGCGAACAGCCGCTGGGTGGTGAATGAGGAGGCCGCGACCGAGCCCTTCAGCTTCACGAAGATGCTGCCGAACCTGAAGACGGCGCTGCCGGGATTTACCTTCGCGCTCTACGAGTGCACGAACCCCTCGCACTCGGGCAAGGACTCGCACTCGGCCATCGCGGGCG
>CAVAWX010000028.1:9306-21446 GCA_963592385.1 Acidaminococcaceae bacterium | reverse complement strand
GCCGCCGCCGGCTCCGCGCCCGGCTCGTGGGCAGGCACGGGGACGGGCTGGCACGCGCCCTCCTCCCCCGCCGTGCGGGCCTCAACCTCGGCGGCCTCTTGCGCCGCGCGAGCCTCGGCCTCGGCAGCTTCGGCCATTGCACGGGCCTCGGCCTCGGCAGCTTCGGCCATTGCGCGGGCCTCGGCCTCGGCGGCCTCCTCCTGCTCGCGTTCGCGGCGGCGGGCGCGCTGGAAGGCGCGGACCTTGCAGTCGGCCGCCGTGTCGTCGGCATGGGGTATGTTCGGGTCGCGCGGCGCACGCGGCGCGGGGCGCGGCGCCTCCTCGTCCGCCTCGACGGGGACGGGGCGCATCGGCTCCTCGTTCGCAGACACAGGAACGGGACGCAGCGGCTCGTCGTCCGGCGCAACGGGCACGGGGCGCAAAGCTTCGCCATCCGCCTCGTCAACGGGCACGGGACGCAAGGGCTCGGCCTCGTCAACGGGCACGGGGCACAGCGGTTCGCCATCCGTCTCGTCAGCGGGAACAGGGTGCAAAGACTCGGCCTCGTCAGCGGGCACGGGGCGCAGAGGTTCATCATTTTCCACGGGCACAGGCCGCAACGGCTCGTCGCCGGCTTCGTCCACGGGCACAGGATGCAAGGGTTCACTATCCGCTTCGACGGGAACAGGCTGCAGGGGCTCGTCGCCATCCTCCACAGGAACGGGCTGCAAGGGCTCGTCGTCTGCCTCGACGGGAACAGGGCGCAGGGGTTCGGCGACATCGGCGGTCACAACAGGCTCGGGCTTCAACAGCTCGCCGTCCGCCGCCACAGGCTCGGGCTTTTCCCACACCGGCACAGGCTGCTGCGCCTGGATGCTGCCGAACGCGGGAAAGGACTCCCCACGTGCGCGACGCGGGGCAAATCTGCGGGCGCTCTCGCCGTGAATCTGGCGCTGCTCGCGCACCTGGACCACCGGCTGCGGCTGCGGCGTGGCATCCGGCACGGGCGCGCCCGCACCGTCCGCACCCCCATCGCCGCGCGCGTCACCGCCTTCCGCGGCAGGCGCGGCACCAGGTGCCGACCTGCGCGAACGCTCTCTCTGGGGACTGTCGGACAGCTTCGGCCACGCCACGCCCGCGCCCTCGTCGGCCGCGGCCTCTTCCTTCTCGCCGCCGCGTGCAAGATACATGCGCACGCCATAGTAGGCCGCCGGCGGCGCGACCACGACGAGCGCGGCCAGCACCACGGGCGCCCACGACTGGCGCACCATCAAAATGACGACGAGAAAGGCGCACAGCAGCACCGCGTGCACGGCCATAGCGGCAAGCGCCGGGCGGTGCGTGGCCTCGTCGGAAGCGCGGCGCATACCCGCCACGATCCCGACTATGGTCGCGACCGCAACCACGGCCACGCACACGTTGAAGGCGTTCACCGCCACCTTGCGCTCCTTCTCGCCGCCCCCAAAAACCTACTCTTCGTCGGCGCCGTCGGCCGCGGCATCCTCGGCCACATCAGCCGCGTCCGCGCCGTCGTCTTCACCGGCCTGCTGCGCGGCGTTGCTTTGCGCCTCGCTCTTCTCGTCGGTCACCTCGAAGCCGATCAGGCTCGGGTTGCCCAGCAGCGCCTCGAGCTGCGCGTCGTCCACAATGGACTGGCGCTGCGCCGGGCCGCCGATCAAATCGTCGGGGTCGGCGCTGTAGCTGCGCGGCACGTCCCCGCCGATGTATTCCATCTCGGAAGGATACAGGCTGTCGAGCAGCTGCACCGCGTCGAGCTCCTCGGGGTTCTCCTCGAGCAAGATCTCGCTCAAGTCGCGCTCGGCCAGCCCGGCCTTCAGCTCCTCGATGGCCTTGTTGCCGATGCCCTCGATGCGCAGCAGCTCGTCTTCGGTCTTGCCCACGAGGTCGCCCACCGTCTCGATGCCGGCCTCGGAGAACTTGTTGGCCCAGCGCTGGCTGACGCCCAGATCGTCGAACAGGTAGAGCTTGGCCTGCTCGGGGGTGATCAGGTTGCGCAGCGACGCGCCCAAAAGCCCGCCGCCCAGAAGCGACGCCACCGAGCCCGGCAGCCCGCCGAAGAACTCGCCGTCGCCGAACTGCATGTCCTCGATCTTGGGCAGCTTCTTCTCGTTCTCGCGCAGCTCCTCGGGCGCCCAATCGGGCAGCTCGTCGCTGACGTTGGTGTCGTAGACGACCTTCTTGCCCTCGTAGGTCAGGCCAAGGTTGCGGTAGCGCGCAAGGCCGGTGCCCGCGGGGATGGGCTTGCCGATGATGACGTTTTCCTTCAGGCCCACCAGGTGGTCGACCTTGCCCTCGATGGCCGCGTCCGTCAAGACCTTGGTGGTCTCCTGGAACGACGCCGCCGAGAGGAACGAGTCGGTGGCAAGCGAGGCCTTGGTGATGCCGAGGATGAGCGGCTTGGCCACGGGGACCTCGCCGCCTTCGAGCATGACGCGCTCGGCCTCCGCCTCGAACTCGTAGCGGTTCACCTGCGCACCCGGCAGGTACTTGGAGTCGCCCGCCTCGGTGACCATCACCTTGCGCAGCATCTGGCGCGCAATCACCTCGACGTGCTTGTCGTTGATGTCCACGCCCTGCGACTGGTACACGCCCTGCACCTGGTCGACGATGTAGCGCAGCGTGGTGGCCGCGTCCGTCAGGCGCAGCAGCTCGTGCGGGTCGATGGAGCCCTTGGTCAGCTGCTGGCCGACCTCGACATGCGACATGTCGGCCAGGCCGTCCATGAGCTGGGCCTGCAGCGAGACCTCGCACTCGAAGATCTCGCCGTCGTCGTTGGTGACGGTGAGGGTCTTGGTGTCGCGGTTCAGCGTGACCTGCAGCGTGCCCTCGATCTCGGACAGCATCGCCAGGCCCTTGGGCTTGCGCGCCTCGAACAGCTCGGTGACGCGCGGCAGGCCGTGGGTGATGTCGGCGCCGGCGACGCCGCCGGAGTGGAAGGTGCGCATCGTCAGCTGGGTGCCGGGCTCGCCGATGGACTGCGCCGCGATGATGCCGACGGCGGTGCCCAGGTTCACCGGGCGGCCGGCGGCCAGGTCGTAGCCGTAGCACTTCTGGCACACGCCGCTGTGCGCGTGGCAGGTCATGAGGCTGCGGATCTTCACCGTCTCGATGCCCGCGTCCACGATCTTTTGCAGCACGTCGGCGTCCACGATGTACTCGCCGGCCTCGACGACCACCTCGCCGGTCGCGGGGTTGGCCGCATCGGCCGCAAGGCAGCGGCCCAGCAGGTTGGCGTTGGGCTCGGTCAGGCGACGCCCGTTCTCGTCTTCCTCGTTCTTCTCCACGAGCACGGCCAGATCCAGCCCGTCGGAGGTGCCGCAGTCCTCCTCGTGGATGATCACGTCTTGCGCGACGTCCACGAGGCGGCGGGTCAGGTAGCCCGAGTCGGCGGTACGCAGCGCCGTGTCGGCCAGACCTTTACGCGAGCCGTGCGTCGAGGTGAAGTACTCCAGAACGGAGAGGCCCTCGCGGAAGTTCGCCTTGATGGGGCGGTCGATGATCTCGCCCTGCGGGTCCGACATCAGGCCGCGCATGCCGGCCAGCTGCGATATCTGCTTCATGTTGCCTCGAGCGCCCGAGTCCGACATCATGAAAATCGGGTTGAAGCGGTCGAAGTTCTTCTGCATGGCGTGCGCCACGTCCTCGTTGGCGTCGGTCCAGATGTCGACCACCTGGCGGTGCCTGTCCTCGGACGTGAGGTAGCCCATCTCGTAGCGCTCCTCGAGCGTCGCGACCTTCTTGTCGGCGACGGAGAGGATGTCGGCCTTGTCGGGCGGAATGGTCGCGTCCCAGATGGAGACGGTCAGGCCGGCGCGCGTGGCGTAGTGGTAGCCGACGCTTTTCAGGCCGTCCAAGATCTCCATCATCTCCGGCGTCGGGTAGGTGTTGGACGCGTCCTCGATCAGGCGCCCGACCTCCTTTTTCGCCATCGGGTGGTTGATGTAGTTGTGGTCGGCGGGCAGCACGCTGTTGAACACGATGCGGCCGATGGTCGTCTCGATGATCTCGCCGGCCTTGTGGGGCTCGACTTCACCGTAGGCCATCTGCACGTTCGTGTCGTACTTCAGGCGCACCTTGATCTTTGCCTGCAGGTCCACGTCGGCGCGGGAGTCGTAGGCGTTTTGCGCGTCCTTGAAGTCCATGAACACGCGGCCCTCGCCGGGGAAGCCGTCGCGCGCGGACGTGACGTAGTAGATACCGATGATCATGTCCTGCGAGGGAATGGTCAGCGGCTTGCCGTGCGCCGGCGACTTGATGTTGTTGGAGCTGAGCATGAGCACGCGGGCCTCGGCCTGCGCCTCGGAGCTGAGCGGCACGTGCACGGCCATCTGGTCGCCGTCGAAGTCGGCGTTGAAGGCGGTGCAGACCAGCGGGTGCAGGCGGATGGCCTTGCCCTCGACCAGCACCGGCTCGAAGGCCTGGATGCCCAGACGGTGCAGGGTCGGTGCGCGGTTCAGCAGCACGGGGTGGTCGGTGATGACCTCCTCGAGCACGTCCCACACGATGCTCGAGCCGCGGTCGACCATGCGGCGCGCGGCCTTGATGTTGTTGGCGCGCTCCAGCTCGACCAGGCGCTTCATCACGAAGGGCTTGAACAGCTCGAGGGCCATCTGCTTGGGCAGGCCGCACTGGTGGATCTTCAGCTGCGGGCCGACCACGATGACGGAACGGCCGGAGTAGTCGACGCGCTTGCCCAGCAGGTTCTGGCGGAAGCGCCCCTGCTTGCCCTTCAGCATGTCGGCCAGCGACTTCAGCGGGCGGTTGCCCGAGCCGGAGACCGGGCGGCCGCGGCGGCCGTTGTCGAAGAGCGCGTCCACGGCCTCTTGCAGCATGCGCTTCTCGTTGTTCACGATGATCTCGGGCGCGGACAGGTCGAGCAGCTTCTTCAGGCGGTTGTTGCGGTTGATGACGCGGCGGTACAGGTCGTTCAGGTCCGACGTGGCGAAACGCCCGCCGTCGAGCTGCACCATCGGGCGCAGTTCGGGCGGCAGGACCGGGATCACGTCCAGAATCATGTCGCGCGGCTTGTTGTCGGAGTGCACGAAGGCCTCGACCACGCGCAGGCGCTTCACGGCCTTGGCGCGCTTTTGGCCCTTGCCCGTCTTGATGATCTCGGAAAGCTCCTCGACCTCTTTTTCCAGGTCGACCGCGTCGAGCAGGTCGCGCACGGCCTCGGCGCCCATGCCGCCGCGGAAGTACTCGCGGTAGTTGGCGCGCATCTCGCGGTAGAGGGCCTCGTCGCTCACGAGCTCCTTGGGCGATATCTTCAAGAAGCGCTCGAGGGCCTCCTGGCGCAAGACCTTGCGGTCCTCGAACTCCTCGTAGAGGTCGTCGATCTCTTCTTGGACCTCCTCGGGGGTGAGCAGGTCGTCTTCGTCGTACTCGCGCTCGCCGTCGGCGTTGAAGTACTCGGTGCTCTGGTGGCGCGTGGACTCGATCAGGCGGTCGCGCTGCGCGTCCAGCTCGTCGAGGCTGGCGGCCAGCTCCTCCTTCAGCTCCTCGGCGTCCTCGTCGCGGGCCTCTTCATCGACCCAGGTGATGATGTTGGAGGCGAAGTAGAGCACCTTCTCCAGCTCTTTGGGCGAGATGTCGAGCAGGTAGCCCAGGCGCGAGGGCGAGCCCTTGAAGTACCAGATGTGGCTGACGGGCGCGGCCAGCTCGATGTGGCCCATGCGCTCGCGGCGGACCTTGCTGCGCGTGACCTCGACGCCGCAGCGCTCGCACACGATGCCCTTGAAGCGGATGCGCTTGTACTTGCCGCAGCTGCACTCCCAGTCCTTCGTGGGGCCGAAGATCTTCTCGCAGAACAGGCCGTCTTTTTCCGGCTTGAGCGTGCGGTAGTTGATGGTCTCGGGCTTCTTCACCTCGCCGTGCGACCAGGAGCGGATCGTCTCCGCGCTGGCAAGGCCGATGCGGAACTCGTCGAAGTTCGTCACGTCAAACGTCGTCGTCATGTCCTACTCCTCTCCCTCGTCGTCTCCGCCTATGAGCAGCTCCTCGCCGCCCGTCGCGTCCTCTTGGCCTTCTTCTTCTGCCGCCATCTCGGCAATGCCGCTGGCCAGCGCCGCAAGCGCGTCGCCTTCATCGGCGGCCGCCTCGTCATCGACCGGCAGCTCCAGGATGTCGGTGTCGCTGTTGGCGTCGGCCGGCTGCGCCTCGTCGTTGTGGCCGACCAGCTCGACGTCGAGGCCCAGCGACTTCATCTCCTTCACCAAGACCTTGAAGGACTCGGGCAGCTCCGCCGGCGGGATGTTCTCGCCTTTCACGATGGCCTCGCAGGCCTTCACGCGGCCCTGCGTGTCGTCGGATTTCACCGTCAAGATCTCTTGCAGCACGTTGGAGGCGCCGTAGGCGTACAGCGCCCACACCTCCATCTCGCCGAAGCGCTGGCCGCCGAACTGGGCCTTGCCGCCGAGCGGCTGCTGGGTGATCAGGCTGTAGGGGCCGGTCGAGCGCGCGTGGATCTTGTCGTCGACCATGTGCGCGAGCTTCAGGATGTAGGTCTGGCCCACGGTGATGGGCTCGCGGAACTTCTCGCCCGTGCGCCCGTCGAACAGCTCCGCCTTGCCCGTCGTGGACACCTGCGGCACGAAGGGCTCGTAGAGCTTGTCGCCCAGCTTCTCGCGGGCCTTCTGCAGGCGGTTGGCGTTGGCGCGCTCGATGGCGTCGGCGATCTCGTCTTCGCCCGCGCCGTCGAACACCGGCGTCGCGACGAAGAACGGGCCGTCCACGCTCTCCTTGGGGTCGTCTTCGTCCGACCAGGCGTTGTAGGCCGCCCAGCCCAGGTGGTTTTCAAGCAGCTGGCCGACGTTCATACGAGAAGGCACGCCCAAGGGGTTCAAGATGACGTCGATGGGGGTGCCGTCTGCCATGAAGGGCATGTCCTCGACCGGCAGCACGCGCGAGATGACGCCCTTGTTGCCGTGGCGGCCGGACAGCTTGTCGCCCTGTTGGATCTTGCGCTTCTGCGCCACGTAGACGCGCACCAGCTCGTTGACCCCCGGCGGCAGCTCGTCGCCTGCGTCGCGCGAGAACTTCGCGATGTCGATGACGCGTCCGCCGGCGCCGTGCGGCACCTTCAGGGAGGTGTCGCGCACCTCGCGGGCCTTCTCGCCGAAGATGGCGCGCAGCAGGCGCTCCTCGGCGGTCAGCTCGGTCTCGCCCTTCGGGGTGACCTTGCCCACGAGCACGTCGCCGGGTTTCACCTCGGCGCCCGGCAAGATGATGCCGTCGATGTCGAGGTTGGCCAGCATCTCGTCGGAGAGGTTGGGCACCTCGTTGGTGATCTCTTCGGGCCCCAGCTTCGTGTCGCGCGCGTCGATCTCGTATTCCGCGATGTGGATGGAGGTGAGGAGGTCTTCGCTCACCACGCGCTCGGACACGATGATGGCGTCCTCGTAGTTGTAGCCTTCCCACGGCATGTAGGCCACCATGAGGTTTTGGCCCAGCGCCAGCTCGGCGTGGTCGGTGGACGGGCCGTCTGCCAGCGCGTCGCCCGCGTAGACCTTCTCGCCCTCGCGCACGAGCGGGTGGTAGTTGATGCACATGCCCTGGTTGGAGCGCTGGAATTTCTGCAGCTCGTAGCTATCGACGTCGCCGTCTTTGGTCTTCACCTCGACGCGGGTCGCGTCCACGTAGGAGACGACGCCGGCGTGCTCGGCGATGGGCAGCTCGCCGGAGTCGACGGCGATGCGGTGCTCCATGCCCGTGCCCACCAGCGGCGCGTGCGGGCGCAGCAGCGGCACGGCCTGGCGCTGCATGTTCGAGCCCATCAGGGCGCGGTTGGCGTCGTCGTGCTCGAGGAAGGGGATGAGCGCCGTGGCCACCGACGTCATCTGGCGCGGCGAGACGTCCATGTAGTCGACCTCGTCGACCGGCACCTCGGCCGGGTCGCCGAAGATGCCCTCGCCGTTTTTCGTGCGGCACAAGACGCGCTCGGCCTTCACGAACGTGCCGTCCTCGTCGGTGTGGCCGAAGATGCGCGTCTTCTCGTCGAAGAGCTCGTTGGCCTGGGCGATCGTGTAGTTTTCCTCCTCGTCGGCCGTCAGGTAGACCACCTCGTCGGTGACCTTGCCGCCGTCCACCTTGCGGTACGGCGTCTCGATGAAGCCGAAGGGGTTCACGCGGCCGTAGGTGGCCAGCGAGCCGATCAGGCCGATGTTGGGGCCTTCAGGCGTCTCGATGGGGCACATGCGCCCGTAGTGGGAGGTGTGCACGTCGCGCACCTCGAAGCCGGCGCGATCGCGCGACAGGCCGCCGGGGCCCAGTGCGGACAGGCGGCGCTTGTGGGTGATGCCGGCCGCCGGGTTGGTCTGGTCCATGAACTGCGAGAGCTGCGAGGAGCCGAAGAACTCCTTGATGGACGCGACGATCGGGCGGATGTTGATCAGACCCTGCGGCGTCAGCTCGTCGGGGTCTTGCGAGCTCATGCGGTCGCGCACCACGCGCTCCATGCGGCTGATGCCGATGCGGAACTGGTTTTTGATCAGCTCGCCCACCGTGCGGATGCGGCGGTTGCCGAAGTGGTCGATGTCGTCGGTGGTGTAGCCGTCGCGGCCGGCCACCAGCGCGAGGATATAGCGCATGGAGGTGACGATGTCTTCGGTCGTGAGCACGCCCGAGGTGCTCTCCAGGCCGAGCTTCTTGTTTATCTTGTAGCGGCCGACGTCTGCCAGGTCGTAGCGCTGCGGGTTGAAGAAGAGGTTGTCGAGGTAGCTGCGCGAGGAATCGACCGTGGGGGGCTCGCCGGGGCGCAGGCGGCGGTAGATCTCGATCAGCGCCTCCTCGCGGTTCGTGGCCGTGTCCTTCTCAAGCGTGCGCTCGACCATCTCGGAGTTGCCGAGCAGCTTCACGATCTCCTCGTCGGTCTCGGCGATGCCGAAGGCGCGCAGAAGCAGCGTGGCGGGCTGCTTGCGCTTGCGGTCGATGCGGATGGACAGCACGTCGCGCTTGTCGGTCTCGTATTCCAGCCAGGCGCCGCGCGCGGGGATGACCTTCGCGCCGAAGAGCTGCTTGGAGGAGGTCTTGTCGCGCTCCGTGGAGAAGTACACGCCCGGCGAGCGCACGAGCTGCGAGACCACGACGCGCTCGGTGCCGTTGATGATGAAGGTGCCGCGGCGCGTCATCAGGGGGAAGTCGCCCATGAAGACGTCGGACTCCTGCATCTCGCCCGTGTCCTTGTTTATCAGGCGGACGTTCACGAACAGCGGCGCCTGGTAGCTGATGTCGCGGCTCTTGCACTCGGCCTCCGAGTACTTCGGGTCGCCGAACTCGTGCGCGCCGAATTCCACGCACATGTTCTTCGCGCTGTTCTCGATGGGCGACATGCTCTTGAACGCCTCGGCCAGGCCGTCGGACATGAAATGCTCGAACGACTCGGTCTGGATCGAGATGAGGTTGGGAATGTCCATGACCGCCGGGATCTTCGCGAAGCTCCTGCGGTCGCGGTACACGTTTTCCGCGGCCTTGGACTTTGAAGCAGTCTTGCTCGCCACTAGCTCCTCCTTCAAAAGGGTTGGTCGAATCCCCTTTTCGCGCCGTATGGCGCCAAAAGGACCTAGACAATATGAAAATGCGTGCGGGAGGTCAAGAAAATTTCCGGCCAGCGGCGGCAAAAAACACATTTTTGTGAAAAGCACATGAAAACTACGCAAAAGGCCGCGCGGGCGACAGTGGTGCGGGGTGAAGGGGGCAACGAAAAGGCCGCCCGCATTGCGCTGCGAACGGCCTTCCCTCGTGCTTCACGCGGCGCTTCGCGGGCAGGCAAGCCACCCGCGAGCGCGACCGCGCGTCTCGAGACTCGGTGCTATTTCAGGGTGATGGTGGCGCCGGCGTCCTCGAACTTGGCCTTGGCGGCCTCGGCGTCGTCCTTCTTGGCGCCCTCGATGACGGTGCAGGGCACGCCCTCGACCAGCTCCTTGGCCTCCTTCAGGCCCTTGTCGGTGACCTCGCGGACAACCTTGATGACGGCGATCTTGTTGTCGCCGAAGTTCTCCAGCACCACGTCGAAGCTGTCCTTCTCGGCAGCAGCGCCGGCGTCGCCGCCAGCGGCAGGCGCGGCAGCCACGGCCACGGGGGCGGCGGCGGAGACGCCGAAGGTCTCCTCCAGATCGGACACCAGCTCGGAGAGCTCCAGCGCGGTCAGGCCCTTGATACCCTCGAGAATCTCGTCTTTCGTCATGTTCAAAACCTTTCTTCTCGCGCGAACCCGCGTCGCAGGCAGCGCATCTTCAAAACGTCTACGTTCACGCTGCCTTTACGCAGCTTCCTTCTGCTCGGCGACCGCCTTGAGCGCGCGGGCCAGGCCGGAAACCGGGCCGTTGCACACGCGGACGAGGCCGGTGAGCGGGTTTTGCAGAGAACCCATGAGCTTTGCGATGAGCTCGTCGTGGGACGGCAGGTCGGCGATGGCCATGCACTGCTCGACGCTCATCACGTCGCCGTCGATCAGGCCGCCCTTGAACTCCAGGGCGCTGTGGTCGGCCGCGAAGTCCTTGATGGCCTTGGCCGGGGCCGCGATGTCGTCTTCGCAGAAGACGAACGCGGTCGGACCTGCCAAGATCTCGGGGATCTCGGGCAGCTCGTCTTCGGCCAGCGCGCGGGCAGCGAGCGTGTTCTTGTACACGTGCATGCTGCCGGACGCCTCGCGGATGTTGCGGCGCAGCTCCTGGGCCTCCTTCACGGACAGGCCGCGAGAGTCGACGAACCAGCAACCGGCCGTCTGCGCGAAGTGGCCTTTGATCTCGGCGATCTGGTCTGCTTTCGCTTGTGTGGGCATGAGCACCTCCTTTCACAAAAAAATCGACCCCCGCTGCTTGTGTGCAGGGAGGCCGATGAAAGGGGCGTGTGCCCTGCGACGCGCATGCGCCGCTATATCGACCACCTCGGCGGGCGGAAGCGCCTTCGCTTCCCTTCGGCCGCCTTCTCGCGGCGGCAACCGGCTGTCTGCGGTAGCGGGTGAAACCAATAATGCGAGGCGATATTGTACTCGAATCCGGCGCGGGCGCAAGGGGCATCTTCAAGCACGTATAATCGGGCGCGGTTTTCATGCGCGTGATTAGGCGCGGTTTTTGCACATAATCGGACGCGGTTTTTACATGAACGGAAAGGGGCGGCAAGGCGACGTGGCGCAGCAGCGCATCATCCTCGACAGGTACGCGCAGATAGAGCGGCTGGGCTCGGGCGCGACGGGCACGGTCGACCTGTGCTGGGACGCGCGCATACGCCGCTACGTCGCCATCAAGCGCCTGCCCCTGTCGCAGACCGCGCCCGGCACGCAGGTGGCCGGCTTGGCCGAGGCGCGCATGGCCGCCGCCCTCAACCACCCCAATATAGTAAGTGTCTACGATTTCGAGGCCGACGCGGGCGAGGCGCTGCTGATCATGGAGGCCATCGAAGGCCCGGCGCTGTCCGACATACTCGACGAGACGCCGCCCGGCCAGCTCGACCGCGACATCATCGCCTCGATCGCGAACTCCGTGGCGGGCGCCCTGGACTTCGCCCACTCCAACAACGTCTTGCACCTCGACGTCAAGCCCGACAACATACTCGTCGACCTCGAGGGGCGCACGAAGCTCTCCGACTTCGGCATATCCGAGCTGGCCGACGCGCGCGGGCTGGCCTTTCCCGCGGGCGGCACCATCGGCTACATGCCGCCCGAGCAGCTGTGCGCCGAAGAGCTCGACCAGCGCTGCGACGTGTTCGCCCTCGGCATGGTCGTCTACGAGATGCTCACGGGCGAAAACCCCTTCCTGGCCGACACGCTGGAGAAAAGCCGCGCCCTCGTGGAGCGTTTCGCCTTGCAGCCGCCCAGCGCCGTGCGCGACGACATACCTGCGGGAATCGACGACGTGGTCTTCACCGCCATCGAGCCCGACTGGCGCGACCGCTACCCCAGCCCCGCCGCCTTCATGCGCGACCTGCTGCCGCTGCTGGGAAACCCGCGGCTCGGTGCCTCGAAACTCAAGGAGGCCATCTCGGCCGACGAAGACGACGCGCGCGAGCTGGCGACGGGCGTTTGGGCGCAATCGAGCGTGGACGCGGGCGCGGGCGACGCGCGGAGCCGCGACGAGGAGGGTGAAGGGGGTGGCCGACGCGGACGGGACGCCGGGGCCCGCCGCGAACGGATGCGCGACGTAGAC
>CAVAWX010000028.1:0-9296 GCA_963592385.1 Acidaminococcaceae bacterium | reverse complement strand
GGGTGAAGGGGGTGGCCGGCGCGGACGGGACGCCGCACCCCGCCGCGACCGCGCGCGCGACGTAGACGGCGACATATGGGAGCGCCTCGGCACGCGCACGGGCGCCATCGCCCGCTACGCCGCCTCGTTTGCCCTGTGCTGGTGGACCTCTGCGCTGGGGCTCGTCGCCTCGGAGCTGCTGCCCACGGGCTGGGCCTTTGCCGCCGCGCTGCTCGTGGGCGCTTTGGGCCTCGTCGGGCGCGGGGTGGGCGCGTGCGCCGCCCTCGTCGTGCTGGGCGGCGGGCTGGTCTGCAACCCGGCCACCTCCACCCCCATCGGCATCGCCATCGCCGCGCTCGGCGTCGTCTGGGTCGTCGTCTCGGGGCGGCGCAGCTTCGCGGGCGGGCCGTGCGCGCTGTCCGTCGTGCCGGCGGGCCTCGTCTGGTTCACCCCCGTCGCGCCCGTGCTCGCGGGCTACTTCCTGCGCCCGCTGCATGCGCTTTTCTCCACGTTCCTTTCCTGCGTGCTCGCGCTGTGCCTGGCCGCCGAGACGCAAAGCGGCTCGTTGCTGCACTTCAACCTGGGGATCGCCGCGAGCGGAAACGACGTGGCCTGGCTTTTCGAGCTGGTGAAAACCCCGGCCGTCTGGCTCGTCATGGGCTCGTGGCTTGTGGGAACCGTGCTTTTCTCGCTTCTCTGTTCGCGCGAGACGAAAATATCGTCCATAATGGGCGCATGCGTCATCGGCGCGTTCATGCTCGGCGCGCAGGTGCTTGCCGCCTTCCTCGCGGCAGGGCAGCCCGCGGCACCGAACCTCGCGTGGACGGTCTCGACGGCGTGTGCAACGGCAATCGGCATATGCCTGGGCGCGACAGGTGCGCCCGCGGCTCGTGAAGGAGATACATGACCATGGGTCTTTTCTCTCGCTTCGAAGACAAGGCAGAAGACCTGATAGAGGGCTCCGGCTCTTCCAAATACGGCGGCATCGAGCCGGTGAAGCTGGCCAAGCGCGCCTACAAGGAGATGCAGCGCGAGAAGATGGTCGGCGTCGGGCACGAGTACGCGCCCACGCTCTACAACGTGCTCGTCTCCCCCGAAGACGACCGCCACATGTCCGGCATGTACCCCAGCCTCGCCGGCGAGATAGAGACGTACCTGACGGGGCGCGCCGAGAGCAGCGGCCTCGTCTTCGACTGCCCCCCGCTCGTGCGCTTCATCGTCGATGAAGGCCTGAAGCAGGGGCGTTTCGACATCATCGCCGAAAGCGTCAGCCCCTCCATCATCGAGGAGCTGCGCCGCGAGGAGATGGAGCACTACGGCATCCAGGAGCACGGGCACGGCGGCGGCGCGTACGGCGGCGGCTACCGCGACGACGCGAACATGCAGCCGGTCGACTCCTACGCTGCCGAGGGCGCCCCGCGCGGCTATGCAAACGACGAGTACGAGCGCGGCGGCTACGGCCGCGACGAGTTCGCCCACGAGGCGCCCGCGGCGTTCGACCCGCTCGCGCCGGCCGACATGCAGGAGGCCGTCTACACCCCCTCCCCCGAAGAGATCGCCCAGGCGCACCCGGAGCGCGACATGCGCCCGCAGCCCGAGCCTGTGCCCGAGCCCGCCGCGGCGCCCGCGCGTCCGCAGCCGCGCCCCCAGCCCCTGCGTCCGCAGCCGGCGTCGGCGCAGGCGGCAGACGTGCAGCAGCAGCCGCAGGCCCAGGCCCGTCCGGCCGCGCAGCCCCAGGCGCAGGCCCAGCCGGCTCCCGCACACGACATCCCGGCCGCCGCGCCCGCCATACGCAGCTACCTCTACGACCCGCAGACGCGCCGCCGCTTCCCCCTCGACGCAGACCGCGTCGTCGTGGGCCGCGAGATCTCCTGCGACATCCAGGTGAACGACCCGTCCGTCTCGCGCCACCACGCCGAGGTCATGCGCACGGAGCGCGGCTGGGCCATACGCGACACGGGCTCCACGAACGGCACCTCCGTCAACGACGCGCCCGTCTCGCAAAGCCGCATCTACAACGGCGACCGCATACGTCTGGGCAACACGCAGCTCGTCTTCCAGGAGGGGTAGCACCGCCGTGGTCAACTTCGTCTTGCTCGTCGGCAGGCTGGTCCTCGTCGCGCTGCTCTACGTCTTCCTCTTCGCCGTCATGCGCACGGGCATCGGGCTGGTGAAAGGCCAGCACAAGAGAAGCGAGTCGTGGACGGTCTCCGTCGAACACGGGCCGCGCACGCTGCAAGGGGTGAAGCTGACGGTGGCAGGGCCGCTGATCGTCGGGCGTGCGCCCGGCGCCGACATACTCATCCCCACCGACTACGTCTCGGGGCGCCACGCGCGCTTCTCGCTGCTCGGCACGAGCCTGATGATAGAAGACCTCGGGTCCACGAACGGCACCTCGCTCAACGGACGCCCCGTCGGCGAGATGTGCGCCTGCACGGTCGGCGATGTGGTCACCGTCGGCGACGTCGACATAAGGGTTGGTCGCTCATGAGCTTTTTGAAGAAGACACCGAAAACCTGCGAGTCGTATGCCGCACGCAGCGAGGTCGGCCTCGTGCGCGGCCACAACGAGGACAGCTTCGCCGTCGCGGCGCCGCTGTTCGTCGTGGCAGACGGCATGGGCGGCCACGAGGCCGGCGAGGTGGCCAGCGCCATCGCCGTCGAGTCCATGCTGCAGGCCGCCCCCAAGCACACCGACCCGGACGCGCTCGACGCCGCCGTCTGCCGGGCCAACAAGGCCGTGATCGAGGCGGCGCGCGACGGACGCGGCAAGCCGGGCATGGGCACCACCATGACGGCGGCCACCGTCGTAGGCGACGAGCTGGTCGTCGCGCAGGTGGGCGACTCGCGTGCCTACCTTCTGCACGACGGCGTGCTCCAGCGCCTCACGCGCGACCACTCGCTGGTCGCCGAGCTCGTGCAGCAGGGGCGCATCACCGAGCAGGAGGCGCGCTACCATCCGCAGCGCTCCGTCATCACCCGCGCGCTCGGGTCCGACCCCGCGATGCGCCCGGACATCTACAGCCTGAACGTCGTCGCCGGCGACCGGCTCATGCTGTGCTCGGACGGCCTCTACAGCATGGTCGACGACGCGAAGATCGCCGACATCATGCGCATGCAGCCCGACCCGCAGGCCTGCTGCGATCTGCTCGTGAACGAGGCGATATCCAACGGCGGCCTCGACAACGTGACCGTCGTCGTGGTCGACCCCCTCGCAGACGGCGGCGCGGGCGAGGGCGGCGGCATGGGCGCCTCGGGCCTAGGCTCGACGGCCGCAAGCGGCACAGCCGCCGTGAAGCCGGCCTCGAAGAAGCGCTGGCGCGGGCCGCTCATCGGCATCGCGGCGGTGCTCGTCGTGGTCGCGCTGGCGGCAGGCGGCGTGTTCGCCTACGCGCAAAACTCGTGGTACCTCATCTCGGAGGGCGGCACGGTCACGCTCTATCGGGGCCTGCCCGGCCAGATAGGGCCGCTGCACCTGTCGTGGGTCGAGGAGGCGACCGACATCCAGACAAGCAAGCTGGCGGCCAGCACCGCCGAGCGCCTCGAGGCGGGGGTGAGCGTGGGCTCGCGCGAGGAAGCCGACGCCCTGCTCGACTCCTACCGCAAGACCGTGAACGCCGAGAAGAAGGCCAACAGCGCCTGACGCGCGGGCGCGCACGCGCGAAAACGCGGCGCACGCGAGACGGCGAGACGGCACGACAGCACCTAGCACACAGGCGAATTGGAGACCATGACAAACCGACGCACAACAGAGCTGTGGCTTTTGATAGCGGCCCTCCCCGTGCTGCTCGTCTTTTTCGCCATGCTGCTCATCACCAACGGCGCGGAGCTGTCCGTCTCCTCGTTTTCCGTGCCCATAGGACTGGCCGTCGCGTTTTTCGCCGCGCACATCGCCGAGCGCAAGTTCACCCCGAACGCCGACCCGGCCATCCTGCCCATCGCCTTCATCCTCTCCGGCATCGGCATCACCTTCGTGCTGCGCCTTGCGCCCGATTCCGCGGTGAAGCAGGTGGTGTGGCTGTTCGCCGCCATCGTCTGCATGGTGCTCACGCTGCTGCTCGTGCCCTCCATGGAGAAAATCGGCCGCTACAAGTACTCGTGCCTGCTCGTGGGCGTCGTCTTGCTGCTCTCGCCCATGCTGCCCTTCGTGGGCCAGGAGTACAACGGCTCGCGCATCTGGCTCTCGATCGCCGGCATGTCGTTTCAGCCGGGCGAGATCTCGAAGATCTGCATCGTCTTGTTCCTCGCGGCCTACCTGGCCGACAACCGCGAGCTTTTGAGCGTCCTGCGCACGACGCGCGTCGGCTTCAAAATCCCCCACCTGCGCACGCTCGTGCCGCTTCTGGCCATGTGGGTCGTCGCCTTGCTCATCGTCATCTTCGAGCGCGACTTGGGCAGCGCGCTTCTGCTCTTCGGCGTCTTCCTCGTCATGCTCTACGTGTGCACGGGGCGCCTGTCCTACATCATCATCGGGCTTGCGCTCGTGGCCGTCGGCGCGACCGGCCTCTACCGCGTGTTCAGCCACGTGCAGACGCGCATCGCCATATGGCTCGACCCCTTCGCCGACGCGTCCGGCTCGGGCTACCAGCTCGTGCAGTCGCTGTACTCGCTGGCCGACGGCGGGCTGTTCGGCGTCGGCATCGGGCGCGGCCTGCCCGACTACATCCCCTTCGCGGAAAGCGACTTCATCTTCAGCGCCATCGGCGAGGAGATGGGGCTGCTCGGCGGGGCGGCCGTCATCATCTTGTTCATGCTCTTTTGCGTGCGCGGCTTCCTCACGGCGGCGCGGGCGAAAAGCGACATCGCGGCCTTCGCGGCGGCAGGCCTCACCGCCTCCATCGCCTTCCAGGCCTTCATCATCATCGGCGGCGTGACCGGCTTCATCCCCCTGACCGGCCTGACCCTGCCCTTCATGAGCCAAGGCGGCTCGTCGCTCATCTCCAGCTTCATCATCGTCGGGCTGCTTTTGCGCGCGAGCAACGAGGCCACCGGCCTTGGCGCCGAGATGGCCAGCACCGGGCAGTTCAAGCTGCTCGGCGGCGACACCGGCGTGCTGGGGCGCAGCGCGCTCGGCCGGCGCCTGACCGCCATGCTGGCCGTGTTCACCATACTGTTTGCCCTGCTCATCGCCAACCTCACCTATATCCAGGTGTTCCGCGCCTCCGAGCTGCAGGCCATGCCCTCCAACAACCACACGCTGGCCAAGCAGTCCCAGCGCGAGCGCGGCGCCATCCTCAGCTCCGACGGCGTGGTGCTCGCGCAGTCCGAGCAGCAAGAAGACGGCAGCTACACGCGCGTCTACCCCGAAGGCGACCTCGCGGCGCATGCCGTGGGCTACACCTCGTCGCAGTACGGCAGCGCGGGCGTGGAGAGCAAGATGTCGGCGACGCTTGTGGGCGAGGACAACTTCGAGACCTTCGCCGACGCCGTGCGCGCGGCGGCCGGCGAGCAGACCTCGGGAAACGACGTGCGCCTGACCTTGAACTCGAAGATACAGCGCGTGGCGCAAGAGCAGCTCGAGGGGCAGAAGGGCGCGGTCGTGGTGCTCGACACGAAGACGGGCGCGGTGCTGGCCGAGGCCTCTGCCCCCACCTACGAGATCGGCGAGGTGGGCGACGTGCTCTCGGGCGCGACCGGCGGCGACGGCGAGCTGGTGAACCGCGCGACGCAGACGCTTTACGCGCCGGGCTCGACCTTCAAGACCGTCACGCTGGCGGCCGGCCTCGACACCGGCACCGTCACCGACGACAGCAGCTACGAGGCGCCGGCCAGCATGGACATCGGCAACGCGCCCGTGACGAACTACCACGGGCAGAGCTACGGGACCATGACGGTGAAGGAGGCGACCGAGCGCTCCGCCAACACGGTGTTTGCCCAGATCGCCGACCAGCTGGGGGCGAGCACCCTCGTGAGCTACGCGAGCCGCTTCGGCTTCAACGCCGACATCGCGCAGGACTTCGACCTGACGAAGTCGCTCATGCCCGAGCCTTCCGAGATGACCGAGTGGGAGACGGCCTGGGCGGGCGTGGGCCAGCCCGTGGGCGAGCACGCAAGCCCCGCCGGCCCCCAGACGACCGTCATGCAGATGGCCGCGAGCATGGCCGCCATCGCCAACGACGGCGTGGCTATGCGCCCCTACCTCGTGGACAGCGTGCTGTCGTCCGGCGGCGCCATCGTCAGCCAGACCCAGGCGCAGGTCTACGGGCAGGTCATGTCGAAGGCGGCCGCCCAGGACGAGCAGGGCATATTGCGCGGCGTCGTCGAAGAGGGCACGGGCAGTGCCGCCGCGGTGGGCGGCGCCGACGTCATCGGCAAGACGGGCACCGCCGAGACCTCGGACGCGGCCTCGGACGCGTGGTTCGTGGGCACGGCGACGCGCGGGAACACGAGCGTGACCGTGGCCATCGTCATCGAGAAAGGCGACAACGGCGGCGGGGTCGCGGCTCCGCGTGCCTCCGAGATCTTCGCCTGCGCCCTCGACGAGCTGGGCGGGTGAGGCGCGCATGCGGTGGCACAACGAAACGTTGCGGCAAAACGCGGCGGCGGCAAATGGGCAAACGTGCAAAACCTGCACTTTTACCGACGGCACGCACCCATACGAGCGCGCTTTGTTTAAAATAGGGGCTATGCTGTGAGGCGACAGGAGTAACTCAGAGTGGAACAGCGAATATACGGCAACCGGTATCAGGTGCTTGAAAAGATAGGAATGGGCGGCATGGCCGAGGTCTACAAGGCCACGGACAGCACGCTCGGCCGCACCGTCGCGCTCAAGGTCATGCTCCCGCAGTACGCGGCAGACGGCACCTTCGCCGCGCGCTTTCGCCAGGAAGCCCAGGCGGCCGCCAACCTGCAAAGCCCCTACATCGTCAACATCTACGATTGGGGCTGCGACGACGACGCCTACTACATCGTCATGGAGTACGTGCGCGGCACGGACCTGAAGACGGCCATCCAGCAGCGCGGCAAGATTCACCCGCGCAAGGTCGCCGAGATCGCGTCGCAGGTGTGCTCGGCGCTGTCCGTCGCGCACGGCTACGACATCATCCACCGCGACATCAAGTCCGCCAACATCATGGTCAAGGCCGACGGCAACGTGAAGGTCATGGACTTCGGCATCGCGCAGGCGGGCAATTCCAGCATGACGCACGACTCCTCGGTGCTCGGCACGGCGCACTACGTCAGCCCCGAGCAGGCGCAGGGCAAGGACCTGGGGCCGGCCAGCGACCTCTACTCGCTGGGCATCGTCATGTACGAGGCGGCCACCGGCCAGCTGCCCTTCGACGGCCCGGACGTGGTGTCGGTGGCGATGAAGCAGGTCAACGACACGCCGATTCCGCCCGCCGAGATCAACCCCGAGATAGACCCGCAGCTCAACGCCATCATCATGCGCGCGCTGCAGAAAGACCCGCACAACCGCTTCGCCACGGCCAACGACATGAAGAAGGCCGTGGACGCCTACCTGTCCGGGCGCGAGGCCTCCATCCCCACGCAGGTGATCGCGCCTGCGGCGGGCGCGGCGGCGGCCACGAGGGTGATGAACCCCGCGGCGGCGGCGCGTGCGCAAGAAGAGCAGGAGAACAAGAAGCGCAGCAAGGCGCCCATCATCATCATCGTCATACTGCTCGTGCTCGTGCTGGGCGGTCTGGGCTGGGCGTTTGCCACCGGCGTGCTGCCGCCCAAGGAAATGGTGCTCGTGCCCAACGTGCAGAACATGAGCCAGGACGAGGCGGAAGAGACGCTGGAGCAGCGCGGGCTGTCCGTCGGCACCATCACGAAAGCGCAAAGCGACACCGTCAGCGAGGGCAACGTCATGTCGCAAGACCCTGCGATGAACTCGTCGGTGTCGAGGGACACGACGGTGAATCTGGTCGTCTCCAGCGGCAAGACCACGCCCAAGACCGTGCAGGTGCCCAACCTGATCGGGCTGTCGGCCTCCGAGGCCGAGCAGCAGCTGTCGGCCGCCGGGCTGAAGGGCTCGTCGAAGTCCGACTACAGCGAGAGCTTCCAGCAGGGGCAGGTGTTCAAGCAGGAGCCCACCGCCAACTCGCAGACCACGGCCGGCTCGACGGTCACCTACACCATCTCGTCGGGCAAGGAGAGCAAGAACGTGACCGTGCCCAGCGTGATCGGCACGAAGGAGTCCAGCGCGAAGAGCACGCTCGAAGGGCTCGGGTTGAACGTGAAGACCGAGGAGGGGACCTCCGAGACGGTCGGCAAGGGCGAGGTGTGCCAGCAGTCCATCGAGGCGGGCACCTCGGTGTCGAGCGGCTCGACCATCACCATCACCGTGTCCACGGGCAACAGCGCGTCTACGAAGGCGAGCGTGCCCAGCGTCACGGGGATGACGAACGGCGAGGCCACGGCGGCGCTGAAGAACGCGGGCTTCGAGGTGAAGAAGCAGTACGCGACGGGCACCGAAGACGAGGTGCTCTCGCAAAGCCCCTCGGGTGGGTCGAAGGCCGAGAGCGGCTCGACCGTCACCATCACCTTGGGCACGGGCGGCAACTAGCGCGCAGCAAGGCGCAAGCCCGGCAGCAGCAGCTAGCGGCAAAAGCGCTTCTAGAATCCCTCGAAGTGGCGGTCGAAGGCCTTGGCCGCGTAATCCTCGACGTCCTTGGAGTAGGCGTCGAACAGCTCGAGGAAGCGCTTGCCCTCCTCGGTGAGGACCGAGCCGCGCGCGCCGTGGCGCTCGAGCAGGGTGAAGCCGAGGCCCTCCTCCACCTTCTTCATCATGCTCCAGGCCTTGCTGTAGGCCATGTGCAGGTCCTTGGCCGTCTTGTTGAGGGAGCCGTTCTCCTCGACTCCGCGCAAGAGGATGGCGGCGCCGTGGCCGAAGCTGGGGCCTTTGCGGTCGCCGGATGCCGTTACCATGATCTTGATCTGCGCGTGAAGGTTCTTCGTGGCCATGCTCTTCCTCCTCTTGACGCGAGACGCCCCGCGCGCGGGCGCGGCAAGGGCGCTGCGAAAAACCGCGGCGGGCACATCGGGCTGGCGAGCCTTCGAGCCTCGACCCTCAGCTTTCAGCCTCGAAGCTTCGGCCTCCAGTCCACAGATGCATCCGCCGCAGGCGTTCATCGTGGGTTCATTATAAAAGTTTTCGATAAAGATGGCGGGAGAAATACCGTTTTCGGCAAATATTCCTCTCGAGCCGCTTGTAGTCCCGCTTGAATCTCGGGGAGTACTCGATTTCAAGCATGACTCACGCCTTCAAGGAGGCGAGGGCGTCTCCCACGTTGGTGAACCTGCGCATGCCCGATGCCGCCATCTCGTCAATTTCCCGCAAGCTCTCCAGGCTTTCCGCGTTCGGCTCTGCAGGCC
>CAVAWX010000027.1:0-21558 GCA_963592385.1 Acidaminococcaceae bacterium | reverse complement strand
AGGCCGGTGCGCGCGTCTTCGAGCAGCCCGTCGCGGATGCTTCGGAGCCCCGTGGCGAAGAGGCCGCCGACGCCGAGCCCGGCGATTCTGCGCGCTCCGCCGAACCGGCCGCGCCGCGCGCCGCCGCATCCACCTCTTTCACCTGCGACGCCCTCGCCGCCGGCCTCGAAGACGCGGCGATAGACGCCGTCGTCTTACCCGACGCGCAGCTCGCCGGCGCGTTCTTCCGGCTGCTCGGACCCCGTGCGCAGACCCTGCTGGCTTCCGCGAAGATCGTCGCCTGCGGCCCCATCGCGGGAAGCGTCGTCGAGCAGCACGGCCTTGCGCCCGCGCTCCAGACGGACAGCTACGTGCCCTCGCGCGTCGCCGAGGCGGTGCGCGCCCTCGACTTCACCGCTTCCTCGCCGCGCTGAACCGCGCCTGAGCGCCCGCTGCCAATCCGCCCGCGTCCTCGCGCGGCTTTCGCCCCCCCCGCCCGACGACGCCGCGCCCCGCGCCCGACCCCTTCACCATCCTCTCGGCGGCCCGCTTCACACCCCTTGCCCGCGCGCCTATTTCCCCCGCGCCCCGTTTTTGCTAGGCTTTTTCGCCGGAGCGTTTAAAACCGCGTGCGCACTTGCGCGCTTCACGTGTTTTCACGCGCACCCGCGCGGCTCTCAGTCGAACAAGGAAGGGCGACTTCATGGACCAGCTGATCACCATCACCGACACTATCGATACCTACATGTACACGTATTTCCTCGTGTTCCTCCTCATCGCCTGCGGCCTGTACTTCAGCTTCCGCACGCGTTTCATCCAGTTCCGCGGCTTCTTCGACATGGTCCGCCACCTGACCGAGAAAAAGCACGTCCCCGGCAAGAAGACGGTCTCGTCGTTTCAGGCGCTCATGGTCTCGACGGCCTCGCGCGTGGGCACGGGCAACATCGCCGGCGTCGCCACGGCCATTGCCACGGGCGGCCCGGGCGCGGTGTTCTGGATGTGGGTCATGGCCTCCATCACCAGCGCCTCGGCCTTCATCGAGTCCACGCTGGCGCAGATCTGGAAGGTGAAGGCCGAAGACGGCGAGTTCCGCGGCGGCCCGGCCTACTACATCTGGCAGGCGCTGCACAAGAAATGGCTCGCCAACGTCTTCGCCGTCGCCCTCATCCTGTGCTTCGCCATCGGCTTCAACGGCTTGCAGACCTACAACATGTCCTCGTCGCTGGTGGCCTACATCCCCGGCTACTTCGACTCGATGGCGCCCGTGGCCTTGGGTATCGTGCTCGCGGTGATCGTGGCCTTCATCCTCTTCGGCGGCACGCGCATGATCAGCTTCCTCACGTCCATCATCGTGCCCGTCATGGCCATCGGCTACATCCTGCTCGCGCTCGTCATCACGGGGATGAACATCACGCAGCTGCCGGCCGTCTTCGGGATGATCTTCGCCGAGGCCTTCAACTTCAACAGCGTCGTGGGCGGTTTCGCGGGCTCGATGGTCGTCCAGGGCATCAAGCGCGGCCTGTTCTCCAACGAGGCAGGCATGGGCTCGGCTCCCAACGCCGCCGCGTCCGCCTCGGTCAGCCACCCCGTGAAGCAGGGCCTCGTGCAGACCTTCTCCGTCTTCATCGACACGATGGTCATCTGCACGGCCTCGGCGGGCATGCTCATGTTCTTCGTCATCGGCAACACCGACCAGATCTTCTGGGGCGCGGCGCAGGGCCTGACGGCCAACGGGCTGGCGGCGCTCGACACGAGCAGCCTGCTCACGAACATGTCGCTCGTGCAGGCGGCCATGCAAAGCGGCCTGGGCGACGCCGGCATGCACTTCATGACGGTGGCCATCTTCGCCTTCGCGTTCTCCAGCCTGATCGGCAACTACTTCTACGCCGAGAGCAACTTCAAGTTCATCACGAAGAACAAGGGCGCGCTGGTCGTGTTCCGCCTGATCTGCTGCGTGGCCATCTTCTTCGGCGCGAACTCGAACCTGACGCTGGCGTGGAACCTGGCCGACATCTTCATGGGCATCCAGGCCATCATCAACATCTTCGTCATCCTCGTCTTGGGCAAGTGGGCGCTCATGGCCCTCGACGACTACACGGAGCAGAAGCGTGCGGGTGAAAACCCCGTGTTCATCGCCGACGCCTTCGAGGAGGCGGGCATGCCGCATTGCGAGTGCTGGCACACCGACCCCGAGGTGCTCGACCTGGCCATGGAGGCCGCGCCGGCAGAGGAGAAGACCCTGCCCGACGACGACCCGGCCGAGTGGACCGAGCTGATCGTGAAGGAGTAGGGGCGAGCTGCACGCGCCTTTTTGACGCGGGCGCATGTGTAGATGCGAGTGCGAGAGCGCGGGCTGCATGTGCGGCCCGCGTTTTTCTATGCGCGGAACTGCTGGCGCTTACCACGCAGCCTTTTGGTGCACCAGCGCCTCGACGCGCACCAGCTCGCGCTTTGGGTAGTAGGTGTAGACGAGGTCGAAGGGGTTGAGCGCGACCTTGCGCACCCCTTCGCCGAACTCCTGCTGTATGGAATCGGGGATGCTCCTGCTTCCGAATTCCCCGAACATCTCGATGTGGTCGAGGCTCGCGAAAATGCGGGCCTCGAGTTTTTTCGAGGTGACGCGGGCCAGGTCGTCGGCGAAGCGTTCGGAAAATTCAAGCCGTGGCATGGAAGGCCTCGCGTTTTGTTGCCACCGCGGCGCGCAGCTCCTCGCGCGACGAGTAGAATCTTCCCTCCTCGAAGTTCTTGCGGGAGTCCGCGAGGGCATCTGCGAGACGCTTTTCGTAGAGCGCGTCCTCGACGGCTTGCTCGACGGTGTGCCGCAGCACGTCCTCCGACATGAAGACGTATTTGCCCCAGCCGTTTTCCGTGATGTGGACTATCTGGTTGTCCGCCACCGCCTTGATCTCGCGCTGCTGGTTCTTGAGTGCCGTTGAAGGGTAGATCGCCGACATGGTCTCTCCTTGAAGTCCGCAATTCGGTGCCGGATAGCGGACTTTATTATACCCAATGTCATGATGTGCTTCACATCGCGCCGTGATGAAGGGGGCGCGGTGCGTGGCGCGGCTGCGCGCAGGTGCGGGGCGTGGTCGCGGGCGGCGTGCGTTGTGCGGTTTGGCGCGGGCTGCTAGCGCAGGTACTTGTAGAAGGCGGCGCAGCTGCCCTCGCTGGAGACCATGCACGGGCCGACGGGGTTTTCCGGCGTGCAGGCCTTCGCGAACAGAGGGCACTCGTCGGGCGGCATGCAACCGCGCAGCACGTCGCCGCAACGGCAGCCACGCGGCTCGACAGTCGGCTCTACCACAGGCGAGAAGCGCTTCACCGCGTCGAAGGCGGCGTATTCCTCGCGCAGCGCGTACCCGCTGCCGGGTATCGGCCCTAAGCCCCGCCACACGGCGTCGCACGGCTCGAAGACCTCGGCGATCGCCTCTTGCGCGGTCTCGTTTCCCGCATCGGCGACGGCGCGGGAATAGTCGTTCACTATCTTGGGCTCCCCATCGGCCAGCATCTTCAGCAGCAGCAGAAACGAGCTGAGCAAATCGATGGGCTCGAAGCCGGTGACCACGCCGGGTATGCCGTGCGTCTCGGCCAAAAACTCGTAGGGCTTCACCCCGATGATGGTGGAGACGTGCCCCGGCAAGATGAGGGCGTCGAGCGCGACCTCGGGGTCGTCCACGAGCGCGGCCAGGGTGCGCGGCACGGTCTTGTGCGCCGCGAACACGCTGAAGTTGTCCAGCCCCATCGCCTGGGCGCGGCGCACCGCGGCGGCGACCAGCGGGGTGGTCGTCTCGAAGCCGACGCCCACGAACACGACTTCGCGCTCCGGGTTGTCGGCGGCGATCTTCAGCGCGTCGAGCGGCGAGTACACGATGCGTATGTCGTGGCCTGCCGCCTGCTCGGCCGACAGCGAGCTGGTCGAGCCGGGCACGCGCTTCATGTCGCCGAAGGTCGTCATCGTCACGCCGTCGATGCGCGCGATGGCCAGCGCGGTGTCGATGTCGGCGTTGGCCGTCACGCACACCGGGCAGCCCGGCCCGCTCACCAGCTTCACGCATTCGGGCAGTATGGAGCGAAAGCCGTTGCGCGCGATGGCCACCGTATGCGTGCCGCACACCTCCATCAGGTGCACCGTGCCGCCGCATTTTTCGGCCGCGCGCGGCGCCGTCTCGCGTATGGCCTCTATCAACTCGCGCCCGAGCGCCGGGTCGCGAAACGCCGTCAGGTCGAGTGCCATCGCCGCCTCCTTTTCAGCCCGCCGCAGACATTCCGCCGCCCATGCCGGGGTGGTCGGCGTCCACCAGGTCGGGCATCTCGCGGATCAGGTCGAGGGTCTCTTGCGCGTAGCGTTCGTCGACGACCTCGATGGCGTATCCCGCGTGCACGAGCACGTAGCCGCCTTCCTCGGCGCGTGGCACCAGGTCGAGGCACACCTCGCGCGTGACGCCCAAGATGTCGACGTCGGCCATCCCGTTTTCTTTTTTATCCAGCACTTTCGCCGGTATCGCCAGGCACATGCGCCCCTCCTTCTGCAAGCCGCGCCCGCGCGACGACCGCCTGGCCGTAAGACAGGCACGCGTCGTTTGGCGCAAGCTCGATGTTTTCGTAGACGGAAAAGCCGCGTTGCCCCAGGCCGCCGACGAGCAGCTCATGCAACAGGCGGTTGACCATGCAGCCGCCGCCCAGGGCGACGCGTGCAAGGCCGGTGCGTTCTCGCGCGTTTTCGCAGGCCTCGATGATAGTTCGCGCCACGAGCAGATGGACGGTGAAAGCTGTGAGCGGTTCTCCTGCGGCCAAGCGGGCACGCGTCGCGTCTGCCCGTGCGGCGATCTCGTGCGCTGCGGGCAGGGAGGCGCTGCCTTGCTCCAGCTCGCGCAGGGCGGCAGCCTCGAGCAGGCAGGCCGGTTCGCCGTCGTAGCCGATGCACCCGCGCGCGCGCCCGAGCAGGGCTGCCATGGCGTCGAGGAAGCGCCCGAGCGAGGAGGTGGACGGGCAGTTCAGGCGTCGAGCCGTCATCTGCGCGTAGAGGGCGCGGTCCTCGAGCGCGTCGAGGAAGGGCTGCCACTGCGGGTTGTCCATGGTGAAGACGAGGTTCATCCAGGCGGCCGGGTCGTCGGGGGGAATCGGCTCGGCGCTGCGGGCGGCAAGCAGCCCGAAGGCGCTGCGCTCGGGGTGCAGCACGGCGGCCGCGCCCCCGGGTAGGAAAAAGGTGGGCAGATGCCAGAGGCGCTCGTAGTCCGCGCGGGAGGCGGCAAAAAGCTCACAGCCCCATATCGTGGCGTCCGGCCCGTAGCCCGTGCCGTCGAGCGCCACGCCGAGCACCTGTCCGCGCAACGCGTGCTCGCCCATGACGGCCGCGATGTGCGCGTGGTGGTGCTGCACCTCGACCAGCGGCAGCCCCGTTTCCCGCGCCTTCTCGCGTGCCCACTTGCTCGCCAGATATTCGGGGTGGAGGTCGCAGGCCAGCGCGTCCGCACGCAGGTCGAAGAGCTGCTCGTAGCGTTTCTTCGCCTGCTCCCAGGCCCGCCAGGCGCCCAGATGCTCCAGGTCGCCCAGGTGCTGCGAGACCCAGGCGCGCGCGGGGGCGGTGAAGGCGGGGCCGGGTGCGCTGGGTGCGCCGGCTGCGTCGGCTGTCTCGATGTCGGGCACTGGGGTGGTGTCGGGCGCCGTGCCGATGGCGGATGCGGTGCCGGGCGCGGGGGCGAGGTAGGTGAAGGTGGCCTTTTGCTCGGAGCCGGCGGCGAATATGGTGACGGGGGGCGCGGCGTCCTCGGGTGCTTCTTCGTCTTGGGCTGGCTGCACGAACAGCGGCATGGGCGCGTAGCCCCGTGCGCGGCGCACGAGCTGGGGGGTAGGGGTGCCGCCTGCGTTTTCCGCTTCACCCGCGTCGTTTCCGCTGCCCGCAGTGCCGCTCGTCGCGTCCGCGCCCCCGATGCCGCGCTGCATGCGCACGACCGAATCGTCGTAGCGTGCCACGATGGGGCGGTCGTTGCCCAGGAAGACGTCGGCGATGCCCGCCAGCGCGTCAAGCGCCTCGGCGTCTTCGGCGACGATGGGCTCTCCGCTGCGGTTGCCGCTGGTCATGACAAGCGCGGCGTCGCTACCCAGCACGTCGAAGAGCAGATGCTGCACCGGCGTGGAGGGCAGCATCACGCCTGTCTCGGGCAGCGGGTTTGCCACGCCCGGGGCAAGCCCTGCCCCCTCGCGCGTGCGCAGCAAGACGATGGGGCGGGCCGGCGAGGCGAGCAGCGCGGCCTCCTCGTCGCCCACATGGCACAGCTTGTGCGCCGCTTCGAGGTCTTTCACCATGACGGCCAGGGGCTTGCTCGGACGGTGCTTGCGCGCACGCAGCGCGGCCACGGCCGCCTCGTCGCGGGCATCGCAGGCCAGATGCCATCCGCCCAGCCCCTTCACCGCGGCGACCTTCCCCTCGCGCAGTGCGGCGGCTGTTTTCTCGATCAGGGCATCCGAGGTTTCGCGCGTGTGCCCGGCGCGCTCGATTTCTGCGTCCGCCCCGTCGGTAAACCACAGCGACGGGCCGCAGGCAAAGCAGGCGTCGGGCTGGGCATGGTAGCGGCGGTCGGCCTCGTCGGCGTACTCGTCGGCGCACGCCTCGCACATGGGAAACCCGCGCATCGAGGTGGCCGGCCGGTCGTAGGGCAGCTCGTCGATGATGGTGAAGCGCGGCCCGCAGTTCGTGCAGTTGATGAAGGGGTAGTGGTAGCGGCGGTTGCCCGGGTCGAAGAGCTCGGCCAGGCAGGCGTCGCAGGTGGCGAGGTCCGGTGAGACGAGCGTGGAGGAGAGGCCGCCCGTCGCGGAGGCGCGGATCTCGAAAGCGTCGCAGTTCTCGGCACGGGCCGCCCGCGCCTGCAACGAGACGATGCGCGCGGCGGCCGGGGCCTGCGTGCGCAGCGCCGCCTCGAATGCGTCGAGTGCCTCGTCTGCGGCGGCTTTCGCAGTGCCGGTTTCACCGTCCGGCGTCCCGCGTCCCGCTTCATCCGCGCCCGCCGCGCCCGCCGCATCCGCCGCTTCGGGAAGTTCCACGTGGATGTCCACGCCGTCGGGCGCGTTTTTCACCCATCCACGCAGGCCCTGCGCCCGCGCGAGCCGCGCCACGAAGGGGCGAAAGCCCACTCCCTGCACGATGCCGTCTACATGTATGTCGCGCGCCCGCATGTCCATGCCCGCATTGTGCCACGCCTGCCCGCGCCCGTGCCGCGCCGCACGGCCCGGCTCCTCGTCGTCGGCGCCCACCGCCTAGATGAAGTGGAACCAGTAGTTCAAGATGTAGAGCACGACGGCGACCAGCACGACAAACGAGACGATTGCGATGAACTTCTGCCCGCCGCTCATGCCGCCCTCGTCGAGGCCGTGGTAGGCGCGCTCGTCGGAGGCCGTCTGCAGCGGGGGCGCACCTGCGGCCTTGCCCGCCGCCGCCTTGCGCCTGGCCGCAGCTGCTTCGGCCGCCTTGCGCCTTGCCGCGTCTGCTTCACCCCCCGAGGCCGCCGCACCCGCTTCACCCGCCGCGTCTGCAGCACGACCTGCGCCGTCCGCTTCACCCGCCGCAGATTCTTGCGCCGGCTTTTCCGCCGCGCCGCGCGGCGCCTCCTCGCGCTCCTCGAAGTCTTCTATATGCGACAACCTCGCCATATTCCGCATGCCTTTCCGCACGTCTCCGCCATGTTTTCCTCGGCCAATTCTAATCTGAAAGAAAGCCTTCACAAACCCTGTATTTTCTTGGGTTACAATACGCGCCACTTGTCCGCAGACAGATAGGAGACGTGCCTCTCCGCCTTGGGAAGGCATCGACACGATATGGCGAACTTCGTCAACACATTCAACCTTCTGCTCTTTTTCCTCTTCAGCCTCTGCTACATGTACCAGGTGGTCTATGCCGTGATCGTCCTCGTGGCCGACCACCGCCGCAAGCCGAAGAAGCGCACCGACCCGCTGCGCCGCTACGCCGTGCTCGTGGCCGGGCGCAACGAGGAAACGGTCATCGGCGAGCTGGTCACCAGCATCAAGGAGCAGAACTACCCCTCCGAGCTGGTGGACATCTACGTGGTGGCCGACAACTGCACCGACGACACGGCCGCCGTCGCGCGGGCCGCGGGCGCCGAGGTGCTCGTGCGCAACGACCGCCTCGTGGTGGGCAAGAGCCACGCGCTCGACTTCGCCTTGAACCGCATACGCATACTCAAAGGCGACGAGGACGGCCGCACCGACTACGCGGGCTACTTCGTCTTCGACGCCGACAACATCCTCGACCCGGACTTCATCGCGTCCATGAACGCGGCCTACAGCGAGGGCTACCAGGTGGTCACGAGCTACCGCAACTCGAAGAACTTCGACTCGAACTGGGTGGCCGCCGGCAGCGCGATGTGGTTTTTGCGCGAGGCCAAGTTCCTCAGCAACGCGCGCTACCTGCTGGGCAGCAGCTGCGCCATCGGCGGGACCGGCTTTCTGATCTCGGCCGACATCCTCGAGGAAAACGGCGGCTGGATCCACCACCTGCTCACCGAAGACATCGAGTTTTCCACGGACTGCATCGCCAACGGCATCACCATCGGCTACAGCCCCAACGCCATCATCTACGACGAGCAGCCCGTCAGCATGCGCGACTCCTGGCGCCAGCGCCTGCGCTGGGCAAAGGGCTTCTACCAGGTGCTGCTGAACTACGGCGGCCGCCTCTTCTCCGGCATCTTCACGAACAAGCGTGGCCATCTCTCGTGCTTCGACATGTTCATGACCATCGCGCCGGCGATGCTGCTCACCATCACCAGCTTCATCGCCAACTTCATCTTCTGCGTCGTCGGGTTCGTGCAGCTCGCCACCGTGGCCGCCCAGGTGCAGGCCGTCGCCGGCTCGGGCACCCTGCTTACGATGAACGCCGACGCCAACTGGCTCACCGCCGGCATCGGTATGATGACCGGCTCCATCTTCCAAGGCGACGCGCTCGCCAGCTTCAACACGGCCAACGCGAACATCCTGCTCAGCTATGCCGACGCGCGCGCCACCATCGTCACCTCCGTGCTGTCGCTGGGCTCGTGCTTCTTGAGTTTCGCGGGCATCATGTTCCTCTTCGGCGCGCTCACCACCGCGACCGAGTGGCACCGCATCCACGCGAAGCCCTCCGCGAAGATCCGCTACATGTTCACCTTCCCCGTGTTCATGCTCACCTACATCCCCATCGCGCTCGTGGCCGTCTTCAAGAAGGTCGAGTGGAAGCCCATCAAGCACAATGTGGTGCGCTCGGTGGCCGACGTGGTGGGCAAAGGCGATTAAGAGGAGATGAGTTCGTTGGAGAAGAAGGACCTCGACTGGGGCTCGCTCGGGTTCTCGTACATGCACACCGACTACAGCTACGTGTGCGACTACAAAGACGGCGCATGGGGCGAAGGCGGCCTCACGCGCGAGCACTCCATCCAGCTGAGCGAGTGCGCGGGCATCCTGCACTACTGCCAGGAGGTCTTCGAGGGGCTGAAGGCCTACACCACGCGCGACGGGCGCATCGTGTGCTTTCGGCCCGACCTGAACGCCGCGCGCATGCACGAGTCGGCGAAACGCCTGGTCATGCCGCCGTTTCCGGAGGAGCGCTTCGTCGAGGCGGTGAAGGAAGTGGTGAAGGCCAACGCCGCGTGGGTGCCGCCCTTCGGCAGCGGCGCGACGCTGTACGTGCGCCCGTTCATGTTCGCGACCGGCGAGGTCATCGGCGTGGCGCCGGCGGACGCCTACCAGTTCCGCATCCTGGTCACGCCGGTGGGCCCGTACTACTCCGGCGGGGTGAAGCCCGTGAAGCTGCAGGTGCCCGACTTCGACCGCGCGGCGCCGCATGGCACGGGCAACATCAAGGCCGGCCTGAACTACGCGATGTCGCTGTATCCCAGCGTGCTCGCGCACGAGGGCGGCTATGCCGACAACATGTTCCTCGACCCCGAGTCGCGCACCTACGTGGAGGAATCCGGCGGTGCGAACATCCTGTTCGTGAAAGAGGACGGCACCTTGGTCGTGCCGCAGTCGGCCACGGACTCGATCCTGCCTAGCGTGACGCGGCGCTCGCTCGTGTACGTGGCGCGCGAGATGCTCGGCATGGAAGTGGAGGAGCGCCCGGTGCGCTTCGACGAGATCGGGCAGTTCGTGGAGTGCGGCATGTGCGGCACGGCGGCCGTCATCTCGCCGGTGGGCGAGGTCGACTGCGGCGACGAGAAGGTGGTGTTCGGCAGCGGCATGGCCGAGACCGGCCCGGTGATGAAGAAGCTGCGCGACACCCTGACCTCGATCCAAGACGGCGAGGTCGAGGGGCCGGCCGGCTGGGTCGTCGAGATTTGCTAAGGAGCGTGCGTTGCCGGACTTCGACTTTCTGAACAAGTACTTCGACTTCTTCGGCCTCACCTGGGGCGTGCTCATCATCATCGGCGCCGGGGTGCTGATCTTCCTCGTCGTGGCCATCATCTTGGAGCGGCGCACGAAGCTGATCTTCCCGAACCGCGAGGCAAGCGACGACGAGGAGGATTTCGACTTCGATTTCGGCTTCGGCGACGATGACGACGACGAGGACGACGAGGGCGGTAAAGACGGCGGCGAACGCGCGAAGGACGCGAAGGGCGCCGGCAAGGGTAAGTGAGACGCGCTTCGGCGCTCGCGCACGTCGCAGGAGCGGGCACGGATGCGGACACGGGCACTGACGCGGGATTTTTCCCAAGAGGGGAGACGAGATGGTGAAACGAGAGGCACAGCCGAGCGCGGGCGGACGTGCGGGTGCGGGCACGCGCGTGGCTGCGCTGGTCGCGGCTGCCGCGCTGGCGTGCGCCTGCCTGTTCGGGCTTGCCGCATGCGGCGGTGGCGACAAGGACGCCTTCAAGGGCGAGTGGAAGGTGCAGGGCACGCAAGTCACCGTCGTGTTCACCGACACGCAGTGGAAGATGGTGCAAAACACCTTCGACTACACGCTCGACTCGGGCGCCAAGACCATCACCTACACGACCGACGGCATGAGCGGGTCGGCCACCTACGAGTTCTCCTCGGACGGCAAACAATTGACTTTGAATGAAAATGACGGCAGCGGCGGCACAAAGACCACCGTTTTCGATAAAGTATCCGACGACACGCAGGCGCAGCCGAGCGCGGGCGCGGGCAGCTAGGAGGCGGCCGGCGTTTTCGCGCGTCTCGTGCGCATGCCAGGACACTTCGACCTTGCAAGTGCGTCGTGTGGGCTTGGGCGGCATCATGTTCCGAACCTGGTCAGGTCCGGGAGGAAGCAGCCATAAGGGGCCTCTGATGGGCGCCCGGGCCTACAGGGCGCACTTGCCATGCCGAGAGGGGACCGTACGTGGAGATCATCCAGTTCTTCATCGACTTGCTGCGCGACCCGCGCGGGTTCATCGCGCAGTGGATCGTCGAGTTCGGGCCGGTGTGGGTCTACACGCCGCTGTTCATCATCGTCTTCATCGAGACGGGCTTGGTCGTCACGCCGTTTCTGCCGGGCGACTCGCTGCTGTTTTGCGCGGGCATCTTCGCGGCCGACGGCGGCGGCTTGAACATCGTCGCCCTGATCGTGCTCATGAGCCTCGCGGCCATTTTGGGCAACACCTCGAACTACTGGATCGGCCGCAAGGTGGGCGAGGCCATCGTCCGCAGCGGCAAGGTGAAGGCGCTGTCCGAGGAAAACCTGGCCAAGTCGCAGCGCTTCTTCGACAAGTACGGCAGCATCGCCGTCTTCCTCACGCGCTTCTTTCCCATCATCCGCACCATCGCGCCGTTCGTGGCGGGCATGGGCGAGATGCATTTCGGGCGCTTCACCACGTTCAACATCATCGGCGGCATCGTGTGGGTGTCGCTGTTCTCGCTGCTGGGGTACTTTTTCGGCGGCGTGCCCTTCGTCGAGCAGCACTTCGAGCTGGTCATCGTCGGGATCGTCGTCATATCGCTTGTGCCGGCCGTGGCGGGCGCGGTGAAGGCTAAGATATCGAGTGCAAAGAAAAAGAAGGCCGGCGCGGATGGCGAGGATGCCGACGTCAAGGGCGCCGGTGCTGAGGATGTCGAGGCAGCCATGGACGCAGACGAGGCGCAGACGGCGGATGCCACGGCCCCGGACGCCGAGCTGTGCGCGCAGAAAGAAGGAAAGTGACGCGTTATGGCGGTTTCGCTGTACCGAAAATATAGGCCGGAGGTTTTCTCCGACGTCGTGGGCCAGGAGCACGTCGAGCACACGCTGGTGAACGCGCTGCGCTCGGGCGGTGTGGCGCATGCCTACCTGTTTTGCGGGCCGCGCGGCACGGGCAAGACGACGACGGCGCGGCTGCTTGCCAAGGCGCTGCTGTGCGCGCAGCCCTGCGACGCGATGCCGGACGGCAGCTGCGAGGCCTGCACGCAGATAGCGGCCGGCGTGCATCCGGACGTCTACGAGCTGGACGCGGCCAGCCGCACGGGCGTGGACAACGTGCGCGAGGAGATCATCAGCCGCGTGCAGTTCTCGCCCATACACGGGCGCTACAAGGTCTACATCATCGACGAGGTGCACATGCTCTCGACGGCGGCGTTCAACGCGCTGTTGAAGACGCTCGAGGAGCCGCCCGAGCACGTCGTGTTCGTCTTGTGCACGACCGACCCGCAGAAGGTGCCGGCCACGATCCAGTCGCGTTGCCAGCGCTTCGATTTCCGCCGCCTGTCCGTGGACGAGATCGCGGGGTACCTGCGGCGCATCTGCGACGGCGAGGGCTTCACCGCCGACGACGAGGCGCTGGCCTACATCGCCGATGCCGCGGCCGGCGGCATGCGCGACGCCACGACGGCGCTCGAGCAGGTGGCGGTCGCCTCGAACGGGCAGGTGACGCTCGCGGCGGCGCAGTCCCAGCTTGGGCGCACGAGCGCGGCCGACCTGTTCGAGCTGGCGCAGTGCGTGGCGGCAGGCGATGCGGCGGCAGGCCTTCTACGCCTGGCCGCGCTCATAGACGCGGGTGGCGACGCGGTGCAGATCGCGGCCGACTTGGCCGGGCATGCGCGCAATCTCTACGTGGCCTCGCTTGGCGGCGACGCGACAGCCGAGCTGCTGTCGTGCGCGAAAGACAACGCGCGGCGCTATGCGGAGCAGGCCGGGGCGTTCGGCGGGCCGGCGCGGCTTGCGCACGTGCTCGAGACCTGCGACGAGCTGCGGCGCACGACCCGCTCCGCGACCGACGCGCGCCTCGATGTGGAGGTGGCGCTGGTGAAGATGTGCCGCCCGCAGGTGGATGCCACGGACGCCGCCTTGCTCGCGCGCATCGAGCGGCAGGAGCAGGGGGGTGCGGCGGCGGCTGCGACGGCGGCGCCGGTTGCGGCGGCTGCGGCGGTTGAGCCTGCAGCGGTCACGCCTGAACCCGAGCCTGCGCCGGCGGCCGCGAAGGCGGAGCCGGCAGCCGTGAAGGCGGGGCCGGCCTTGGTGATGCCCGAGCCCACACCGGTGGTACCCGAGCCCGAGCCTGTCCCTGAGCCCGAGCCTGTGCCCGAGCCTGAACCCGAGCCCGTGGCGGCGAAACCCGAACCGGCGGCCGCGAAGGCCGAGGCGGCGCCCACGATGTCGGACGCGCGCCTGACGGCGGCGGTGCTCGCGGCGGTGAAGCACGCGGATGTGGCCACCTCGACCATGCTGACCGGGGTCGTCGTCTCCGAGACGGCCGAAAACGCTTACACCTTCACCTTCCCGAAAGGCGCCGAGTTCGCCATGAAGCTCGCCTCGCAGCCAGACGCCATGCGCCTGATCGAGAAGGCGCTGCGCGACGTGGTGGGGCAGCACGCGCGGCTGAGCATGCAGATGGACGCGTCGGCGGCGGCAGGCCCGCAGGCGGCGACAGGCCCGTCCTTTGCCACCGTGGCGCATATGGGCGCTGTGGGCGGCGCAAGCGACGCGGGCAGCGCAGACGGCGGCTCGCCCACCCCCTTCGACGGGCCGGAGACGACCCCCTTCGACGGGCCGGAGACGACCCCCTTCGACGACCCCGCCATCTACGACACGCCCGACGCGTACGACCCGCCCGACATGACGCAGGTTTTCGACGAGGACGACGCCTACGCAATGTTTGACGCGCCCGACGACTTCACCACGACGCGCAAGCCCGTAGACGACGCGACGGCGCAGGACCTGAGCCGCACGCTTTCCGCGTTCGGGCCGGGCGTGAAGATGAGCGAGATAGAAACCCACGACGACGGCGAATAGAGAGGACACGCACATGGGGATGAACCCGCAGGCCATGCTCAAGCAGGCCAAGAAAATGCAGAAGCAGATGGAAGAGGCGCAGGCGCAGGCGGCGGCCGAGATCGTCGAGGGCACCGCAGGCGGCGGCATGGTCGTCGTGCACGTGAGCGGCGACATGCAGGTGCGCGACATCGCCATCGACAAGGAAGCGGTGGACCCGGACGACGTCGAGATGCTGCAAGACCTCGTGCTGGCTGCCGTGAACCAGGCGCTGGAAAACGCGCAGGAGATGACGGCGGCGAAGATGGGCGCCGTGACGGGCGGCCTGAACATCCCCGGCCTGTTTTAGGCCAGGCGGGCGAGAAGACGATGCGGCGCGGATTTTCATGAAGCAGGCGGCGGCCATACAGCATGCCCTCGAGGAATTGGAGCGCATGCCGGGCATAGGCCCTAAATCGGCGCAGCGCATCTTGAACTGGCTGCTCATGGGCGACGACGAGACGGCGCAGCGCCTGGCCGAGGCCATATCCGAGGTGAAGCGCGTCATCCACCTGTGCCCGCGCTGCCACAACTTCGCGCAAGGCGAGCTGTGCGAGATCTGCGCCGACCCCGAGCGCGACGAGAGCTGCATCTGCGTGGTCGCCGAGCCGCGCGACATCGACGCGATCGAGCGCACGGGCAGCTACCACGGCATCTACCACGTGCTGGGCGGCGTCATCGACCCGATGGCGGGCATCTTGCCCGACGACCTGCACATCGCCGACTTGATGGGGCGCCTGGGCAGCGAGCCGGTCTCCGAGTTGATGCTCGCGACGAACCCCAACGTCGAGGGCGAGACGACGGCGAGCTATCTGGCGCGCGTGGCAAAGCCCCTCGGGGTGAAGGTGACGCGCCTGGCCAGCGGGCTGCCCGTGGGCGGCGAGCTGGAATTTGCCGACGAGGTCACGCTGGGGCGGGCCATCGAGTCGCGTCTGGAGCTGTGAGGTGGGCGCGGATCGCCCGTGGCAGCTGCGCCTTGCCGTGGCCGTCGCATGCTGCGCGCTTCTCTCGGCGGCAGTCGAGCTCGTCTTCTTCAACTTCGATTTCCTGAACACGCTGGGCGTGCAGCCCGTGGCCGTGCAGAGCGCGCAGGGCGAGGGGCTGTCCGAGGACGCGGACGGCTCGTTTTCCACGAGCATGTTCATCGACCCGGGGCAGGCGGTGCGCGACGCCGAGAACGCGCACAATCCCGAACGCGAGCCGGTCGTCACGGCAGGGGAAGCCGCGCAGGTGGGCGTTTTCGACAATGGGTTGAAGGACGAGGCGCTCGGCGCAGATGCCGGAAACGCGGGCGCTGCGGGAGAGGCGACCGCGCGCGAAGAGCAGCTTCTGGACGCCGACGACGAAAAGCGCGACGAGCCGTCGGAAAACAAGCGCAGCTACACCTTCGAGCTGGCGGAAGGCGCGGGCGCAAAGCTTGCGACCATATGCTTCACCTACGCGGCGGAAGGCGACGTGCAGGCGGAAGTCGAGCTGCGCGACGAGGGGCACGCGCTCTACCAGTCGCAGGGCAGCGTCTCGCTGGGACGCACGACCACCACAGGCAACGAGGACGCGGAGCGCATCGTGCGCCTGCACCCGACGGGCAACGCGTCGAGCGTGCGCGTCACCATTGACGCCAACCGCTCGTGGCGCATGTCCGTCTCGTTCAACGAGCCCATCGCGCTCGACTTCAACCTGCAGCGCTTCCTCACGCTCGCGCTCGTCGCCCTGTGCATCTACGCCGTGCGTCCCGCCTCGCGCTTGCGCCGCGTCCCCGCAGGCAGGGGGCTGTATCTTGCGCTGGGCGCGGCGTCGTGCGTGTTCATCGTGGCCTATGCCTGGCTGCGCAGCTCCTATCTGGGCGTGGACGGCACGGCCGAAAGCCAGTACTTCGAGCTTGCGCAGGCGCTCGCGCACGGGCAGCTCTTCCTCGACGACGTGCCGACGGATGCGCTCGCGGGGCTGTCCAACCCCTACGACACGGCTCTGCGCGACGCCGCCGGCGTGTCGGCGCGCTGGGACACGGCGTATTTCCAGGGGCGCTATTACGTCTACTTCGGCGTGCTGCCCGTGCTCCTGTTCCACCTGCCGTGCTATCTGCTGTCCGGCGCGGCGTTTCCGAACTGGCTCGCGGCGGGCCTGTGCACGGCCGCCTTCGCGCTCGGCGTCCTCTTCCTCGCGCACACGGCCGCGCGCCTGTGGCGTCGCCCGCTTTCCTGCGCGGAGCTCCTGGTCGTCTACGTGTGCGTGATGGCCGTCTCCTTCGTGGGCGACGCGCTGCGCTTTCCCGCCATCTACGTCGTGCCCATCGCCGCCGGGCTCGCGCTCGTCGCCTGGGGTCTTGCGCTGTGGCTGCGTGCGGTGAACGCGCCGGCCGGGCGCAGCGGCGCGGGGTGGGCGCTCGCGGGTTCTGCCTGCATGGCGGCCGTCGTCCTCGCCCGCCCGCAACTGCTTGCGTTTTCCCTGTTGGGGCCGGTGCTCGTCGCGGGCGCCCTGCGCCGGCAGCGGGGCGCGGCCTCCCGGGTGCGGCTGCTGAGCTGCGCCCTCGCGCCGTATGTGCTCTTCTTCGCGCTCGCCGCCTGCTACAACGCCGCCCGCTTCGGCAGCCCGCTCGACTTCGGCGCTTCCTACAACCTGACGTCAAACGACCTGACGCACCGCGGCTTCGACATGCAGCGCACGCTCTCGGGCGCCTTCGTCTACCTCTTCCAGCTGCCGTCCTATTCCGTGAGTTACCCCTACATCGCGGGCACGGACGGCGTGCAGGGCTACTTCGGCACCATGTCCCTCGAGCGCCCCGTGGGCGGCCTGCTCGCGCTCTTCCCCGCGGCGACGCTTGCCTTCCTCGCGCTGTTCTCGAAGGGCGTGCGCGCGCGCCTGCGCGAGAAAGGGCTGCTCGCGGCCTGCGCGCTCTCGTTTGTCCTCGCCGTCGTTCTGGCCGCTTTCGACGCAAACGGCGGCGGCCTGATCGAGCGCTACTACATGGACTTCGGCTTCATGCTCGGCGTCGGCGCGCTGCTCGTCTTGGTCGCGCTGAACATGGACGGGATGGCCGAGGGTGTGGTGAAGGGGGAGGACGCGCCCGCGGCCTTGGCGCCTGATGCGACGAGCGTGGAGGAGGCGCCTGCGGCCTTGGCCTTCGACGCGGCGAGCGCGGAGGAAGCGCATGCGCAGGGGCTGCGCGAGGGGCGGGCCGCCATGTGGCATCGCGTCTTCCTCGTCGCCTTCGCCCTCACCCTGCTCGACGCGGTCATGTGGCTGGGCAGCTCCTACAGCGTCTTTTCCTAGCGGCGCCCTCTTTTGCGCCGCCGCCCGTCCGCGCCTTTCACCAGCCGTTGCGCACGCGTTTCACCCTGCACGTTCGCTTCGTGCTAGGCTTGCGTGCGGATACACGCGCTGTGCGGCGCTCGCCCTTTTTCGGGCGCGTCGGCACACGGGAAACGGAGGCGGATATGTGCGCAAACGGAGTGAACACCCAGCAGCTGCAAGACACGGTGAAGCATATCGACGAGACCATCGCGCTCACGCGGCGCTGGACGCATCAGATGTACCACCTGGCCGACAACGGCAAGATGGAGCGCTCGGCGGCGCAGCTCCAGAAGGTGCAGGCGGCGCTCGACGACGTGCGCGAGCTGCTCGACGAGGCGCATGACGCCATCGAGCGCGACGACCGCGACAGCGGCGTGACCGTGACCGCCGTCTAGTTTTGATAGGTTGCGCCGGCCGTGCGCGCCGAACGGGGCGCGTCGCGTGCCGGCGTCCACGTCATGCCTGAAAGCACAGACCCCACTCTGCTTGTCGTCTGCGGGCAGCGTCCCTCCCGCGAGGCGCTTGCCGCGTTGTGCTCTGCGTGCGAGGCGCTCGGACATGCCGCAGGGCTTGCCGTGTGCGAGACGGCGGGCATCGGGGCGGAGGAGCTGGGCATGCGCATCGAGCAGGCCGACCCTTGGAGCGTCGTCGCGGTAGACGAGGCGGGCCTTGCGCTGCTTTCGGCCGCGTTCGGCGACGCGTCGGCAGGCCTTGCCCCCGATGCACCGGTGTGCGTGGAGGGGTATACGCTCGTCGCGGTGCCGGGGTTTGCGGAATGCCTGCACGACGAGCAGGCCAAACGCGTGGCGTGGAAGCGCTTGAAGGCCGCCCGCCATCCGGGCAACCCGCTGGGGTAGGAGGCGCGCCGCAGGGCGCTAGGCGCTCGTGTTCTCGAAATCCTTCACGAAGCGGTAGCCGTAGCCGCGCACCGTCTCGATGATGCTCGGGTCCAGCCCGACGCTGCCCAGCTTGTCGCGCAGGCGCTTGATGTGCGTGTCCACCGTCTTCGTCTCGACGACGTACTGCCAATCCCAGGCCTCTTTCAGCAGCTGCTCGCGCCCGAGCACGGTGCCCGCGTGGCTCATCAGGGTGAGGAGCAGCTCGAATTCGCGCGGCGTGAGCTCTATCTCCTTGCCGTCGTAGGTGGCGCGGTGCCCCGCCTCGTCCAGATGGACGCCCGAGACGTCGAGCACGCGCGCGCCCTCTGCGGCCATGTCGCCCGGCGCGGGGCTGCGGCGCAGGAGCGCGTGCACGCGGGCGAGCAGCTCGCGTATGCCGAAGGGCTTTGCCAGGTAGTCGTCGCCGCCCAGCTCCAGCCCGACTACCTTGTCCAGCTCGGTGTCGCGCGCGGACAAGAAGAGCACGGGCACGTTGGACTTCTGGCGTATGCGGCGACACACCTCGTAGCCGTCGAGGCCGGGCAGCATCACGTCGAGTATGATCAGGTCGTACTCGCCAGCGCCGGCCATGTCGACCGCTTCGTCGCCTGCGGCCGCCGTGTCCACCTCGTAGCCCTCTTTTTGCAGGTTGAAGCTGACGAAGTCGGTGATGGACTGCTCGTCGTCGACGACGAGTATGCGTGCCTGGCTGCCTTCTTCCATGCCCCCGTCCTTTCTTGCTCGCCTTGCGGCGCGGCGTGCCGTGCGTTTCGCGGTGCGCCTGCGCGTTTTGCGGTCGTGCTCGCGCCGCGCCCTGCCTTCAATGTGTTCATTGTACGAAGCGAGCGCCCCCGCCCGCCCCGCCGTAACGAAACCGTTGTTGCCGCACGAGCGGTGGACGCGTCGGCGGACGTCTTGGTGGGCGCCGGGCACCTCGTTTCGATTTCCGGCGAAGGGGGGCAAGAGAGGAAGCGATGCCCGTCGGGGAGAAGGCGCGTTTGCGCTACCCTATGGGGCATGTTGCTTGCCGTAGACATAGGAAACACCCAGACGAGCGTCGGCCTGTTTGCCGGCGCGGAGCTGAAGAGCAGCTGGGCCTTCACCACGCGCCGCGCCGACACGGCAGACGAGGTGCACTTTTTCCTGAGCGGGCAGTTCAGCCTCGTCGCGCAGAGCCTCGCGGCCGTCGACGCCGTCGTCATCGCCTCGGTCGTGCCGCCGCTTACGCAGGTGTGGGCCGAAGTCGCCCGACGCGTTACGGGGCGGCAGGCGCTCGTCGTGGACGCGCAGGTACGCACCGGCCTTGCCATGCGCTACGACAACCCGGCCGAGATAGGCGCCGACCGACTGGCGGACGCGGTGGCCGCCGTCGCGTTCGTGGGGGCGCCTGTGGTCGTGGTGGACCTGGGCACGGCGACGAACATGGAGGTCGTGGATGCGGACGGCGCGTTTTGCGGCGGCATCATCGCGCCGGGCCTTGCCATGGGGGCCGATGCCCTGGCTAGCCGCGCGGCCAAGCTGCCGCAAGTCGACCTCTCGCGGCCGGCGCGCACGATCGGGCGCAACACGGTCGAGGCTATGCACGCGGGCATCATCTACGGCGAGGTCGCGCGCATCGACGGCCTCGTGCGGCGCATCTTCTCCGAGCTGGGATACGAGGCTCCCGTCATCGCGACGGGCGGGTTTTCCTCGAGCGTGGCCGACCTCTCGGAGACCATCACGCGCCGCGAGCCGCTGCTCACCTTGCAGGGCCTGCGCCTCATTCACGAGAAGAACCACGTCGAGGCCGTCTAGAGCGGCTGCCCAGAGCAAGCCGCCGCGCCGGCTCACGCTCCTGGCAAGCTGCCGCGCCGCCGGCTCCGCCCGACCAGGCAACCGCGCCAAACCCGCGTCTGGGGAAGGCGCCGCGCGGCGGGCTATAATGCCCGCATGTTTTCCATGGACAGGCACATCACGCGCCGCGACGTCGGCTGGTACACGCTCGTCTTCGCCGTGTGCGCGGTCGGTATTTTCGCAGTTCTTCCGCTCTCGGGGCGCAGTTTCGTGCAGACGGGCGACGCCTGGACGCAGCATGTCCAAGCGCTCGCCTACTACGGAATGTGGCTGCGCGACCTCGTGCCCTCGCTTCTCCGCGGCGACGGTGTGCCCGCCTTCGGGTTGTCCATCGGCTACGGCACCGATGTGCTCGGCGCATTCCACTACGAGGGGATAGGCGACCCGCTCGCGCTCCTCTCCGCCCTCGTTCCCGCTTCCTGCGCCCATGTCCTGTACTCCGCGCTCATCTTCGTCCGTCTCTACCTCGCGGGCCTCGCGTTCATGGCCTTCACCAGGCACGCCGTCTCTTGCTCGCGTGCGGCGCTGCTCATCGGGGCCGCGACCTATGTGTTTTGCGGGTATTCCCTGTATGCGGGGTTCGTCCATGCCTTTTTTCTCAATCCGATGATCTATCTGCCGCTCGTGCTGCTGGGGCTCGAGCGCCTGCTCGCCGGCCGCGGTCCGCTTTTCTTCATCGCCGCCGTCGCGCTCTCCTGCATCTCCAACTTCTACTTCGCCTACATGATCGCCGTGGCCGCCCTGGTCTATCTCGTGTGGAGGCTCGCCTGCAGGTTCGGGGCGCGAGGCCTGCGGGGCACGATGTCGGACCTCGGGCGTGCGATCGGCGCGGGCGTGCTCGGCATCCTCGTCGCGGCGTGCGCGCTCCTGCCCGTCGCCCTCTTCTTCTCCCAGGGGGCGCGCCAAGGCGTCTCGTCTGGCTTCGATGTGCTTTACGCCTTCGACTACTACGCGAAGATGCCGGCTGCCGTGCTTTCGTCGGAGATAACCCTGAAGACGTACACGGACACGTTTCTTTTCGTGGGGCCCGTGTTTCTGCTCGCCCTTATTTCCCTCTTCGGCCGCGGCCGCGAAGACGACCGGGGGATAAAGGTCCTCGCCTGCATGTTGGCCCTCTTTCTCCTTCTCCCCGTCTTCGCATACGTTTTCAACGGGTTTTCGAAGGTGCAAAACCGCTGGTCGTGGGCATTCTCCTTTTTCGCGGCCTGGCTCATCTCGCAGCAGTGGGACCTTCTGGTGGATTCTGTCCGCACGAAGGCGCGCGGAACATGCATCGCCTTCGTGTGCGTGTACGCCGCTGCGGCTTTCCTGCTCCTCGCGTCTTTCGGCTTCGAGTGCTCGGAGTCAAACATCCGGAAGGCCCTCTCGCTT
>CAVAWX010000026.1:0-22136 GCA_963592385.1 Acidaminococcaceae bacterium | reverse complement strand
CGGCAAGAGACGCGTTCACCGAACGGGGCACGTGCCACCACATGCGCGTTCACCGCGTTCACCACGCGAAACGCACCCCGCCACACGCGCGCCTCGGCAATCGGCGAGGCACGTTCACCAAAAGGAAAAAAGGCGGCCGCATTGCAGTGTGGCCGCCCCCTCAAGAAACGCGATCGCGCTGCGACGCGCCTAGTCCTCGATCGACAACGCCCCCATCGGGCATTCCTCGACGCACTCGCCGCACTCGATGCAGGCGTCCTCGTTGACGACCGCCGCCGACGCGCCGATGATGTCGAGCACGGATTCCGGGCACGCGTCCACGCAGATGCCGCATCCGGAACATTCGTCGCTGTTCACTTCAGGTGCTGCCATATGGTTCCCCTTCAAACACATATCCGACGCGCGATGCCGGCGCCGCTCTCTTTACCGTCGCGCCTGAAAATAACGATAAAGGCGTGCGTGCGCAATAGAGAACGCGAATTTTCAGGCAACAGGGTGAATTTCACGTTAAAGTGCCGCGCGCGCATTGACCGCGCCGCGCCCGTGCGCCTATCGTGGGCGCATCGTCTTCACCACCGAGAAAAGGGGATGCGCGTCCATGCAGATGAGCGAGGAGCAGTTCGCCGCGATGAAGCGCCAGCTCGCGCGGGTCATGTCTTTTGAGGGCAACATGTACCAGGAGAAGTTCGCGGGCATCTCCTGCGACGACATCCAAAGCCAGGCCGACTTCGAGCGCCTCCCCTTCACCGACAAGGCCGACCTGCGCGCCACCTATCCGCTCGGTCCTGCCTGCGTGCCGCCCGAGGAGATCGTGCGCATCCACTCGTCGTCGGGCACGACGGGCACGCCGGTGGTCATCCCCTACACGGCCCGCGACGTCGACGATTGGGCGACGCAGTTCTCGCGCTGCTACGAGATGGCCGGCTGCACCCCCGCCGACCGCGTGCAGATCACGCCGGGCTACGGGCTGTGGACGGCCGGCATCGGCTTTCAGCTGGGTTGCGAGAAGTTCGGCGCGATGGCCATCCCCATGGGCCCGGGCAACACGGACAAGCAGCTGCAGATGATGCAGGACTTCGGTTCGACGGTGCTGTGCGCGACCTCGAGCTACGCGCTGCTTCTGGCCGAGGAGATCGAGCGCCGCGGCCTGCGCGACAAGATCTCGCTGAAGAAGGGGATCATCGGCTCCGAGCGCTGGAGCCCCAAGATGCGCCGCCGCATCCAGGAGCTTTTAGGCATCGAGCTTTTCGACATATACGGCCTGACCGAGGTCTACGGCCCGGGCACGGCCATCAGCTGCGCCGACGGCGGCCCCATGCACAACTGGGACGACTTCAACTACGTCGAGATCATCGACCCCGAGACCGGCGAGGTCCTGCCCGACGGGGAATGGGGCGAGCTGGTCTACACGACGCTGCGCAAGGAAGGCGCGCCGCTCATCCGCTTCCGCACGCACGACCTGACGCGCATCGTGCCGGGCTCGTGCGCCTGCGATTCCCCTTTCACCCGCATCGACCAGATCCAGGGCAGAAGCGACGACATGATGAAGATCCACGGGGTGAACGTGTTCCCCAAGCAGATCGAGGAGGTGCTGCAGGGATTCCCGCAGCTCTCGAGCGAGTACCAGATCCGCCTGTCGCACCTCGACTCGCGCGACACCATGCGCATCTACGTCGAGACCGACGGCACGCAGGACTTCATCGCGCTGGCCGCCGCGATCGCCCGCGAGGTGAAGGCGCGCATCGGCTTCACCCCGCTCGTGAAGATCGTCGAGGTGGGCGTGCTGCCGCGCAGCGAGAAGAAGACCAAGCGCGTCATCGACGAACGCTACGACTAGGGCCGCACGCGCCGCGCGCTTTGCTATCATCTACGCCATGTCACTCGTAGTCGCAAAATTCGGTGGGACTTCCGTCGCCACGCCCGAGCGGATCATGAACGTCGCCAAGCGCGTCGTCGCCCGCAAGCGCGCCGGCGACCAGATAGTCGTGGTCGTCTCGGCCATGGGCAAGTCCACCGACGATTTGATCAAGCTGGCCGCGCAGGTGAGCGACAATCCGCCCGCCCGCGAGATGGACACGCTTTTGTCCACGGGCGAGATGGTGTCGATGTCGATGCTGGCGATGGCGGTGAACGCCCTGGGCGAGCAGGCCATCAGCTTGAACGGGCGCCAGATCGGGCTCGTCACCGACGACGTGCACGGCAAGGCCTCCATACGCGAGATTCACGCCGGGCGCATCACCGACGCGCTCGAAGAGGGCAACATCGTCATCGTGGCGGGGTTCCAGGGCATCGACGCCGCCGGCGACATCACGACGCTGGGGCGCGGCGGCTCGGACACGACGGCGGTGGCCATCGCGGCCGGCATCCAGGCCGACGTGTGCGAGATCTACACCGACGTCGAGGGCGTGTACTCGGCCGACCCGCGCGTCGTGCCGCACGCGCGCAAGATAGACACCATCTCCTACGAGGAGATGCTCGAGATGGCCGCGTCCGGCGCGGGCGTGCTGCACAAGCGCAGCGTCGAGTTCGCGCGCAACTTCAACGTCATCGTCAACTGCCGCTCGTCGTTTAGCGACAACCCGGGCACCATCGTCAAGGAAAAGGACATCGACATGGAAAAGGCCATCGTCTCCGGCGTGGCACACGACCTCTCGGAAGCCAAGCTCACGTTGCGCGACGTGCCCGACACGACGGGCGTGGCCGCCACGGTGTTCGGCGCGATGGCCGACGAGGGCCTGGCCGTGGACATGATCATCCAGAACGTCTCGGAAAACGGGCACACGGACATCTCGTTCACCACGCCGGTTTCGGATTTGCCGCGGGCCCGCGAGGTCATGAGCCAGCTGGTGCGCGATTTGGGCGCGCGCGAGCTGATCGTGGCCGACCAGGTGGCCAAGATCTCGATTGTGGGCGCGGGCATGAAGGTGAACTCGGGCGTCGCGGCGCTGATGTTTCGGACGCTGGCCGACGAGGGCATCAACATCACGATGATCTCGACCTCCGACATCCGCACGAGCGTGGTGATTCCGGCCGATCGGGCCGAGGACGCGGTGCGGCATCTGCACACGGCGTTCGGGCTGGACGCGAGCGAGACCTTCGAGGAGACGCAGCTGTCGGCTGCCGAGATCGCGGCCAAGGCCGAGAAGGGGCGCTAGGCGCGGACGTGGCCTGCGGGCCGGCGCGGCATGAGGCAGCGAGCGAGGGGCCGGCGCGGCGCGCGGGGCTTGCGCAGGTGAAAGAGGCGGCGGCACATTCATGGAACGTAAATCGAATATACGCCTGACGCTCGACGAGGGGCTGGCGGTCGCGTGCGACGTGCAGGCGGACGGCAGCTCGGAGGCGCTCGCACACCTGCTCGGGGTGAAGCGGGCGTATCTGCTGCGGCGTTCGGTGGACGCGCGGCACCGCGATGATGTGCATTTCGTGGCGAGCGTGGGCGTGGTCGACGGTGAAGGCGGGCGCGGCTCAGGGGGCGCACGCGGCGCAGGCGATGGGGGCGCACGGCGAAACGGTGGCGCGGATGGTGAAGGTGGTGGCACCGGCGGATGCGGTGAAGCCGAGCCCCGCGCGGTCGTGCCGGTTGCGCAGCGTCCGCTGCCGGGGGATGCGCCCCGGGCGGGTGAAGATGCTGGTGGTGAAGGCGCGGGCGACGCTGTGGGAGACGGTGCCGCCGCCGGTTGCCGTCCCGTCGTCGTCGGCGCCGGGCCTGCGGGGCTGTTCGCCGCCCTCGAGCTGGCCGAGGCGGGGCTGCGCCCGCTGGTCGTGGAGCGCGGGGCCTGCGTGGAGGAGCGCCGCGCGGACGTCGAGCGCTACCTGAAGACCCGCATCCTCGACACGCACAGCAACGTGCAGTTCGGCGAGGGCGGCGCGGGCACTTTCAGCGACGGCAAGCTGACCTGCGGCAAGCACTCGCCGCTTTCGCGGGCGGTGCTGGAGAGCTTCGTGGCGGCCGGTGCGCCGCCGGAGATCTTGTGGCAGGCCAAACCCCACATCGGCACCGACGTGCTGGGCGGCGTCGTGCAAAAGCTGCGCGCGCGCATCGTCGCCTGCGGCGGGGAGCTGCGCTTTCGCACGCAGCTCGTCGGAATCGAGGTGGACGGCGGGCGCCTGCGCGCGGCGCTGCTGCAAGACGCGGCGGGCGCACAGCAGCGTGTCGAGTGCACGCAGCTTGTTTTGGCTTGCGGGCATTCCGCGCGCGACACCTTCGAGATGCTGTGCGGCGCGGGTGCGGCCATGGAGCGCAAGCCTTTCAGCATCGGCGTGCGCGTCGAGCATCTGCAACGCGCGATCGACCGCGCCCAATACGGCAAGGCGGCCGGGCATCCGGCGCTGGGCGCGGCCGACTACAAGCTGAACTGCAAGACCTCGGCCGGGCGTGGCGCCTACACTTTTTGCATGTGCCCGGGCGGAAGCGTCGTGGCGGCGGCAAGCGAGGAGGGCGGCTTGTGCGTGAACGGCATGTCCGTGTATGCCCGCGACGGGAACAACGCGAACGCCGCCCTGCTCGTGGACGTGCGCCCGGACGACTTCGGCGGGGATGCAGACGACGTGCTCGCGGGCGTGGCCTTCCAGCGGCGCTGGGAGCAGGCGGCCTTCGCGGCGGGCGGCGGCGATTGGAGCGCCCAGTACGTGGACGATTTCCTCGCGGCGGCTCGCGGCGGCGCGCGCGCTGGCCGCTTCGGTGGCGCGGCTGCAGGAAAGGACAAGAGCGCGGCCAAGGGTAAAGGCAAAGGCGCGGGCACGCGCCGCCCGTCGGCGCGCGTCGAGCCGAGCTATCCGCTGGGCGTGCGCGAGGCGGACCTGCGGCAATGCCTGCCCGCCTTCGCCGCCGACGGCATCGCCGAGGCGCTTTCCGCCTTCGGCCGCCGCCTGCGCGGCTTCGACGACGCGGGCGCGGTCCTGACGGGCGTCGAGGCCAGGTCCAGCTCGCCGGTGCGCGTCCTGCGCGACGCGGCCACTCTGCAGTCCCCGAGCATCGCCGGCCTCTACCCCTGCGGCGAGGGCTGCGGATACGCGGGCGGCATCATGTCGGCCGCCATGGACGGCATCCGCGTCGCCCGCGCCCTCATGCACCCGCCCGCCTGACACGCCCGGCACAACACTCCTTTTCACCAACGCCTGACGCGCCCTTTACCCGCACCTGTTTCCCCTTCACCCTCCTGTCTCGAGGTGCCTACCTGCGCTTTTCATCAAACTTCGCGTCGTCCACCCGTCTCTTTCACGCTTCGGGGGAGGGGTGAAATCGCCCTCACCCCACCCTTTCACCCCCGCAATGCTCGCCCCCGGGTCATGTGCGCCGCCCGCGCCCTTCCTAGACTCCCTTCCCATGAAGGTCCGCACTCGTCGTCGGGCTTTCGCGAGAACGTTTCCAAGAGAGAAGGAGAGGTCAATGATCGAGATGAAGGCATCGCCTGCCGTCAAGCTTGATACGCTGTCCGACGTGAACGACCTCGGCAAACCCTGGCGCTACCAAGAGGGCGACCTGACCGTCACCCGCCTGTCGCCCTGGTCTGCCCCGGGCTGCCACCCCACGGGATGCGGCCTGAAGGTCTACACCAACGACGACGGCAAGGTCGTGAAGGTGGAAGGCGACGAGAACCACCCCGTCACGCAGGGACGCCTGTGCGTGCGCTGCCTGACGCTGAAAGACTACATGTACAACCCGTCGCGCGTGCTCAAGCCCATCAAACGCGACCCGAAGTACCGCGGGCAGGCGGACAAGTGGGAAGAGTGCACGTGGGACGAGGCGCTCGACATCATCCAGGAAAACTACGACCGCCTGACCAAGCAGTACGGGCGTGAGACCTGCGTCGTCTTCGTCGGCACCGGCCGCGAGGGCGGCACCTTCAACCCTTACGGCTCCGTCATGCTCGGCACGCCCAACTACTGCTACACGCAGTCCGGCTACGCGTGCTACATCCCGCGTCTGGCCGCCGCGTCCTACATCGTCGGCGCCGCCTACCCCGAGATCGACTACGCGTGCTCGCTGCCCGGCCGCTTCGACGACCCCAACTACACGCTGCCCGAGTGCGTGATCATATGGGGCAAGATGCCGCTTGCGTCCAACGGCGACGGGCTGTTCGGCCATGCTGTGATCGACATGATGCGCCGGGGCACGCGCCTGATCACCGTCGATCCCCGCATGAACTGGCTGTCGTCGCGCGCGGACGTGCACCTGCGCCTGCGCCCCGGCACCGACGCCGCGCTGGCCATGGGCATGCTGTCCGTCATCATCAACGAAGACCTCTACGACAAGGACTTCGTGGAGTGCTGGTGCTACGGGTTCGACGAGTTGAAGGCCCGCATCAACGACCCCGAGAAGGGCATGACGCCCGAGCGGGCATCCGAGATCTGCGGCATCCCCGTCGAGAAGATCCGCGACGCGTCGCGCCTGTACGCGCAGGCAAAGCCCGCGTCCATCAGCTGGGGCCTTGCCATCGACCAGAAGGCCAACGGCATGCAGGCCGGCCAGTGCCTGCTCGACCTGATGGCCATCACCGGCAACATCGACGTGCCCGGCGGCAACATCTTGGGCGACGCGACCACCGGCTTGAACGAAGTCGGCTTCGGCTTCGACAAGGGCGTCGGCGATCTGGCCAGCCAGATGATCGGCCTGGCCGACTACCCCGCCTACTGCAACCTGATCATGAACGCGCACGCCGACCTCATGCTCAAGGCGCTCGAGACGGGCGAGCCCTACCCGGTGAAGTTCGGCATGTACGCGGGCAACAACCTGATGTCGTGCACCTCGGCCGAGCCCAAGCGCTGGCACGACGCCATCGTGAAGTCGCTGGAATTCTGCTTCACCATCGACACCTTCATCACCCCGTCGGCGCAGGCCTCCTGCGATGTGATCCTGCCGCTGGCCGCGTCCGCCGAGCGCGACGGCACCACCTTCACCCACTACGGCGCGTCCATGGGCATCAAGGGATTCTCGCAGGCCGCGACCCGCACCGGCGAGGCCAAGAGCAACGCCGAGGCCTGCTTTGCCATCGGCAAGCGCCTGAACCCGCACTGGTGGGAGGACTACGAGACCGTCGACGACTTCACCAACCATCTGCGCCTGTCCAACAAATGCGACTTCCGCACGGTGGCCAAGGAGGTCTACGTCCAAGACGAGACGAACTACCGCAAGTTCGAGAGCGGCCGCCTGCGTGGCGACGGCAAGGCCGGCTTCAACACGCCGACGGGGCGCATCGAGCTGTGGTCCACGATTTTCCAGCAGTTCGGCGACGACCCGCTGCCCTACTACGAGGAGCCGCAGTACAGCCCGCAGCGCACGCCGGAGCTGCTGGATGAATACCCCTACGTGCTGACGACCGGCGCGCGCACCTACGCGTTCTTCCACTCCGAGAATCGCCAGGTGCCGTACTGCCGCGAGCTGAACCCCGACCCCATCGTCGAGATCAACCCCAAGACGGCCAAGAAGCTCGGCATTTCCGACGGGCAGTGGTGCGAGGTGTGGAACCAGTTCGGCAGCTGCAAGCAGAAGGCGAAGCTCACGGAGACCGTCGACGAGCACACGATCCACGGCCAGCACGGATGGTGGTTCCCCGAGGAGGACGGCAACGAGCCCAACCTCTACGGCACCTTTCGCTCCAACATCAACAACCTGGTGCCCAACTTCCACTTCGGCAAGATGGGATTCGGCGCTCCGTTCAAGTGCCTGCTGTGCAACATCAAGCCCATCGACGAGAACCTCGACACCGACATGGATCTCGTCTGGAACAAGTTCAAGAGGGAGGACCAGTAATGAAAGCCGAATACGGACTTCTCATCGACTACGAGTACTGCTCGGGCTGCCAGAGCTGCGAGGTCACCTGCAAGGAGGAGCACAATTACCCCGTGGGCAAGTGGGGGATCAAGGTGCTCGAGGAAGGGCCGTGGGAGATTGAAGACGGCACGGGCGTGTTCAACTACAACTACATCCCCGTCCCGACCGATTTGTGCGATTTGTGCGCCGAGCGCGTGAGCACGACGGGCAAGGAGCCGATGTGCGTGCACCACTGCCTGGCAAACGTCATCACGTACGGGCCGATCGACGAGCTGGCCGAGAAGTTGAAGACCAAGACCAAGCAGGTGCTGTGGGCGCCGCAGTACAAGCCGATTGAGGCGAAGGGCAAGTTCGTGCCCACGAAGAAGTCGAACAGCGAGGGGCTCGAGAAGGTGGACGTGCAGATCGAGTCCAACGAGAACTGGAGCACCGCCGCGCATCGGCGCAGCGACGACGACCACTACGAGTTCGGGCTGGTTCAGTAGCGCCGGGCGAGGTTGAAACCGGGCGGGCGCGTGCCGTGTTCGTGCGCGCCGCCGCCGCCCGCTTTGGCGCGAGGGCACGCGAGGCCTTCGCGCGGGGCGGGGCAACGGGCGGGGCGCTGACGTCGCGGTTTTCGAGCATGGCGTGTCTGGCGCGCCTGCCATCGGTTGCAAGGAAAGTTTTGGGGCGCGTGCCGTGCGCGTGCGCGCTTCTTTCGAACGCAGCGGGAAGGGTGAAAGACCATGAAGGACAACAGCAAGTTCGGCACCTGCCTCTACATTCACTACAAGGGCGGGGTCGATGGTGAAGAACCCGTGGACGACCACTCCACCGGAGAGCCGTTCAAGGTGGTGCTCGGCGCCGGGCAGGTGTGCCCCGGCATCGAGGACGCGCTGTGCGACATGGAGCCGGGCGAGGAAAAAACCGTCGTCATCCCCTCGGAGGAGGCCTACGGGCGCTACCAGGCAGACGGCGTGCAGGTGTACCCGCGCATCATGTTTCCCTTTGGCGACGAGCTGGCCGAAGGCGACGTGTTCAAGTGGACCAACCCCGCGTCCGGCATGCCCATCCCCGTGCGCGTGCTCGAGGCCTACGACAACGCGGTGAAGGTCGATTTCAACCATCCTTGGGCCGAGAAGACCCTGCGCTACTGGTTGAAGGTCGAGCGGGCGGCCGCCTAGGAAATCGGGCGTGCGGCCGCTTTCTGCGCTGCGTGCGACGGGCGTTTTCGAGTGCTTTCGACGCGTCGATGCCTTTGGCGCGCGGCCGTGCTCGACGTGCGGCCACCCATTTCACGATGAACTGCTTTCCCTGCAAAGGACCTGCCTGCAATTCCTGCGGGAAGTTCGACCGCATCAAGGCCAAGGTCGAGGCCGCCGTCGTGGTGCGCTGCCCGTCGTGCGGCGGCAAGGTGGACCTGGCCCGCGGCACCTGCGCCGAATGCGGGCGGCGCGTGATCAAGGCGCCGGGGTCGCGCTAGCGTTGGCGCGCAAAGGCGCTACTATGGGCGGGTGAGATGAGGGTGAGATTTGCCGCACGGGTGAAGCCCCGCCGCGCGGGCGAGGCCTGTTGAGAGGGCATGGCCCGGGAAAAGGGTGAGGCCGTCGCATTCACCCGTGAGGTTCGCCGCAGCGAAAAGGGGGCGCCGTGAACGAGGAGCTGAAGGTCGACTACAGGCGCGAGGGGGTGCCTGTTCCCCGCGGGGTCCTGCGCAAGAAATTCGACTGCCCCGCCGCGCCGGACGGCTACGAGTTGACGGGGCGCCTGCGCAAGCCGCTGGTGCTCGCGCACGAACGGGGCGTCTATCTGGTGAGCGCGCCGCCGGGCTACGGCAAGACCGCTTTCCTTTCCAAAATGCACGGGCAGATCGCAGGCAAGGCGAACTGCGTGTGCCTGTGGATATCGCTCGACGGCCGCGACAGCGACCCTGCCCGCTTCACTGCCGAACTCGGATACTGCCTGAGCGCCATCGACCGCGCATTCGGCGAGATCGTCGCGGATATGGCAGGCGATGCGCACGAGGAAGCCCTCGTCGACATGCTGAACCTGCTCGAAGGACGCCTGTCCGGCACCATGCGCCTGTTCCTCTTCCTCGACGACTACGACGCGGCCAGCTGCGCGGCCATCGACGAGGCCATCATCTTCATCAAGCGCAACGCCCCCGACAAGCTGCACCTCGTCTTGGCGGCGCGGAGTTTTCACCGCAGAATCGACGATTTGCTGCTCGGCGGCGACGTCATGGAGGTGACCTGCGAGGACTTGGCCATGGACAAGGACGCGGCGGAAAGGTACGCCCTCCGCATCGGCGCGAGCCTGGCGCACGAGAGCTTCGAGGAGCTCTACCGGCGTTTCGGGGCGTGGCCGCTGGGGTATCAGTTCCACGTGATGGCCGCGCACCGCGCCGAGGGGCCGGCGCAGCGCGACGAGAAGCTGGCCAGTTGCTGCGAGCGCTTCTTCTCCACCTATGCCATGGACCTGCTCGACGGGCAGACGCAGGAATTCCTCATCGAGGCGTCCCTGCTCGACCTGCTCGATTCCGAGGTGTGCGCGGCGGTGACGGGCGAGGAGGCGAGCGCGGGGATTCTCGAGCGCCTGGCCCACGACAACATGTTCTGCCGGCGCGAGGCCGGGCAGGGGCGGTATTGCCTCGCGCCCGCGTTCAGGCATTTTCTGCGCGAGCGGCTCCTGTCCTTGAACCCGAGCCGCATCGCGGAGCTGGCCTTGAAGGCAAGCGTGGCCTATCGCGAGCTCGGCCGCGACGACCTCCACGCGAAGTACCTCGTGATGACCTGCGACCCGCTGTATCTTCTCGGTTCGGTCGAAAGCTCGACGGACATAGAGGTCGACCTGGGCGGCATGGATCCGCTCGCTTTCTTCCTCGACAAGCCGGCCGAGGCGTACGCGCGCGAGCCGTTCCTCATGTGGTGCGTCGTCTGGGCGAAGGTGAGCGCCGGGCTGGTGGACGGCATGGACGGGTGCTTCGAGGCGCTTTCGTCGGCCACGGGAGACGCGGCCAATGCGCGCGCCATAGAGTACGCGCGCGCCATCTGCCTGGCCCTGGAGGGGGACAGCGCCGCCTCGCTGGAGGCCATCGGCGGCATTCGGGACCGGGAGGGCGGCGAGCTGCCCCGGGCGTTTCAATGCCTGCTGATCCACATGAAGGGCGAGGATTGCGAGCGCATGGGCGACGTGCGCGGCGCGCGCGAGCTCTACCTGCGGAGCCTGAGCCTGGCCGAGCGCTCGACCACGCGCTTTTACAAGGCCTTCGACCTCTATCTTCTCGCCCACCAGTGCTATCTGCTCGGGGAGTTCGACGAGGCGTTGCGCTATGCGTCGCGCGGCCTTGGGATCGTGCGCGACAGCGCCGCCATCTGCGGCGAGTTCAACACGATCGTCGCGTCGGTGGCCATCGAGCGCGGCGACCTCGAGGAGGGCGAGCGGCGCCTTGCCCGTGCGCAGGCCCGCGTCAGCCTGCAGACCAACATCGACATGTACGTGGACACGCACCTTGCCCTCGCGCGGCTGCGCATGGCGAAAGGCGAGCTCGCGGAATCGCTCGAGACCGTCGTCGATTTGCTCGAAGACGTCGAGGGGCGCACCATTCCGCGCAAGCTCGACATCTCCGCCCGCGCGTTCGGGATGCGCGCGGCGCTGGCCGTGGGCGATTTGAGCAAGGCGTATCCGTGGAAACGCGAGCTCGAGGCCTATGCCGGCAACTCCGATGTGCTGCGCGCGGTGCCGTGCCTGATCTCTTTGGCTGCGCTGGCCGCCTACGAGGGCGACTATGCGAAGGCGACGGAGCTGGTGGGCACTTGCGAGAAGCGGCTTGCGACATCCGGCGGCAAGTACATGGGCGCGACGCTTGCGCTGCTCAAGGCGAACCTGTGCGCGGAGATGGGTAATGTGGCCGAGGCGAACGTCTCGATGACCAAGTCGTTGGAGCTGAGCATGCGGGGCGGCTATCTGATGATGTACTGCACGGGCGGGGCGACGGCGTACAAGCTGCTGCTCGACTTGGCGGCGCGGCAGGGCGGCTCGGCCATGCTCAAGTCCCACGCCAAGCGCGTGCTGTCCGTGATGGAGGCGCCGGCCGGCGAAGAGGCGCCCGCTCCTTCCACCGACGCGGCGTCGGGTTTTTGGTCGCTCACCGAAAGAGAGCGCGAGGTGATGGAGCTGCTGAACCGGGGGCTGTCGCGCAACGAGATCGCGCAGGCCCAGTCCGTCTCGCAGAACACGGTCAAGACGCACCTCAAGAACATCTACGCGAAGCTCGGCGTCCACAGCCGCAGCGAGGTGCTGCGCATCGCCCGGGAAAACGTCGGGGACTAGGGCGCGCTGCCCCGCGTCCCAGGCGGGGGGCTGCGGGTGAGCTGCGCTGTGTGCCAGGCACGTCGCGGCCTCGAAGTGCCGCGGACGAGGCGGGTGAAACGGGGTTACCTCACCCCTTTTCACCCGTTGAATCATCATCGGCGGGTCTAACGAGCCGCTTCTCTCTTCCATAGCATCTTCACCACGAGCTAGTCGGCGGGGCTTCACCCCTTGGCGGGAAGCCTGTCCGAAACGCCGCTTCGGGCCTTTGCTTCGCGCGCGCCCGACGACGAGAAGCGGTGAAAAGGGCATGGGCCTTCCCGTTGTCTGAACTGCACAAGGCGCCGCGCCGCGCTGCTCTTTCATTCAACGTGCAAGAGGAGGGTTTGAAATGACTGAGGTGAGTGCAGTCAAGAAGGGCAACATGGGCCGCGCCTGGCCCGTCGTGCTCGTCGTGTTCCTCGCGGGTTTCTGCATGCCCGCGAACATGGGCGAGACCATGTGGGTCGCGCCGCTCGTGATGGAAGGGCTCGGATTCGGCCCCGATACGCTGGGCTGGGTGAACGGGGTCTTCTATATTCTGGGCGCCGTGATCGCGTTTCCGGCGGCGTCGTTCATCCGCCGGCTGGGCATCCGCTGGTCGGTCGTGATCGCGCTGTCGTGCGGCATCGTCGGCAACCTGATGGGTGCGCTGGCCGGCGGCGTGGCGATGCTCATGGTCTCCCGCATCATCCAAGGCGCCGGCTTCGGTCTGATGGGCGTCATCGGCGTCGCGGCCATCACCCCGTGGTTTCCCGCGGAGCGCCGCGGCCTGCCCCTGGGCGTGTGGGCCATGTGGGTCGCCGCGGCAAACGCCGTCACCCCGATGCTCGACACCGCCATCGCGGAGCAGACCGGCAGCTACGTGAGCGTCTGGTGGTTCTTCCTCATCGTCGACATCGTGGTGATGGCCCTGTTCTTGCTGGTCTACCGCGAGCCGTCCGACCCGTTCATCGACGAGGCCGAGAAAAACGGCGAGGTGGAGTTTTCCTACAAGGAGCTGTTCGCCAACAAGGTGGTGTGGGTGCTCGGCCTGCTGTTCTTCCTCGAGGAGGGCGCGTTCATCGCAAGCCAGGGCTTCCTGTCCACGTACGTCACCACCAATCTGGATGCTCCGCTGATGCTCGGCACCGCGCTCGTGTCCGTGGGCGCCATCTGGGGCGCGTGCTTCGCTCCCATCGCCGGCAAGATCTCCGACGCCATCAAGTCGCGCCGCAAGATACTGATCTTCTGCATGATCTGCGCCGTGCTCTTCGGCCTGGGCGTCTTCACCGTGACCGACATCAGGCTCTACATCGTGGTGATCATCCTCAACGGCTTCGTCGGCGGAGGCATCTCCTCGATGCTGTGGGCCTCGTGCACAGAGACCGTGCCGAGCCACCTCGTCTCCGGCGCGACCGCGACGCTGGCCTGCATGCAGAGCGTGGGCATGTTCCTCGGCTCCATGTTCGTCGGCAACGTGATCGCCGCCATCGGCTACGCGATGACGAGCGTCTGCATCGGGTCGATCTTCTTCATCGGCCTGCTGGTGGCCATCTTCGGCCTGAAGGGCAAGCTGCGCTAGCCGCGCCGTCTTGCCGTGCGGGGCGCTGTTGTTGAAGGGGGCAAGCACGCGGTCAACATCGTTGTGGAGGGCAAGTTCGTGAGCGGCGCGTGGCAACGCTGATGAAGAGCTGCGGCGCGCCGCCACGGTTTTGAAGGTGAAGCCCCATCGCGTTCCCGTCTCTGTGTCCCCGTTCGCCCGACAGGCCCGACTAGGCATTTTGTCCGCTTGGCGTGCCCGAGCGCATGGTCCTGAGATTGTGTGTCCGGGCATCGTCAGGTTCCCAAGGTGGTGACGAGGAGGCAGACGAGCATGCCTGGGGCGAGGGGGACGTGAACGCCGCGCAACGTGCGGCAGGCGAGGGCGCATCCGATGCCTGCGCAGGCGGTGAACAGCGAGCAGGCGAGCATGCCGCCCAGCACCGCTGCGGGGTCGCCGAAGAGGGCGAGCGTGGGCAAGGCCTTCAGGTCGCCGCCGCCGAACGCGGGGTCGGTGTGGCGCAGGTGGCTTGTGAAATTGCACAGGCACAGCACGCCGAGGACGAGAAAGGCGGCAGCAAGGCGCCCGCAGATTTGGGCAAGCCCTCCGCCCGCCACGCACAGGCACAGGCCGCAGCATGCCAGCGCCGCCGTCAGCTCGGTCGGGATGATGCGGGCCATGCAGTCGCAATAGACGGCGACATGCAGCACGAGAAACGCGAGGACACACAGCGTGCAGGCGAGGAATCCCGGCTGGACAGCAGCAAGCAACAACCCGTATGCCAGCACGGAGACAACTCTTGCGCAGGCCGCCGCCCGCCAAGTGAGACGTGCGCGGGGTTCTGTGGGTACAAGAGCGCGAGCGTTGTTGCTGTCGCAGCACGCCGTCTGTTTTCTCCGCCGCCATGGGCAGGCGGCATTCCCGCGCGCGAGGGCAAGGGGGCCGCGCGCGTCTGTTTCGCCGGCTGCATGTTCGTCAGCTGCATATTCATGTTGCGCGCATCCGCTCCGTGCGAGCCCGCGACGTGCGAGCTCGCGGCCCGAGACCCCGCGCCCTGCAAGTTCGCGACCCGAGACCCCGTGCCTTGCAAGCCCGCGTCGCGCGAGCAGGAGATTCCCCAAGCGCGGCACGCCCCACGCGCACAGCGCCGCCGCCGCGCATACGAGCACCAGTTGTCCCACGACAAGCGCCACGCCTTCGCCCCTTTCATCCGCGCGTCGTTTGCCATGCACTCTAGCGGGCGAACCTGTGCGTTTCCCCGAACGGACCCGAAACGAAATCCGACCGCACCCCGACCTATCTCCGACCAAACCCCAATCAGTTTCTAACCAACCCCAACCCATTTCCAACCAGACTCCAACAGGGCCTCAGCCACCTTTTGAGTGAGTTCAGCTTGAACCCCAACCAAATCCCGACCAGCCTCTAAATGCTTCCTTAACTCCGCCCCCCGCCCTCGGAGTGCAACTCTGATTCACGATGCCAGCCTGCCCGTGTTTCCGTACATATGCGCCATGCGCGAACACATGCCCTGAACTCGGCTATTTTCGGATTATGGGGCATCCTACTTTCGGGTTATGGTTTGCCCTACTTACTGATTGTGGTACGCGCGCTTTGCATGCGGCCGGCCCGCCGCCGGGTGTGTCACATGCGCCCGGCCTGCCGCCGTGCGCGTTGCATCTTCCGCGCCCGTCGGTGCATCTTGGTGCCCCCGCAGTGCATCTCGGGCCGCCGCGCCACGTCGCCCGCACCGCGCGGCGCTACCATGCGCACTGCCGGCAATGATGAAAGGAACGCCAGATGAAGATCGTCGTTGAAGAAGATGCGTCGCTTGCGGATGTGGAGGTGACCTTCCGCGCCCCGCGCATCGACGCCGAGCTGATCGCCGCGATGTCGCGTCTGCGCCTGCACGACAGGAAGCTCACGGGTTTCGCGGACGACGGCTCCGCGCGCATCGTGCCCGCGGCCGAGGTGCTGTACTTCGAATCGGTCGACAAGAAGAGCTTCTTCTACACCGCCGACCTCGTGCTGGAGACGCCGATGCGCCTTTACGAGATCGAGGACAAGCTCGCCGACTGCGGGTTCGTGCGGACGGGCAAGTCCACGATCGTGAACCTGAAGGAAGTGGCGAGCCTGCGCACGGAGCTGGGCGGCCGGATGCTGGCCGAGCTGAGCAACGGCGAGCAGACCGTCGTGTCACGGGCATATGCCCCGCAGGTCAGGAAGCTGCTCGGATTGTGAGCGGGGCGGCGCGGCTGGTGAACAAGCCGGCGCGGTGCACGGTGAACGAACCAGCGCGACACGCCCCCTGCGGTCGCTCGGAGCGTGGCGCCGCGCACATGAACTGAAAGGACACTTCACCGCCCTGGGCGGGTGAGGCGAAGAGAAAGGAACGACGATGAAAGACGAGAGCAAGAAAAAGGGCACGATGGCGGGCACGCTTGCTGGCGCCACGACCCTGAGTTTCACCATCACCATCATATGCTGGTCGCTGTTCGAGCTGCTGCCCGACTGGAGCGGCGCGGGCACGATCGGCACCGCCGAGGCCGTGCGCGACATATGGGTGTCGCTGGCCATCTGCCTGTGCATGTCGCTGTGGGGTTGCGCCTGCTTTTCCGAGCGAGCGGCCGTGCGTTTCTCGAAGATCGCGCGCCTGCTCGTGTTCGCCATCGGCGGCTACGCCATCATCGCGGGCTGGGTGTTCGGCTCGGGCTGGTGCCCGCCGAGCGGATTTGCCCTGTTCACCATCATCTGCGTCGCGGCCCTGGTGTTCGCGTGCGTCGTCACCTTCATCTGCATGAACGCCGCCGACAAGCGCCTGAACGAGCGCCTCGACGAGTTCAAGAAGGAGTAGGCGGCCAGCGCAGCGCGACCGGGGGTTGCGGGCCGTAAATTAAGAACTTTTTAGAAGAGTTTAGAACTTTTTAGAAAAATTAAGAAGTCTTTAGAGAATGCGCGCTGTATTTTTCAAGGTGTTCCTGCGCGAGGAAGGGTGAAGCGCGCGCGGGGGTTGCGGGGAAAGTTAACAGCTGCTAACATTCGCGGAAACACGCAGCCGGGAGTGCTCGGCGGCACATACGCGAATCGAGGGTAGGACATGAACGCGGCAAGTTGGATCATATTGGCCGTCATCGTGGTGTGGCTGGTCTGGACGGTGAAATCGCGCCTGTTCAAGAGCGCGGCCAAGCGGCGCGGCGGCTGCTGCGAAACGGGCGACGCGGACGCGGGCTGCGCATGTGGCGGTTGCGCGGGCTGCGACGCCTGCAACGAGAGCGCCACACGCCGAAACGCCGTCGTCCCCATTGTGAAAGAGGCCCCCAAAGGCGATAATTCCCATAGCGCCGCATGAAACGCGCGCGCAGCCACGACAGCAAGCGCATGCGCCCGCAAGCCCGGCGGGCCGTTCGGAGCCTCGAGACTTTCGGGGGCCTCGGAGCTTCCGGGCCTTCGGGCTCCTCCGGAGCATTTGGGGCCCTCGGGGCGCATTGCAGGTGAAAGCGGGAGAGAGCAGCATGGCAGAGCACAGCGCCGACAACACCACCCTCACGTCCTCCTACGAGGACTACATCGAGGCCATCTTCGACCTCGCCCAACGTGGCGGCGGCTCTGTGCGCAACGTCGACGTGGCCGAGGAGCTGGGCTTTTCCAAGGCAAGCGTCGCGCGCGCGACAAAGAACCTGCGCGAGGAGGGCTACATCGACCAGGAGCCCTACGGCGAGATCAGCCTGACGGAGAAGGGCCGCGCCTACGGCGAGCGCATCATCGCGCGGCACTGGGCGCTGCGCACCTTCCTCACCGACGTGCTGGGCGTCGAGCCCGAGCAGGCCAACGAGGAAGCCTGCGAGATGGAGCACACCGTCAGCCAGGACACCATGGACAAGTGGGTCGCCTGGCTGGGAAAGCAGGGCGTGGCCATCGAGCCGGGCGGCCTGCACAACGCCTGACCCGCCCGCCGCGCTCCTCTTCACCCGCCCTTTTGACCTGCTCGTTTTCACCCTTCATCCTGCCTGCGCTCCCGCCGCACCGCGCCCTCTGCGCGAAACATCCTCGAAACCGCACTTTAAAACAGGCGTAACGCCCCGTTCACTCCCGCGTTACGTGGCCGCCCCACCATCTTCACCGTCATATCCATGTTTCGAGTGAGAGAGGTGAGCGCTATGGATACCGCATTGACGGCATTCACCATCATCTGCGCCGCGCTGGTGCTGCTGATGACGCCCGGCCTCGCGTTTTTCTACGGCGGCCTGAGCCGCAAGAAGAACGTGGGCAACACCATGATTATGAGTTTTCTGGCCATCGGAATCACGGCGGTGCTATGGGTGGCCGTCACGTTTTCCACGGCCTTCGACGGGCAGTTCTCGCCCGATGACGGCTTCCTCGGCCAGATCGTCGGCGGCTTCGGCCAGTTGTTCTTGAACGGCACGGACACCCTGGCCAATGGCAGCTTCGTGGACGGCCTGCCCGACATGGTCTTCGTCGCCTTCCAGTGCGCGTTCGCCATCATCACGGTCGCCATCATCACCGGCGGCGTCTCCGGGCGCATCAAGTTCGGCGCCATCGCGGCCATACTCGTGTGCTGGGTGCTGCTGGTCTACGGCCCGCTCGCGCACATGGTCTGGGGCGGCGGCCTGATCGGCGGAGCCATCGGCGCCATCGACTTCGCAGGCGGCGACGTGGTCCACATCTCCTCGGGCGTCACGGCCCTCGTGCTGGCCATACTCTGCGGCAAGCGCCGCGGCTACGGCACCGTCTCCTACCGCGCCCACAACGTGCCCTTCGTGGCGCTCGGCGCCGGCCTGCTGTGGTTCGGGTGGCTCGGCTTCAACGCGGGCTCGGCGCTGGCCATCGACGACGGCGTCGCGGGCATCGCGCTGGTGAACACCGTGGCGGCTTCGGCGGCGGCCATGCTCTCCTGGATGGTCGTGGATAAAATCGTCACCGGCCACTCCACGCTCGTCGGCGCCTGCACCGGCCTCGTCGCCGGCCTCGTGGTCATCACCCCGGCAGCGGGCTTCGTGACCGCGTGGGCGTCGCTGATCATGGGCATCATCGTCAGCCCCTGCTGCTACTTCGGCATCAGCACCCTGAAGCGCAAGTTCGGCTACGACGACGCGCTCGACGCCTTCGGCTGCCACGGCATCGGCGGCATCGTGGGCGGCATCCTGACCGGCCTGTTCTGCGTGCCCGAGCTGTCCTGGACCGACTTCGGCGGCCTGTTCTACACCGGCGACCCGTCCCTGCTGCTCAGCCAGCTCGCGGGCATCGGCATCACCATCGTGTTCGTCGGCGTCATGACGCTCATCATCGGCCTCGTGGTGAAGGCGTGCTGCCACGGCTCCCTCAGCGTGGAGCCCGAGCAGGAGGCGCAGGGTCTCGACATTGTCTGCCACGGCGAGAACGCCTACCCCGCGTTCGACGGCCTCGACTAGGGAAAGGGGCGAGAAGCGATGAAGAAGATTCAGGCGATTATCCGCAACGAGAAGCTCGAACCGCTCAAGGACGCAGTGCTTGAAGCCGGCATCGGCGGCATGACCATCAACATGGTGCACGGCTGCGGCACCCAGAAGGGCTGGAAGGAGTACTACCGCGGGTCCGAGATCTTGATGAACATGGTGCCCAAGGTGGAGTGCGAGTTCGTCGTGGACGACAGCGACGTGGACAAGGTGGTGAACCTCGTGTGCGAGACCTGCCGCACCGGCGAGGTGGGCGACGGCAAGATATTCGTCATCCCCGTCGAGACGGCCGTGCGCATCCGCACCGGCGAGCGCGGAGGCGACGCCATCTAGCCGGCGGCTACGCTATTTAGCACCTCGCACGCGTGAAGCGTGCACGCAATGGGCGGGCGCATGAAGTGCCCGCCCATTGTTGTGTGCGGGGCTTTTCGAGGGTTGCTTCACTCTTGCCCGTGTGCCCGCGCGCTCGTGTGCCCGGCATGGTGCGGCGCGGGGCGTGCACGGTGAACGCCTCGACGAGAGCCTGACGCGGCAGGGTTTTGTTCTTGGTGAAGGGGAGCGCGGATCGCAAGCGGTCCGCGCATCTTTATAGGCGCCGGGGCTAGTCGCGCAGGTCCTCGAAGCGCATGACGAGCCATTCCGCCCAGCGCTCCATCCCGTCGCCTTTCGTGGCCGAGATGGGAAAGATCGGCGCGTCCGGGTTCAACGACTCGACCACACGCCGAAACGCCTTCTCGTCGAAGTCGAACACGGGCATCGTGTCCACTTTGTTCAACACGATGGCGTCGGCCGCCTCGAAGATGCCGGGATACTTGATGGGCTTGTCGTCGCCTTCGGGCACGGACAAGATCATGCACCTGGCGTTCTCGCCCAAATCGAAGTCGGTCGGGCACACGAGGTTGCCGACGTTTTCCACGATGATGATGTCGATGGCGCTCAAATCGAGCACTTCGAGCGCCCGGCGCACCATGTCGGCCTCCAGGTGGCACGAGCCGCCCGTGTTGATCTGCACGGCCGGCACCCCCGCCTCCTTCACCGCCTGCGCGTCCACGTCGCCGGCGATGTCGCCTTCGATCACGGCGAGGCGGTAGCTGTCCTTCAGCGCGGCGATGGTCGCCATGATGGTCGAGGTCTTGCCCGCCCCGGGGCTGGCCATGAGGTTGAGCATGTAGACGCCGTGCGCGGCCAGCAACATGCGGTTTTCCGTCGCCAGCTCGTCGTTTTTACCGAGAATCTTGCTGTCCAGGTCGATGTGCGCCATGCCGCGCCCCCCTTGCTCCTACAGGTTGTCCCACTCCGCTTCCTCGGCCGCCTCGCGCTCCTGCTGGCGCTTGATCTTCTTCGCCAGGGCAAAGCGCGCGACCAGCAGCGCCACCTCGTAGAGCGCCACGAGCGCAGCGAACATGATGAGCATGGTGACCGGCGAGGCGTCCGGCGTGACGACGGCGGAGATGACCATCAGCGCGATGTAGACGTAGCGCCACGAGCTGCGCAGCTTCTTGTAGGGCACGATGTCGAAGAGCACGAGGAAGAACACGACCAGCGGCAGCTCGAAGGCGATGCCGAAGGCGATCTCGAACAAGATGACGTACTTGATGTAGTCGCTGGCCGAGGGCAGCAGCGTGGAGAAGCCGGCGGCCTCGCCCGTGAGCCATTCGAAGGCCGCGCCCAGGCAGAACTTGTAGCAGAAGACCATGCCGATGATGAAGAGCACGACGGACACGAAGAAGGTGGGCAGCACGTAGCGGCGCTCGTTGGGCTTGAGCGCGGGCAGGAAGAACGCGAAGAGCTCCCAGAAGATGACGGGGCTCGTGACGATGAGGGCGGCGAACGCCGAGACGGCGAACTTCAGGGTGAAGCCCTCGAACGCGCCCGTGGTGTAGATGTCGCCGTCGGGGATGAACTCGGCGATGGGCTGCTTCAGGAAGTTGATGAGCTGGTCGGCGACGGCGTAGAGCGCGACGACGGCGATGAGGAAGCACACGACGATGATGACGACGCGGCGGCGCAGCTCTCCCAGGTGGTCGAGCAGGGGCATGCGTGCAGGTCCGATGGGCATCGCTTATTCACCGTCCTCGTCGTCGAGGCCGTAGAGCGAGGCGGCGACCGTCTTCTTGGGGGTGCCGGCGCCCGAGGCCGTGTCCGTCGTGGGCAGCGGTTGCGCCTCGCCTGCGGGCGTGGCGGACGTGGATGGTGAAGCGGACGCGCTTGTGTCCGCGCCGCCGGATGTGGACGGTGAAGTGGAGGCGGCCTTCTCTGTGCCGCCGCTTGTGCCCGCAGCTGCGACCGCGCCAGCCGCAGAGCCCGCGCTGCTCGCAGATGCCGCCGCGTCGGCAGACCCTTCGGCTTTGGCCGCCTGCTCGCGCGGCAGGCGCCCGGCGCGGTCGCGTATGGCCCCGCCGGCGTCCCCCGTGGGCACCGGGTCCGAGGCGAAGGGGTCGATGCTTCTCTTCATCGCGTCGCCTTGCGCCTTGATGTCCTTGAACGGCTCGTTCACCATGCTCTTCGTGTCGTTGATGATGCCTTTGATGCTGTCGATGTCGTCTTTGTAGGGCGCGGCCTTCTTCTCGGCCGCCTCCTTCACGGGCGCGACCGCGTCCTGGAAGGGGTCGTAGACCTCCTCCTTGAACTTCTTGTTCATCTGGTCGGAGGTCTCGCGGAACTGGCGTATGGCGCGCCCCAGGGTGCGGCCTATCTGCGGCAGCTTGTCCGGGCCGAAGACCAAAAAGCCGAAGAAGAGTATGAGTACGAGCTCTGTTCCGCCTATGCCAAACACTGTCTGCCTTATCTATCCTGCCTGCCCTGTTGCCGCGTCCGCGTGGTGCACGAGGACGTGGCGCGAAGGGCCTTGCCGCCGCGCGAAGACGACGGGAAACGTCACATGTGCTCGGTACTTTACCACGAGGGAAAACTTGCATCTACCAGACACGCGAGAATACCGCCACACGCACAGATTCCGCACCGGCGGCGAGCAGGGCGGCCGTCGCGGCCGAGGCGGTGGCGCCGGTGGTCATCACGTCGTCGAGCAGGAGGACGCGCCGGCCGGCTACGGCGGGCACGG
>CAVAWX010000025.1:19779-23049 GCA_963592385.1 Acidaminococcaceae bacterium | reverse complement strand
GTCCACGCCGATTCCACAGGCGCGGACGTTCGGGCGGTGGCAGGTGCCCGCGCGGCGAAGACACGGCGGGTGCGGGGGCGGAAACGGGCGTGCGCTTGCTACACTTGCAGCAGACGCGCCCGAAGGCGCTTTCACCGTCGAAGAGAGGTGCCGCCATGTGGAAGAAGACCCTCCAGACCACCCTCGCCGCGATTTTGGCCGTCTCGTTTTCCGTGCCGCTTGCCGCCTGCCAGCAGGCGAACACGAACACGACGCAGACGAGCGGCGAAACCTACCGCTGGGAGAACTTCGACGACGGCTCCGACGTGCTCGACCTCGACGTGCCCTACATCCCCTCCAACACCGACACGCTCTCCTTCAAGGTCGTACTGGAAAAAGGCAAACTTGCCGACGCGGTCGGCGCCGAGGCGGTGGCGCTCGGCGGCGGGCTGGACGGCTGGAAGGTGGACGCGGCCGAAAGGTCCGACGACGTGACGCTGGCCGTGCGGGCGAGCCGCCCCGAGGGGCTGGCCAACAACGGCGCCTCGCTTGCGAGCGTGACGCTGGCGGCGGAGTGCGTGACGGGCGCGGAAGGCGACGGCAGCAGCGGCACAGACAGCGCGAGCACGAGCACGGCGAACAGCACCGAGGCGGACGGCGGCAGCAGCGGCACGAACGCCGCCACCCCGAGCAAAGACGAGATGATGAGCGCCGACGAGGTCAACACCGACAAGGGCGTCGTGTGGCCCGAGGACGCCGTGGTCGTGAACAAAGACGAGGAAGCCACGAGCATCTCGACGAACGAGTCCGTGGCCGACACGCCCGAGGAAGTGGCCTCGCTGCTCGGCGAGATAGAAAACGGCAAGGTCGCCTCCGAGGAGGACCTGAAGCCCTACGAGGAAAAGGAAGCCGCCGAGGACGCGGCTGCGGGCGCGAGCGCCGAGGACGCGGGCGAAGGCGGCACCACAACGGACACGGGCGCCGACGCGAACGCGGGCGAGGGCGACGCTGCGGCGACCGGCTACGAGGTCTCCGCCGTCTTCGCCAACCCCGCCCTGAGCGTCGATTTCACCAACTCGAAGCTCGACGGCGCGAAGTTCACCGCGACGATCCAGGCCAGCGACTTCGTCTTGAGCACCACGATCGGCACCGGCAGCTTCACCCTGGAAGGCGCCGAAGGCTGCACGCTGTCGGCCGCGAGCTTCAAAAGCGAACGCGAGCTGTCCGTCGAGATCGCCCTGCCGCACGACGGCGACACCGCGGCCCTCGACGGCGCCACGCTCACCCTGAAAGCCGACGCCAACGAGACGCAAGGCGACGTGGCCTGCGCCATCGCCGTGCCGGATGCCTGGCTGGACCTCGCCTACGACTACGCCGACGAGGCGGCCGGCACGACCACCTTCACCGCCGCGCTGCGCGACGCCACAGGCGAGCTGTCCGCAGGCAACGTGAAAGTCGAGGTGAACGGCAGCGAGGTCTCCCCCACGTCGGTGGCGTCAGGCAGCGACGGCAGCTACTCCATCGTGCTGAAATCCGCCGACGCGCCCGCAGGCGCCACGATAGCCGTGTCCGCGAGCGGTGCACGCGACGTGCTGGGACGCGACGCCGAGACGCTGCAGGCCGCGGCCCTCGTGGGGTCGGGCGAAGAGTCGCGCGAGTTCCTCGACGACCTGGTCGACGACCTCATGCTGCCAAACATCGCGGGCGCGCTGGGCAAAAAGGCGCTTTTCGCCCTGGCAGAATACGGATGGAAGCAGTTCTACACGAGCGTGACCGCCGCGGACCACAGCTCCTCGCTCTACGAGGTCAGCAACAACGAGATCTTCTCCGAAGTCGTCCAGATCCACGACCAGGTGACCGACCTGAGCTACGAGATGAAGGCGCTGTCCACCACGGTGCGCGCCGGGCAGAAAGCCGCGCTCGTCACCGACGCCGAGCGCGTCGTCGCGCGCATACGCACGCAGTACACGCTGCTCAAAGACGAGGTGGAGGCCATCTGCGAGGACACGGACGGCTCGCGGCGCGCGCAAAAGCTCTCGGATTTCGCAGTGAAGGAGAAGGCCACGCTCGACGAGCTGGCCACCAACATGGGCGAGCTGTACACGATCATCTGCAAGGCGGACTCGGCGACCAGCCACGACCTGGTCGCGGTCTACGACGAGATGATGGCGCTGTCGTACAACTGGGGCACACAGACCTACAGGTACCGCCAGAGCTTCCGTGGGTCGCTCGCCTGCGTGTGGACCAACGCGGCCTATGTCCTGCGGCTGGCCTACGGCGCGCAGACCGAAGCCGCCGAGGCGGGCACGGCCGGCAGCCTGGGCAGCAAGCGCTCGTACCTCGACGAGCTGGACGCGCAGAGCAAGGAGGTGAACGCCATCGTCAACGAGCGGCACAAGATAGACATCGGCTGCGCCCGCTCGGGTGGCGGTTGGGGCACCCTGTACGAGTACTCCAGGTACGACGACTACAGGTTCCAAGATTGGATCGACGAGATCAACACCTTCGTCGACGACCCGCAGGAAAAGGCGGAGGCGCTCGCGAGGGTCGAGGGGACGAGGGATATGGTCGCGGCTTTGAAAGCGGCGAACACCGGGTCCGGGCCGCTTGTCCTCTACTGCAACACGACGGGCACCTGGGCGCGCGGCCTGCGAGGCAGCGACACGGCCGACAAGTGGGACAAGGGATTCGTCTCCTACACGGGCAGCTGGTGGAAAAAGAGCGTGAAGGCGCATCTTGCCTCGCCGTTTAGGGCCTACACATATGATCTGCTCAACGAGCGCCATGTAGTGGACGAGCACTTGCACTTCAAGCCGGCCACATCCTGGGACAGCTCGTATTTCAACACCGCGCAGGCCAACGCCATGCTCTCCAGGCTGGCCGACGGCACGACGCTGAAGGCCGAGCTTGAAGACGTCGGGCTGACGACGGCGAAGTACCTCGTCACCTCGGAGCGCTTCGACAACACCGAAAAATTCTTCTACGACAACAACGACTGGTATTTCGACAGCTTCGAGACAGCGAAGGCGACGAACAAGAACAAGGCGTTCACGAAGGAAAAGCAGCACTACGACGCATCGAAGCGGGAAGCGGTCGTAGTGGGCGTGAAGCACGTGAACTGGATGACGAGCGCAAGCGACATGTTCGTGCTGCAGAAGACGACCGTGAAGAAGGCGAGTTGAGCGGGGGGCGGCGCGGGAGACGGGCGGCCGGGGCGGCGGCGGCCGCACCGGCGGGCTCGGAGGCGCGGCAGAGCGAAGGGGCGCTGGGTGCGAGCATGCGCCGTGCCGC
>CAVAWX010000025.1:0-19750 GCA_963592385.1 Acidaminococcaceae bacterium | reverse complement strand
GCGCGGTGCTTTTCGGGGTGCTGCTCGGGGTGAAGAGCTGCGCGGGCGGCGCGGGCGCGGGCGGGCGCTACGAAAACGCCCTCTACATCTACATGTGCGGCTCGACGCTGGAGACGAAAAGCGCCATCGCCACGGCCAACATCGACGAGATGCTGGGCGCGCGCGTGCCGGACGGCACCGCCATCGTGGTGGAGACGGGCGGCGCGCGCAAGTGGCGCGGGCACGACATCCCCTCAGACGCGCTCGTGCGCTACGAGCTGCGCGGCGGCGCGCTCGTGGAGGTCGGGCGCGAGGCGGACGCGAGCATGGGCGACGCGGGCACGCTCGCCTCGTTTCTTGACTTCTGCCAAAGCGCGTATCCGGCCGACAACTCCACCCTGCTGCTGTGGAACCACGGGGCGGGCAGCGTGAAGGGCGTGTGCCTGGACGAGAACCACGGCATGGACGGGTTGAGCGCCGCCGAGCTGGGCCAGGCGCTCGACGCGGCGGACGCGCATTTCACCACCGTGTGCTTCGACGCCTGTCTGATGGGCGGGTTCGAGACCATGCGCGTGGTCGCGCCGCATGCCGCGCAGATGGTGGCAAGCGAGGAGATAGAGCCGGCGGCCGGATGGGATTACGCGGCGCTCGTCGAGAATCTGGGCAGCGAGGACTTCGCGGGCACGCTGCTTGCGGCCTACGGGGCGCGCAACGAGGCCAAGGGCAAGCGGCTCTACACGCTGTCTGCCGTGGATTTGGGGAAGTTCGCGCAGGTCGAAAGCGCCTTTGACGCGCTGTGTACGCAGGTGCTGGCGAAGAAGGGCGAGGGCGGGGCGCTGCAAGAGGTCGTGCAGGCCGCCGAGCGTGCCATGGGGTTTGGGGACGCGAGCGGCAGGGGCGCCACGCAAAGCAGCTTCGTCGACCTCGCGCAGTTCTCGCGCAATCTTGGCTTCGAGGAGCTGGCGCGGGCGATCGGGGAATGCGCGCAGACGGAAAACGGAGCCGACCGCGAGGGGGCGTGCGGCATGAGCGTCTACTTCCCCACCGGCGCGGGCAGCACGCTTTCGGAGTATCTGGCAGGGTCCACGAGCAGCGCGTATGCCCAGTTTTTGAGGAACAATTTCAGCGGCACGGGCAGTGGCGCGGACGGCGGCGCAACGGACGGATCGGGCGGCGCGGGTTCGACGGGCAGCGCGGCGGATGAAGCGGGCGGCGCGAACGGGGCGATTCGCTTCCTCGACGAGGGCAGCGTCGCGGACGGCGGGGCGCTCCAGTTCAGCATACGCCCCGAGTGCATGCGCTACGTGCAGGAGGTGGCCTACGCCGTCTACCGCCTCGACGCGGGCGCGGGAACGGATGCAGAATGCCTCGGGTTTTCCGACGACGTAGCGCAGCGCGAAAACGGCGCCTACACCCTCAACTTCACCGGGAAATGGGTCGCCTTGAACGGGCACCTCCTCTCCTGCGACACCATCGACCGCACGGGCGACACCACGGTCTACTCCGCGCCCGTCAAGCGCAACGGCCAGGCCGGCGACCTGCGTTTCACCTTCAACGAGAAGACGGGCGCCTACGCGCTGCAGGGCTTCGTCGCCGCAGAGGAGGCCGGCACGCAGGGGCGGCTCGAAGACATCGGGGCAAGCGACACCATCGTGCTGCTGGCCGAGCAATTCGCCGACGAGGGCGGCAGCGACAGCACGGACAGCGACGCGGGCGCCGGCAACAGCGGCGCAGGCGGCACAGGCAACACGGGCAGTTCGGGCGACGGCAACGGCAACGCCCCGACACGCCTGGTCGAGGGTGCCACCATCTCCGCCGCCGACGGGCTTACCCTGTCGTCGGTGGCGCTGCCGGATGGGCGCTACCAGGTCTACGGCGTCGTCACCGACATCTACGGCACGGAATACGCGACGCGCGACTTCATCACCCACCTAGAGGGCGGCGCCATAACGCAGACGCAGGCCCTGGACTCGTAGCGCCCCGTCTCACCCCCCCCCGCGCCACTTCACCCGCGCACCCGTGCTGCTTCATTCTCCCAGCTGCACCACTTCACCGCGCACCCGCGCCGCTTCATTCTCCCGGCTGCACCACTTCACCCCTCCCCCGCGCTCCGCCCGCGCACGCTTTTACCCGCATCGCTTCGCCCCCGCTTCACCCGCGCCGCTTCACCCCCCCACGCGTCTTCACCGCGCACCCGCGCCGGGTGTACCATGGGCGCCGGGATTGCAGACCCGCGCCGTGTGTGCGCGCCGCATCCTCCGCGCACGCGCCCGGACACGCGACGCGCACGGCTCGCATCTGGGGGGAAGAGCCATGGACAAGCTCCTGCACAACCGCTACGCCATACTCGTCGTCGGCGTCGTCACCATGCTCATGTACGGCATCATCTACGCGTGGTCCATCTTCATCCCGCCGCTCGAGGCCGAATTCGGCTGGTCGCGCGCGTCCACCTCGCTCGTGTTCTCCGTCGCCATGATCGCGCTGTCGCTGGGGATGATCTGCGTGGGGCAGCTGGGCAAGCGCATGCCGCTGCGGCGCGTCTTTCTGCTGGGCGGGCTGTGCGTCGTGGCCGGCCTCGTGTGCTGCCGTTTCGTCACGCAGCCCTGGCATCTCTACCTGCTCTACGGCGTGCTGTGCGGCTTCGGCGTGGGGCTGGCCTACACGAGCTGGACAACGAGCGTGCTGGCGTGGTTCGGCGACCGCGCCGGGTTCGCGTCCGGGTTTCTCGTCATGGGGTTCGGGATGGGCACGGTCGTCTTGGGAGCGGTGGCCACCCTGCTGATCTACTCGGCGCTCGGCTGGCGCTGGGCGTTCACCATCATCGGGCTAGCGGTCTTCGCGTGGAGCCTGCTCGCCTGCGCCTTCATGCGCACGCCGCCGCCCGAGGTCGCGGCGCTGCGGTCCAAGCGCGACGACACGGGGCTGTCGCTTGGGGGCAGGCAGGTCGCGTCGAGCTCGTCGTTTTGGATTTTCTGCGCGTGGCGCAGCTTCTTCATGGGGTCGGTCGCGGCCATCATCGCCGAGGCATCCGTGATGATGACCGGCATCGGCGCGTCGGTCGCCTTCGCCACCACGGCCGTGGCCGCGCTGGGGCTGGGCAACGGGCTGGGGCGGCCTCTGGGCGGCATCGTCTACGACAAGCTCGGGCAGGCGAAGACCATGGTGCTGCTGCCCGCGCTGGGGCTGAGCGTGTCGGTCGCCACGCTGCCGTGCTATCTGGCGCATCTGCCGGGGGCGTTTGCCGTGCTCGTCTTGGCCGCGGGGCTGGTGTACGGGATGTATTCGGCCATCAACACCTCGTTCATGCGCACGACCTACGGGCAGGCCAACCTCGCCACGAACACGGGAATCTCGGCGCTCGTGCTCGCGCCCTTCAACCTGATCTTTCCCGTGCTGGCGGCGGCCATCTTCGACGGCAGCGGGTCCTACGACGCCTACTTCGCCATCATCCCCGTCTGCGCGCTCGTGTCGCTGGGCAGCGGCATCGCGATAAAGCCGGCCATCGCGCGCCTGCGCCGCCGCTACGGCGACGAGTCCGCCGACGGCCGCGCCGACGCCTAATGCATGAGCTGCCGCAAGCAGCGCAGGCTCTTAGAATCTCCGAATTGGATCTGCTCTCTGAAATTGCATGGAAAACACGACAACGTTTTCATTCTCGTCGTCAATAAGGTAGTAAAGAACGAAAGGTGAATCTGGAATAGGCAAAACTCTGCAAGCAAACGGAGGACGCGCCGCCACGTATTCTGGATCGTACACGCGTCCTGCCTCAGGAAACACCTCGAGCATGTTCACGAGGTCTGCAACGCGTTCGGCAACCCTCTTGCTGTAGACGTTCTCGTTGAAGAACTCCCAGAAGTCGTCGGTGAATATTGCGGTGAACTTCGCGCTCATTCTTCCTCGAAACTTTTCGCCGCAATCCTGCGCTTGAACTCTGCCTTCGAAAACGTCTTGCCTTGAACGTAATCGGATATTCCCCGCATCAGGCCCCGATAGACCCGCAATTCCTCCTCCTTGGCAAGCTCCCGGTCCATCATCGTGTTCTCGAAGGCCTCGCAGTCCATCACGACGACGGACTTCGCCCCGTTGCGCGTCAAGTAGATTGGTTGCCCACTTGTCGCAAGCTGCTCAAGCATGCTTTTTTGGTTCCTGTTGAATTCTGCAAGAGATGCGATTTGCGGCATCGCCGTCACGTCCTTTCTCCAATAGCAGCGAAATTATAGCAAATTCACTGTTGAACAAAGCCCAGACGCAGAGGCGACTGCGGACCTGCGCGGGAAGGGCGCGTGCTATGATGCGGCCTGCTCAACCGCGAAGGCAAAAGGGGGTGAGACGACATGACGAGAAAGCGCAAGAAGGTCCCGAAGACGGGCGCGGTGTGGCGCATGAGCGCCGAGGAGGCCACGCTGGCCAAGATGCCGCGCTACGACGCCTGGGCCTGCGGGCACGGGCCGCACGGCTCGGCAGGCTACAGGCGCGCGAAGGAAAAACGCGCGTGGGACAAGCAGATGCAGCAGGAAGGAGTCCGAAAGGGCTCCTTTCTTTTTCACCCGCCTCGTCTGTCGTCGGCACCGAAATCAGACGCCGCGCCCGAGGACGCCGCAGCGGCCAAGCCCACCAGAAGCGGCGCGCCTCTACAAGGCACCATGCCCCGCGCAGTATGAAAAGCGTACTACTAGTACTCAAAGTCATACTCGCCTACAACAGGCGCCCGAATAATTCACCTGCACACTCGTTCACCGCCGTATGAGTTTCGCGGAAAACGAAACTTCGCGGCGCGAAGGGGGTCGTAGCGCGAAAGGGTTTGCAGCGTGAGGTCTTTCACGACGCGAAAAACCCCGCGACGCGAAAACCCGCACCGCGCCACATCGCGCGCACCGCGCCGACGGCGACACGAGTCGAGTCAGGAGAGTTGGCACATGCAAGGCAAGAGCGCGGCGCCGTCTGCCGCCCACGGCCCACACGCCACGCGCGGGCCGCACAGTCCGCAGACGGCACGCCAAACCTGTAGGAGGGGATCATGGCGGACACCAGGCAGTTCATCGAGCTGGACCCGAAGGACTTCAAGCTGAGCGACTACGACAACGTGCGCATCGACATGCCGGCGAAACCCGAGCTGTCCGAAGAGGACGTGGACGCGCAGTTGTTCGAGTACGTGGCAAGCGGCGGCAAGAAGATACAGGGCATCGCCGACCTCGACGACGACTGGGTGAAGGCCAACTTCGAGGGCCTGGAGACCATCGAGGACGTGCGCCAGGCCATCAAGGACCAATACGACCACGACCTCGAGTTCGAGTACAGCGACATCAAGTTCAAGAACTGCGCCGACGCCCTGCTCGCGCGCCTCGAAGGCGACATAGACCAGGCGACGCTGGACAACAACATCGAGGTCATGCGCGAGGGCAACGCCAAGCGCCTCGAGGAGATGCACATCAGCTTCGAGCAGTTCCTGCGCGAAGAGCACATGACGCCCGACCAATACGACGCGAAGCTTTCCGACGAGACCTCGCGCCAGATGCGTATGAACGTCGCGCTCGACATCATGGCCGATGTCTTGAACGCGCAAGTGGGCAACCACGAGCTGTGCGACTACCTCTCGGCGCCCGACCCGGAGAAGTTCCTGGCCGAGATTCGCGAAAAAGGCCAGGTCGAGGCCGCGAGGCGCGCCGCTGTGCGCGTGAAGGTCATGCGCCGCATCGTGGAGACGGCCATCGTGCGCGAGGTAAACGAAGACGGCACGCCCGTCGTGGTCGCGACGCCGCCGGCGCCCGTCGAGGAAGACGACGACATCGAGATCCCCGACTTCGAGAGCATGCCCGAGCCGCAGATACGCGAGAACTAGGAGGCGCGAGAACACGATGAAGGTCGAGAAAGTACGTGAAAAGGACGGCAAGCTGGAGCTTTCCGTCACCTTGGACGCGAAGGAATGCGCCAAGGAGATGTCGAAGATCGCCGCCTACGAGATAGCACGCAACGACTACAAGGCCAACCTCGCCCAAGACGAGCCGGTCGATTTCCTGCGTCGCCACATGGGCGCCGACGAGGCCGCCTTCACCTTCGACGAGGGGATCATGCGCCACCGCGTCCCCTTCGCCCTGACCGCCGCCGGCGTCGACGCCATCGGCACGCCCGTCTACAAGTGCCTGGAGCACGCCAGCGAGACAAGCGGCTTCACCTACCACATGGTCTGCGTGCCCGTGCCCGAGTTCACCCTCGACGACTACGGCCCGGTGTCGATCTCGCTGCCCGGATCGGCGGTGAAGAGCGCCGAGGTCGACGAGGAGATCGCCAAGATGGCGCAGGCGGCCGCCGTGGCCGTGACCGACGAGACCCACGACACGGTGATACGCGGCGACAAGGTCGAGCTGGCCATGGAGACGACGATGGACGGCGAGCGGGTGAAGACGCTGTGCACGGACGGGCGCGAGTACAACACGGGCGCGCTGGCCATGCCCGACGACTTCGACGCGGCCGTGATCGGCATGAAGGTGGGCGAGACGAAGAGCTTTTCCTTCGAAGGGCCGCAGATGGCGACCGACGAGGATGGCAACCCCATCATGGACCTCTACGAGACGACCGTCACGGTGAAGCGCATCATCGACATGCAGCCGCCCGTGCCCGACGACGCCTGGGCCAAGACCGTCATGCCGGGCGTGGAGAGCCTGGCCGACCTGCGCGCGAAGGTGAAGGAGAAGCTGGAGGAGCGCCACGCCGACGAGTACAGCCGCCGCGCGCAGGCGTTGGCCGCAAGCGAGCTGGCAAAACGCCTGCACGAGGACGTGCCCGACCTGGTCTACGGCGTCGCGGTGAAGGAGGCGCGCGAGCAGCTGACGCGGCGCCTGCGCGAGGAGAACATCTCGCTCGACGACTACCTGGAGCGCGAGGGCATCGAGAAAGACCAGCTGAACAACGTGCTGCTCTTGCAGGTGCGCGGGCAGCTGACGCGCCAGTTCGCGTTGAACGCCTACGCCAAGCACAAGGGGCTGTCCGTCGACGACGAGGACCTCGAGGCCTTCTTCGAGTCCATCGCGCCCGGCCAGGCCAAGCAGGCCATGGGCGACTTCCGCCGCGAGGGCAAGATGTATGCCGCCCGCTGCGCCGCGCTGCGCCTGAAGGCGGGCAAGCTGCTCGTCGAGGAAGCCGAGGTCAAGGCGGCGTAAGCGCGTTTCGGTGAAGGAGGCGGCAGGCGCGTTGGAAGGGGCGGACCTCAAACGACGCGTTCGCTGCACACGCTTCTAGATGAAGGAGGCGGCGGGCATGGGCTGGGGCAAGGCGCGCATAGACCAGGTGGCCCGCGACAGCGCGGCATGCGATTTCGCCGCCTTCGAGCGCATCGGGCTCGACGCCGTGGAGGGCGCCCGCGTGCTCGACATGGGCTGCTTCGACGGCTTCAACACGGTGCTGAAGTTTTCCTGCTACGCAAACGTCGCAGCCGTCGTGGGCGTGGACCCCGACGAGGACGCGCTGGACGAGGCGCGCGCGCAGACCGGCGATGCGCGTTTTTCCTGGGAGGCAGGCGAGGCGGAGAGCTGGGCCGGCGCGGCGGAAAGCTTCGACCTCGTCTACTTCTCGCATGTGTTCCAGCATGTGCGCGACAAGGCGGCGGCGCTTGAAAACGCGTATCGGATGCTCAAACCCGGCGGGCACATCGTCATCAAGACCTTCGACGATTCTTGCAAGCTGTCCTGGCCCGACCCCGAGCACATCATGCGCCGGCTTTTCGCCCTCTACGGGGCCGAGATCGCGCCCCGCACACCGCACACGCGCCACACCGACCGCAACAACGGCCAGAAATGCCCCGCGCTGCTGGCCGCGGCGGGCTTTTCCGACGCGCACGTGACGATCCACACGACCGACACCCTGGGAAAAACCCGCGGCGAGCGCATGGATCTCTTCGAGCGTTTCACCTATTTCCGCAAGAACGTGCCCGACGGACTGCCGGCCGAGATAGCCGCCGAGCAGGCCCGCCTGCTGGACGCGTGGCGCGCCTTGTTCGAGCGCGACGACTACTACCACTGCTCGAACACCTTCATGGTGGCGGCGCGCAAGCCCGCGGCGGGTGAAAACGGTGCGCGCGATGCAGGCGGCACACGTGACGCGAGCGGTGGCGCGAAGTCCGACGTGGACGCTGCGGCAAACAGGCGCGGTGAAAGCGACAGGCGCGGCGGCGCGGGCGTCTCCCCCTTCACCCTCTCTCCCATGACGGAAGCCGAACTCGGGCAAGTCATGGCCATCGAGGCGGGCGCCTTCCCCGACCCGTGGACGCCGCTTGCCTACGCTATGGAGCTGCGCCACAACCCGGCCGCGCACTACGTCGTCGCCCGCGACGGACGCGGCGAGATAGCGGGATACGTCGGCTGGTGGGAAGCAGGAGAAACGCAATTGGCGACCATCATGCACATAGCCGTCGCCGCCGACGCGCGCAGAAAGGGCTTGGGTTCGGCGCTGCTCGAGCACGCGTGCACGCAGGCGGCGAGCCACGGCTGCGCGGCGATGCAGCTACATGTCCGTGCGGAAAACACGCCCGCCCGCAAGCTCTACGAACGCGCCGGTTTCACCGAGGTGGGGCGCACGGCCGGCTACTACAGCGCCCCCGACGACGACGCCGTGCACATGTTGCGCACCCTGCGATAACGCCCGCGTCAAGAAGCCCGCAACGCGCCATCGTCACTGCTGCCCCACGGCGTATGTGCGTCATTTTCCAGGAGAGCGAAACCTTGAAGGCGCGACACGCCCACGCAGCCATATGGCGCCGCAAAAAAGCATGTGGCGGCGAAAAAAGAACGAATGTCTAGTTGAACATGGGGTTGTCGCGCAGACGTTCGGTGAAGAAGATGAACAGCGCGATCAGCACGATGATGAGCACCCACACTAGGCGTTTTGCGGTCTTGGTGGAAAACGGCCCGATCCGGTCGTCGCGCGTGTCGTCTTTCTCGCGCGAGGCCACCTTCAGCACCTCCTTGGTGAACTTGGCCCCGCAGCTCGAGCAGAACTTCTCGCTGGTCGAGCGGTTGCCGCAAAAAGGGCACACTATGGGGTTTTCCGGCATCTGCGGCACGTCTGCCGGCTTCGTGTTGAACAGTCCCATGCGCACACACGCACCTTTCCTCTCGAAGACCCCTGTATTTCACCATGTTCCGCACCGCAGCCGCAAGGAGCAGCGGCACAAGGCACCGCAGCCGCAAGGAGCAGCGGCACAAGGCGCCGCGGCCGCAAGGCACGACGATGCATCCACGCCCCGCGCCCGCTTCGCCACGCCCCGCGCCCCGCACTCCCGCACCCGCTTCACCCGCGCCTGCGCCCCCGCGCTTCACCACGAAAAGCGCACCCGGAAAAGGAAGCGGGCGTGCGAGGAGCCTGCCCCACACGCCCGCAGCTTCGACGGCGCGAAACGAGAGACGCGGACTAGTCGTTGTTCTCGCTCGCGATGTCGTCGATGTCCATGCCCTTGGCGCCCTTCGGAAGCATGAAGGTGGCAAGGAAGCCGATGAACATCGGGATGGCCAGAATCGCGATGAGCGGGGTGAATGCCCAGCCCGCCGCCTTCAGACCGCCGAGCACGATCGGGGACAGGATGCCGGCCGACTTGCCCAAGGCGACGATGGTCGCCACGCCGGAGTTCCTGAACTCGGTCGGATAGGATTCCGACATCATGGGCTGCGCGGCCGTGATGCCGTAGTTCAGGGCAAAGCCCATGAAGACGAAGGCGATCAGGTACGGCCAGAAGCTCGACTCGGCAGGCAGCATGACCACGAGAGCCGTGATGATGCACATCGCCGTGGCGAAAATGTAGCCGAACGCCAGATTGCGCCGGCGCCCGATGGCCTCGGACACGTAGCCGGTCGTGCAGTTCGCGACGACGGAGGCCGCGTTTTGCGCCATGGCCAGCATGTAGGAGGCGGTGACGGCGCCGCCGGTGGCCTCGAGCATGAGCGAGGGCAGCCAGGCGTTCACGCCGTAGATGCTGAAGTTGCCCGCGAAGTAGATGATGACGAGCGCGATCGTGGTCTTGAGGTACTTGCCCTTCCAGACCTCGGCCGGGCTGGCCTTCTCCGAGACGGGCGGCACGATGATGTTTTCGGCCTTCAGCTCGAACGGCATCGGCTTGCCCGCGCGCTTTTGGATGCGCTCGAGCGTCTTGATGGCGCCCTCGGTGTTGCCCCTGACCGACATCCAGTGCGCGGACTCGGGCGTGAAGAACCCGAATATGAACGCGTAGACGACGGGGAACGCGCCGATGGCGTAGCAGACGTGCCAGGTCGTCACCTGGACGATGACGGTGCCGACGATGGCGGCCAGAACCCAGCCGACGATCATCCACGCCATGCCGAAGGTGATGAAGAACGAACGCTGCTTGGTCGGGGTGAACTCGGTGAACAGCGTCGTCACGATGGGCGTGCACACACCGAGGAACAGGCCGGCGATGACGCGGAAGACCGCGAAGGCCTCGTAGCTCGGCGCAAAGATGCACGGGATGGTGAACAGGCCGTAGAGGAACGTGCCAGCCGTGAGAACCTTCCTGCGGCCCAGACGGTCAGACAGAGGGCCCGCGCAAAACGAGCCGACGACGATGCCGATGGTCGACCACGACGACAAGGCGCCCTTCAACGCAGCGGTGGCCGCGTTTTGGGCTGCGACGTCTCCGCCGAAGTTTGCCAACGGGAAGAAGTCGTTGATGATCTGCGTGTTCGTGTACGAGATGATCATGTAGTCGTAGCCGTCGAACATCATGGCTATGCCGACCAAGAAAAATATTGATATGGTGAACTTGCTCACCCCGAGCGAATCGACCGCTTGGGATATAGTAAATTTACCGTTGTTTGCTTCTGCCATAACCCCCTCCTTAGTGAGGAAATGCAAAATCACTTGCTTTCAAACGGGTAGAGCAACAATGGCTTTTGCGAGGCCGCTTCGAGTTCTGCTACAACTCGGGGCGGTCCGCTTTTTTCAAACGGGAAACGGCCGAAAAGACAACGTGCTGAAAAACCCGTCCATCTCTTCGGCCGCCCTCCTAGGCGAGAGAAAACTCGCGCCTACTTGAACTTCTTGTCCTGGTTCCTGCGCTCGGACTCGTCAATGGGCTTGTAGGTCGCGCCGGCGATGTCGTCGGTGATGACCTTGGACGCTCCACATTTCTTGCAGGTGTCCGCCTCGGCCGCGTTGAAGGTGTTGCATTCCGGGCACTTCCACAGAATGTTGCCGATTGGGGGCGGACGGAAACCGCCCTTCATTTGCTGAGACATGCTATTCCTCCTTTTTCTTTCACCTCCAGGCCCGGGCGGGATTGCCCGGGCCGCAAAGGGTGAAACCAAACGCTTAGAGCGTGAACAGGACCATCTTCTTCTTCTCGGAGGCCTTCTTGGCAAGCTCCTCGATGGTGCCGTAGAACATCACGCCGGACTGGCAGTGGTGCACGCAGTTCGGCAGACGTCCCTGCTCCACACGGTCCGCACAACCGTCGCACAGGTCGGTCGGGATGGGCACATAAGTCCACTCCCACTTGCCGTTGACGTTTTTGATCGGGCCGTACTCCGCACACTTGATGCCCCACTCGTTGGGCGCCAGGCCAAGGTGCATCTGGCAGGCGACCTCGCAGGAGTGGCACTCGGTGCAGTACTCGTAGTCGATCAGCAGGCCGTGGGTGGAGCCCTCGGCGTTGGCGTCCTTGAAGTTCGCCCAGTACTCGATCGCGTCGAAACCGCGGTTCATCTCTTCTGCTGTAGGCATAATCACACCCCCTCGAACCTAGTGAAGTGGTAGCCCTTGAGGGGCTTGGTCGTGATCTCCGCGCTCGGGCTGCAATCGTTTTCTTCGGTGACCTTGTAGCACTTGCACAGAGTGGACTTGTACGGGGCGCCGTAGTGCGTGGGCCCGTAGACGCCCATGGTGGTCAGGTTGTTGGCGTTGGAGTCGAACACGCCGTACAGATGCGGCTCCGCAGCCTCCTCCTCGGGGAACCACCAGCCGTGACGCGCACGGACGAGGTTGGGCAGCAAGCCCGGGGCGATGTGCGCGACCTGCTTGCACTTGCCACGCGGGTTCTCGAACCACACCCAGTCGCCCTCTTTGATGCCCTGCTCCTCGGCGATCTCGGGAGAGACGTCGGCGATGGCCGTCGGATGGAACTGACGCATATGCGGCAGCTGACGGTGCTCGGAGTGGAACAGGCCGATGTGACGGTGGCCGGAGGTGTAGATGTAGGGGTACTCCTTGTAGAGCTCGGGAGTGCGATACGGCGACTCGTAGGGCTCCATGTGATGCGGCAGAGGATCGAAGCCCCACACGTCGAAGAGCGGCGAGTAGATCTCGAACATGCCGGTCGCGGTGACGAAGCCGGGGTTGCCGTCCTCGCGGAGCAGGCCCTTCTCGTACTTGCGGTAGGTCTCGTTCCAATCCCACCAGTCGTAAACCTTGTGGGTGAGCTCCTCGAAGGTGTAGTCGACGCCGTTGCCCTCGTCCTGGATCATCCAGGTGAGGAAGTCTTCCGTCGTCTCGAACTGGTTGTAGAACTCGGGGTTGAAGCGCTTGCCCATAGCCATGACGAGCTCTTCGTCGGACTTGCACTCGTAGTAGCGGCCCGCGGACGCGGTGATCGTGCGCAGGGGCTGCCACCAGGAGCGGTAGGAATCGCGCTCGACGGACATGGCCATCGGGAGCACGCAGTCGGCGAACGCCACGGCGGTCGGGGTCAGGTAGTAGTCGGCCACGACCGTGTACTTGACCTTCTTCCACGCCTTGTAGACACGAGGCGCGTCGCCGGCCATGTTGGCGATCGGGTTGGTCTGCTCGACCCAGATGAGCTGCGGGCGGTAGGGCACGCCGGTCTCCATGGCCTCGACCAGCAGGTCGGGCGGGATGAAGGGCGTGTAGCCGGCCTTGTGGATGGGCGACTGGCTCGTGCCGATGCGGCGGTCGAGCATCTCCTCGGAGATGAACTCGAGGCCTGCGCCGTACTTCTTGGAGGAGTTATAGGCGTAGCGAACGAGCACGTTGCCGCCGGGGACGTCGAGGTTGCCGCAGATGGCGACCATGTCGTCGATGGCGTTGGAGGCCTCCATAGCAGAAATCTGCATGTCGATGGCCAGACCCCACTGGATGCCGGCGGGCTTGGCCGCGGCGTACATGCGGGCAGCGTCGATGATGAGCTGCTCTTCGCACCAGCAGATCTCGGCGACCTTCTTGGTCGGGTACTCCTGGACACGCTCGACCAAAGACTCGAAGCCGTAGGTCCAGGTCTCGGTCCACTCGTGGTCGTAGAGGTCCTCGTTGATGATCACGTTCAGGAAGCCGAGCGCGAGCGCGCAGTCGGTGCCGGGACGGATCTGCAACCAGATGTCGGCCTTGGAGGCCAACCAGGTGAGGGCGGGATCGACGACGATGAACTTGGTGCCCATGCGCATGAGGTCGATCAGCCAGTGGCCCACGAAACCGTCAGGGTTGGAAGCCAGCGGCTGGTTTGCCCAGACGATGACGACCTCGGGTTTCACCCACTCCTCGTTGTTGTAGCGATCCGGGTGCAGCTGCGCGTTGTCGAGAATCCAGCAATCGCCTTCCTGCAGCAGGTTGGCGGTCATGCGCGGCTGGTAGCAAGAGTCGGCCGAGAGGAAGCCGAAGGACATGTTCGGGGAACCGAACGCCGTGCGAAGGACCATAGCGCCCTGCCACATGGCGTTGCGGCCGGTGCCGGACAGGGCGACGACGCCCTCAGGACCGATGCCGCCGAACTCGTCTTTGATGATCTTGCAGACGTCCGCGAAGGCTTCCTCGATGAAGTCGAGGGCCTCGTCCCAGGTGACGCGCTTCCACTGGTTGGAGCCCTTCGGGCCGTCCAGGAGCAGCGGCCACTTCAGGCGGTCGTGGTTGTAGATCTGCTCGACCATGTTCAGGCAGCGCAAGCAGAGCCTGCCTTGGTTGTAGGCGAAATTCGGGTCGCCCTCAACCCTCTCCAGTTTGCCGTCTTTGACATAGGTCAAGACACCGCAGCCGTTGTGGCAGCCAGGCCCTGTCCAGACGGAAGTTCGGGTCACTTCATAACCGTCTTCGTACCAACGCCAATCATCAGTTTTGTACAGATCTTTGTTGTATTCGTTGATCATGAAATCTCCCCTCCCTTTCTCTCTCGAAACATATAGGACACGTGCAACGAACTATGTCTTAGCCGATTTCGAGTAGAATGCCGCCTTGGGAATCCCTGATGTTTCCCTGCCTTCTTGTCGGCGGTTTTGACGCGAGCCTCTCGTTTCTCGCGTCCCCTCAACACCGCCGACAAGTTGGCAACATCCCTCTCTCGTCGGGTAAAACCTCGCATATCCCTCGCGCGGCACGCCTCATATGTGTCCTTGGCGTGTATACGATGCCGCGCGTGGGGTCGAACCGAAAAACTCTAGGCGCCGGGAGCCTTGGGGGCGCCGGGGGCTGCGGGAGCCGCACCGGGAGCCTTGGGGGCGCCGGGAGCCGTAGGAGCGCCAGGGGCCTTGGGGGCGCCGGGGGCTGCGGGAGCACCCGTGCCCGCGTCGTCGCCGCCGCCCTCGGGCAGATCGGCGCCGCACTTCTTGCATTTGGTGTTCTCGGGCGGGTTGAAGCTTCCGCATTTCTCGCACTTCTTCATCATGTCGTCGAACGACGGTGGCCTGAAGCACATGGTTGGACTCCTTACTCGTGTCAACTGTCTCGTACGTCCTCGCGCCGATGCCGGTTCCCGTTTTCACGGGATGCGAGGCAAGCGAGAATGCCCGCCTCGATGCAGGACCGTGCAAGCGCGATGACTGCAATCTAGACGCATGAACCTTCGCGCCTTCAATCTGCAAGTATGAAAAGGAGGCCGATTCGTACTAGTTCACTACCGTGGTATGAGTACTACAACGCGTTTCTTCAGCATTTCAGGCGGGGTCTCTCAGCCTTTTCACGCGAGGAAGGGATAGGCGGCCAGCATCTCGGGCGAAAGCTGCGTGGTGCGCTCGCAGGGCAAGTCGCCGTGCTCGTGTTTGGGAGACGTGGACTTGCCGCACGGGTAGGCGCAGACCTTGCCGCTGTAGTTGCAGCGCACAGGTCTGGGCACGACTATCTCGGACATGTCGCGCCCGCACCTCTTGCACACGAGCGTCTCGCCGGCGATGATGCGCTGCCGCTCGAACAAGGTGGTCTCGCCGCAATCGGGGCATTTGCCCGACTTCATCGGGGCGGGTTGGCACTTGCCGCACATGGGGTTGCAGATCCAGCATCCTCCGGCCATGAGGACTCCTCCTTCAAGATGGTGAAAAACATGCTGGCGCGATTTTCGCACGCGCAAAAACGGAAAAACTCATACCGGAAAACCGATTTTCAACTGATTTTTAGTACTCGTTTTCATCACTCATACCTTTTTTACCGCTCCTCATATGACTGATTTTTTCGGCGGGGCCATACATTCGGCGACAAGAGAGCAGAAGGACACGTGGACAAAGAGGGGGTTCGCATGTCTCGGGAAATCCAGTCAATGAAGGGCAAGCGCAAGCAGCTACACCACGCCATGCGTCTCAAGGCGCAGGTGAGAAAGCAGCGCCTCATCATGGTGGCGCTCGCCGTCGTGTGCGCCATCGCCATCGCCATCTACTTCTACGCCCTGCTGTCGGGCGCCTTCAAAGAGTCCCCCTTCTCGTCGGCCGTCGTCCTCGTCGTCGCCATCGTCGTCGGGACCTTTTCCGTGAAGGCCACGCGCGCGCGCCGCCTCTACGAGGACTACCTGCGCGACAAGGGCCTGACCAAAGACGACGTGAAGGCCCAGGAACGCTACGAGCGGGAAAAGGGCGACTGAGGCGGCATGGGACGCAACGACGCGGACATACGCACGGATAGCACCCGCAGCCCGAAGGCGGCCAGCACGGCGAGCCGGCTGATGAAGAGCGCGACCTCGCCTCTGGACAACCTGAGCGTGACGGGCTTTTCCATCATCTGCGCCTGGCGCTTCCTCGTCTTGTTCTCCCCCGTCTTTTCCGAGGGGACGCAAGGCCGCCCCTTCGCCTACCAGGCGGCGCTGTATCTCTCGCTTGCCGCGACCTATGCCCTGCTCATCTTCTTCTCGCGGACCCTGACGCGGCTCTTCCACCGCCAGGGGCAGTCCAGCTGGCGGCGCTGCAACATACTCCTCGGCTGCCTGGCCACGGCCGCCACGGTCTTCGTCTTGTTCGCGCGCGACCTGGGGTTTGCCGCAGGCCTTGCCTCGTGGATCGTCGTAGCCGCCTCGGAGGCGCTGCTCATGTTTCCCTGGCTGCAGATGCTCGGGCAGCGCACCGACAAGATGGGCAACCCCCTGAACTTCGTCTTCAACATGGGGCTGGGCGGCTGCATCGCCTTCATCATCGGCAACCTCGTGGCTCCCTACAACCTCATCGCCTTGTGCGTGCTGCCCCTGCTGGCCAACATCTCGCTGGCGGCGAGCAAGAACAAAGGCGTGGCGCATAAAGACGACGAGGGCGCGCGGAAATCCGGCGTGAAGATTCCCCTCGGCGCGGCGCTTGTGGAAAACGGCAAGTTCATCTTCTACGGCGCCTCCTTCGGCATATGCCAGTACGCGCTGTCGGCGGCACTGGGCGAAAGCGACATCGTCTTTTTCGCCATCGGAAGCAGCTGGCCCATATGCGGCGTCGCCTTGTCCGCGTTCGTCATATCGCTCATCCCCTCCGACAAGATCAACGCCGAGGGAGCGCACTCGATCCAGCACTTCAGCGCCCTCATGTTCATGGCGGGCCTCATGCTGTCCTTCTACGCCATCGCCTCGAAGGGCCAGCTCGGCGAGGCGGCGTTTACCTTGGACAACCTGAGCGGCCAGATGCTGTGCTTCGCGGGTCTGAACACCTTCGATTTCGGCTTCATGATCTTTGCCTTCTCGCGCGCCTCGCACTTAAAAGACGAGCTCGGGCCTTTCATCGGCCTGAACCGCGCGCTGCTCTACCTGGCCATGGGAATCGGGCTTGTCGGCGGCTGGGCGCTCGACGCCGTGCTCGCGCCGGCCATCCCCAACTACACGCTCGCCATCATCGGCGGCATCACCGTGCTGCTGATGGCGTCGACCATGCCCCTGTTCGACCGCTTCACCTCCTTCGAGAAGGCTGCTGGGCATGAGAAGGCGCCTGCCGCAGCGAAACCGGCCGCGCACGCAAGCGAGGAAGGCACGACGCAGGCAGCTGGCAGCAGGGAGGAGCGCATCGAGCGCATCGCCACCGAATGCGGCCTGTCCAAGCGCGAACGCGAGATCTTCGGCTTTCTGGCGCGCGGCATGACGGCCGGCGAGATCCAGCAGGAGCTGTGGATATCGATCCACACGGTGAAGACCCACATGTCCAACGTCTACCACAAGCTCGACGTCCACTCCGCCCAAGAGCTGCTCGCCCGCATCGACGCGCCGGGTAGTGCGGGCGCGGGGGCACGCGCGGACACGGCGGGTGAAGCGGGCGACGGGCGCGGTGAAGGCGCAGACGGAAACGGGCGCGGCGCTGCGCACACGACACACGCAAAGAGAGGATGAGGCCCCATGCAGCAGTTCAAAGCGGAGAGCAAGAAGCTCCTCGACCTGGTCATCAACTCCATATACACGGAAAAAGACGTTTTCCTGCGCGAGCTGATATCGAACGCCTCGGACGCCTACGACAAGCTCGCCCTCGCGCGAGGCGACGCGGGTGTCGAGGGCGCGGACGCGGACGAGGGCGGCGCATGGGAGATAGAGCTTGCCTTCGACGCCGACGCGCGCACCGTCCGCATCTCCGACGACGGCATCGGCATGACGGCAGACGAGCTGGCCGAAAACCTCGGGACGATCGCGCACTCCTCGAGCCTGGCCTTGAAGAGCCAGCAAGACGTGCGCGACGCGGCGGACGTGGACATCATCGGCCAGTTCGGCGTCGGCTTCTACTCGTGCTTCATGGTGGCCGAGCGCGTCGAGGTGCTCTCGCGCGCGGCAGGCGAAGACCAGGCGCACCTGTGGACCAGCGACGGCATCGAGGGTTTCGAGGTCGAGGCGGCCGAACGCGCGACGCACGGCACCGACGTGACGCTGCACCTGCGCCCCTCGAGTGCGGCCTTCGACTTCGACAAGTTCCTCTCGCATGCGGCGCTGGCCGAGCTGGTGAAGCGCTACAGCGACTATATCCGCTACCCCATCGTCATGGAGACGCATGGACGACGCGAGGTCGAGCGCGGCGCCGACGAGAGAGGTGCCGAGCCCGTCTTCGAGGACTACACCGAGCGCGTCGTCTTGAACACCATGACCCCCATCTGGACGCGCCCCAAGTCCGAGGTCGCCCAAAGCGAATACGACGCCTTCTATATGAAGGAGTTCGACGACGCCACTCCCCCTCTGCGCACCATATCCATGCACGCGCGCGGCGGCCACAACTGCGACGTGCTGCTCTTCATCCCCCGCGAGCCGCCCGCCGATTTCTTCAGCGCCGAATTCGAGAAGGGCCTGGAACTCTACAGCTCCAACGTCTTGATCCAGCAGCGCTGCCCCGAGCTGCTCTCCGAAGCCTTCGGCTTTCTGCGCGGCGTCGTGGACAGTCCCGACATCTCCTTGAACCTCTCGCGCGAGACGCTGCAAAGCGACCCGTTCCTCAAGGCGATCGCCACCCAGGTCACACGACGGGTGAAAGCCGAGCTCGAGGACATGCGCGACAACGAACGCGAGCTCTACACCGAGTTCTTCGGCCAGTTCGGCCGCATCTTCAAATTTGCCATCTACGCGACCTTCGGCGCGCAAAACGCCGAGCTCGAAGACCTGCTGCTGTTTTTCACCGCAAACAACGACGAGCCCGTGACGCTGCGCGAGTACCGCGACGCCATGCCGCCCGACCAGCCCTGCCTGCTTTTCGCAAGTGGCGCCGACGCAGAAAAGCTCGAGGCCGCACCGTCGGTGTCGGCCGCGGTCGAACGCGGATACGACGTGCTGCTGTGCACGGACGGCGTCGACGAGTTCGCGCTCATGACCTTGCGCGAATACGACGGCCTGCCCCTGAAGAACGTGGCGGCGGCCGACCTGGCGCTGGAGACAGACGAGGCAGCCGAGCGTGCGGCGGCGGCAAACGCGGAATGCGCCGAGCTGTTCTCGTTCATGTGCACGGCGCTGCCGGACGACGTCGTGGCCGTCGAGGCGAGCGGGCGGCTGACGAAGGCGCCGGCCTGCATCGTCGCCAAGGGCGCGGTGAGCCTCGGGATGGAGCGCTACTTCTCGGGCGCGGCCGAGCGCCAGGGCACGCCGCAGGCCCAGCACGCCCTGCAGCTGAACCCGGACCACGCGATTTTCACCACGTTGAAGGCCCTGTGGGCCGACGGCGACCGCGAGGCCGTCGAGCGCTACGCCCGCATCTTGCACGGGCAGGCGCTGCTGGCCGAAGGCCTCGAGATAGACGACCTGAACGCCTATGCGCAGGCGGTCTACGCGCTGATGTAGGTGCGGCGGCACGCCGGCGCGGACAGGCGCGAAACCGTGCGGCAAGCGAGCGGACGTTCAAGCGAGCACACGGGAAAAAGAGGACACCGAAAGGGAGGGTGCAGCAACCATGCAGACAAGGAAAATAGCAGGATACGAGCTGTCGCGTCTAGCGCTCGGCACGAAGAGATGGCCCATGCAGGACGCAAGCAGGGTCGACCGCCTCGACCGCGAGATCGCAGGCGACATGCTCGAGGCGGCGCGGGCGGCCGAGATGAACCTCGTCGTCAGCTCGTATTCCGATATCAAGGGCGAAGCAGAGGATTTCCTAGGCGGCGCGGCGCAGGCCGAGGGCGGCGCGGCGCAGGCCGAGGG
>CAVAWX010000024.1:0-23800 GCA_963592385.1 Acidaminococcaceae bacterium | reverse complement strand
CGCTTGCTTGTGCGAACTGCGCGAAGAGCCGCGCGGCGGCGAACTTGACGGCCGCGCCGCGCCCTAGACGCGCTATCCTATACGGACGTTTGTCTACAGGGGCTTTGCCACAGTCTATGGCCGCGCCCCCAGATCAAGAGGAGGGCATACAGTGCCTGACAGCAAGACCCTGAACGAATACACCATGCACACGCACACCTGCGGCCAGCTGCGCGAAGGCGACATCGGCCAGACCGTCACCCTGACGGGCTGGGTGGCCAAGCGCCGCGACCACGGCGGCCTCATCTTCGTGGACCTGCGCGACCGCGAGGGCATCACCCAGGTGGTCTTCGACCCCGACCACGCCGCCGGCTGCTTCACCCTGGGCGAGAAGATGCGCCCCGAGTGGTGCATCGAGGTCACGGGCTTCGTGCGTCAGCGTCCCGAGGACACGGCAAACCCCAAGCTGCCCACCGGCCAGGTCGACGTCGTGGTCGAGGAATGCACGATTCTGAACGAGTCCGCGACGCCGCCCTTCCCGCTCGACGACGACTCCGACACCGACGAGACGACGCGCATGAAGTGGCGCTACCTCGACCTGCGCCGCACGCCCGTCGCCGACGCCATGCGCCTGCGCGACACCATCACCTGGGCCATACGCAACGCCTTGCACGAGCGCGCATTCACCGAGGTCGAGACCCCCGTCTTGGGCAAGTCCACGCCCGAGGGCGCGCGCGACTTCATCGTGCCCTCGCGCGTGAACCCGGGCAAGTTCTACGCCCTGCCGCAGTCCCCGCAGCTGTTCAAGCAGCTCACGCAGGTGGGCGGCATGGAGCGCTACTACCAGATCGCGCGCTGCTTCCGCGACGAGGACCTGCGCGCCGACCGCCAACCCGAGTTCACCCAGGTGGACATCGAGATGAGCTTCGTGACCGACGACGACGTGATGAACCTGATGGAAGACGTGTTCCAGGAGGTCTTCGCGGCCGTCGGCATCGACGACGTGGCCTTCCCGCTCGACCGCGTGCCCTACGCGCAGGCTATGGCCGAGTACGGCAGCGACCGCCCCGACAGGCGCTTCGGCATGAAGCTCGTGGACATCTCCGATATCGTGGCCGACTGCGGCTTCAAGGTCTTCTCCGGCGCGCTGGCCTCCGGCGGCGTGGTGAAGGCCATCAACGCCAAGGGCATGGGCGACTGGCCGCGTGCGCAGATCGACAAGCTGGGCGAGCTGGCCGTCGAGTGGGGCGCCAAGGGCATGGCCTGGATCCAGTACCGCAGCGAGGGCAAGGTCAACAGCCCCATCACCAAGTTCTTCACCGAAGACGAGCTGGCCGCCATCGAGCGCGCCCTCGACGTCGAGCCGGGCGATCTGGTCATGTTCGGCGCGGACAAGCCCGCCGTGGTCCACGAGGTGCTGGGGCAGATGCGCCTGCACTGCGCCGAGCTGCTCGACCTGGACCGCTCGGGCCACGACCTGTGCTGGGTCGTGGACTTTCCCATGTTCAAGTACGATGAAGACGAGAAGCGCTACGCCGCCGAGCACCACCCCTTCACCCGCGTGCGCGACGAGGACCTGGACAAGATCGAGTCCGACCCCCTGTCCTGCGGCTCCTACAGCTACGACATCGTCATGGACGGCTTCGAGATGGGCGGCGGCACGATCCGCATCCACCAGCCCGAGCTGCAGCGCCGCGTCCTGCGTGCCATCGGCCTGTCCGACGAGCAGATCGACGAGCAGTTCGGCTTCCTCATCCAGGCCCTGGGCTTCGGCGCCCCGCCCCACGGCGGCATCGCGCTCGGCCTCGACCGCCTGTGCATGCTCGTGGGCGGCTATCCGTCCATCCGCGACGTGATCGCCTTCCCCAAGACCTCCTCGGGCGCCGACCCCATGACGGGCGCGCCGGCCGAGGTGTCGCGCCGCCAGCTGAAAGACGCGTCCATACGCGTGGACCTGTAGGGGAGGGCGAAGATGCTGCACCTGAAGCGCGAGTACTTCCCCACGCTGAAAGAAGACCCCGCGGGCGCCGACATCGCCAGCCACCGGCTGCTGCTGCGCGCCGGCATGATCCGCCAGATGGGCTCGGGCACCTACACCTTCATGCCGCTCGGGATGCGCGTGCTGCTGAAGGCCGAGCAGATCGTGCGCGAGGAGATGAACGCGACGGGCGCCCAAGAGGTGCTCATGCCCATCTTGCAGCCGGCCGAGTTGTGGCACGAGTCGGGGCGCTGGGACGACTACGGCCCGGAGCTGATGCGCCTGACCGACCGCCACGAGCGCGGCGTGTGCCTGGGGCCCACGCACGAGCGTGTGCCTGGGGCCCACGCACGAGGAGCTGATCACCGACCTCGTGCGCAACGAATTGCGCAGCTACAAGGACCTGCCCGTCACGCTGTGGCAGATGCAGGTGAAGTTCCGCGACGAGATGCGCCCGCGCTTCGGGCTGTTTCGGACGCGCGAGTTCATCATGAAGGACGCCTACAGCTTCAACGCGGACGCCGAGAGCCTGGACGCCACCTACAAGCAGATGCAGGTGGCCTACGCGCGCGTGTGCGAGCGCATGGGGCTGGACTGGCGCATGGTCGATGCCGACCCCGGCCAGATCGGCGGCAACGAGACCGTCGAGTTCATGGCGCTGGCCGATGCGGGTGAAAGCGATTTGCTCAGCTGCACCTGCGGTTTTGCGGCAGACGCCGAGGCGGCCGAGTGCGAGGTCGCGATGGCGGGCGGCGATGCGGCGCGCGAGCTGGAGAAAATCGCCACGCCCGGCGTGCACACGATCGCGGATTTGGCGGCGTTTTTGGACGTGCCGGAACACGCGACGGTGAAGGCGCTGTCGGGCAGAGGCGACGACGGGCGCGTGTATGCCCTGTTCATCCCAGGCGACCACGAGCTCAACGAGATAAAGGCCGCGCGCGCGGTGCCCGGGTGGCGCCTGCTCGACGACGCGGAGATGGAGACGGCCGGCCTGCACAAGGGCTCGATGGGGCCTGTGGGGCTGCCGGACGGCGTCGTGTGCGTGTGCGACAGCCACCTGCGCGACTACCACGCGTGGGCGGTCGGGGCCAACGAGGACGGCTACCATTACCTGGGCGCCGAGCCCGGGCGCGACTTCGTGCCCGACCTGTGGGCGGACCTGGTCATGGCGCACGAGGGCGATGGCTGCCCGCGTTGCGGCAAGGCGCTGGTCGGCACGCGCGGCATCGAGGTGTCCCAGGTGTTCAAGCTGGGCACGAAGTACTCCGAGGCCCTGGGCGCCACCTTCATGGACCCGGACGGGCGCGAGCGCCCCTTCGTCATGGGCTGCTACGGCATCGGGGTCACGCGCTCGGTGGCGGCCGTCGTCGAGCAGCGCAACGACGAGGCGGGCATGTGCTGGCCGGTTTCGCTGGCGCCGGCCGAGGTGCTCGTGCTGCCCTTGCAGACGGGCGACGACTTGGTCGAGCCGCTGGCGCGCGATCTGGCCTGCGCGCTCGAGGAGCGCGGCGTCGAGGTGGCCTTCGACGACCGCGACGAACGCGCCGGGGTGAAGTTCGCCGACGCCGACCTCGTGGGCTGGCCCTACCAGCTCGTCGTGGGCAAGCGCGGCGCCAAGGAGGACAAGGTCGAGTTCAAGGACCGCGCCAGCGGCGAGAAGGTGGAACTTTCGGCCGACGAGGCCGCCGCGCACATCGCGGCTGTCGTGGCCGACGCCCGGCATGCCCTGGAGCCCGTGACGAACACCATCGACGATTTGCTGTAGAAAGCGCGGCACCTGCGCCGCAGAAGGAGCGTGGTCGTATGAAGAAGCAGGTCTTGTGGGCGGCGGCTGCGGCCGGCGGCGCGGCGGTGCTCGGCGCGGGCGCGGTGGCGACGAAGTTGTACGCGAGCCGCCTGCGCAGCGTGCACAGCCTGCGCAGCGTGGCCGAGGAGGGCCAGTGGGGCCTCTACGACATGCACATCGACTATCCCTACAGCATCGACCGTGTCATACGGCGCGGCATCTTCGACAACCAGTCTCTGAGCGAGGCCATCGTCAAGGAGGCGCTGCCCCTCGTGCCCGCGCACATCGGCACCTCGCACTTCGGCTGCAGCGCCGCGAGCTTCACCGACGGGCAGGGCAACGTCTTCATGTTGCGCAACTACGATTACAAAGACGACACCTCGGCGCTGCTCGTCCACTGCGCCCCCAAGCACGGCTACCGCTCGGTGGCCACGGCCGCGCTGAACAAGATCGGCGCCTGCGACCTGCGCAAGCTGAAAAAGCGTCTCGCCTGCCTGACCGCGCCGTTCATCTGCCTCGACGGGGTGAACGAGAAGGGCGTGGCCATCGCCATCCTCACCCTCGACAGCGACCCGGTCTTCCAGCAGGCGGGCAAGCCCGTCATCACCCCGACGCTTGCCGTGCGCCTCGTGCTCGACCGCGCCGCGAGCACCGCCGAGGCCGTCGAGCTGCTGCGTTCCTACGACATGTGCGCGCCGACGGGCCGCGACTACCACTACTACATCGTCGATGCGCAAGGTGACGCCCGCGTCGTCGAATACGACTGCGACAGCCCCGCACGCGAGCTGGTGGCGACGCCCGTGCGTGCCGTCACCAACTTCTATGCGCTCCATCGCGAGCGCGTGGAGCAGGCCGCAGCCGGTGCGGACGCGGATAAAGGCGACGGCGTGCGCAGGTACGGCCACGGGCTGGACCGCTGCGAGCGCATCGAGGAGGTGCTTGGCGCCGACGAGGCATCCGGGCGCTTGTCGAAGGCGAGCGCCTGGCGCGCGCTCGAGGCCTCCTCGCAGCCGCCGCGCCCGGACGACGCGACCAGCAACACGCAGTGGTCGATTGTCTACAACCTGCGCACCCTGGGCGCCGAGATCGCCATGCGGCGTGACTTTTCCAGCAAAGTGTCCTACGGCCTGGGCGGCGTGCAGGCCCCGTCGCGCGACTAGGGGCGCAGACTTTCCCAGGCGCGGGCGAATGTGCGCTGACCTTAGGCGCAGGTAAAAGCGCGCGGGCTTGGCTTTCGGGTGCGCGAACCTTTATGGCGATTGACGCTGCGCTGGTGCGCCGTCTCTTTCATGCGGCTGAATCCGCGCGGCCGAGTGCGGGCAGACGGCGACGCGCCCGCCCCGCTCACCCGCTCCTAGCGCTGCACGATGAAGCGGCGGCGCAGCTTCGTGGCGACGATCTCGAGCACCACCGACACGATGAGGCACATCCACACGATCAGGCCGATCTCGTGGATGTTGAAGTAGTAGTTGCCCGCCAGAAACAGCGAGTACCCTATGCCGCCCGAGCCCGCCATGCCGGCCACGACGACGGCCGCGACGAAGTTGATCTCGAAGCGGATGAAGGTCCACGACAACATCTCGTTGACCTTCTCCTTGAACACGCCGTGGAAGACCACCTGCCACCACGAGGCGCCCGTCGCGCGCAGCGCCTCCAGCACGCCCGGGCTGACCTCCTCGAAGCTTTCCGAGTACGCCTTCACGAGATAGCCCACCCCGTGAAAGAGCATGCCGATGACGGCGGCTTCAGGACCTAGCCCGATGGCGACGGTGAAGATGAGCACCCACAAGATGGTGGGCACCGCGCGGATGATGGACATGACGATCTTGATGATGTTGCTCACGAGCTTGTTCGAGAGGTTGCTGGCCGCGGCAAGCCCCAAAACAAGCGCGATGGCCGCCGCGCCCAGAGTGGTCAGCACCGTCAGCGCGAAGGTGACGAGCAGCTCGTTGAACAGCGTCGCGTACTGGAAGTGCCCGTCCACGCGCGGCTGCGTGGCCATGGTGGCGAAGTTCGTGAGGCAATCGCGCAAGGCCTGCCCGAGGTCGACTTTGCCGTAGTCCATCTGCACGAAGGTCCCGACGGTGATGATGACGATGGCCGCGATCACGACGGCGAGCACGAAGTCGTAGCGCTCGCGCACGCGCGTCTTCACCTTGCCCGACGAGGTCTTCGCGAGGCCGTGGGTGTCGGAGGGCGGCTCGAGCAGGCTGCGGCGGATGAAGTTGGAGGTCGTCTCGCAGGCGATGACGACGATGATGACGCAGACCAGCACGAGTCCGGCTTCGGCGTAGTCGAACTGCTTGTAGAAGAGGTCGAAGACGAAGCCGATGCCCGTGCCCGTGAGCATGCCGACGAGCGTGGCGTCGCGGATGTTGGTCTCGATCATGTAGAGCACCCAGCTGACGACCTGCGTGATGCTCATGGGGATGACGGCGCGGCAGACGACTTGCAGATAAGACGCGCCCGTCGCGCGCAGGGCCTCAATGGGGCCGGAGGGCAGCTCGTCGAGGTTTTCGAGAAAGCAGCGCGTGAGGAAGCCCAGGCTTTGCAAAAACAGGGCGAGGTAGCCGGTGAACTCGCTTTGTTTGAAGGAGAAGAGCAGCAAAAACGCCCAGGCCACGATGGGGATGTTGCGAAACACCGAGGCGATCGCGCGCACGATCAGGGGCACCGGGCCTTTGAGGCCGACCGAGCGCGAGCCGAGTATCGCGAGTATGTAGGCGAAGACCGCCGCCGTGGCCGAGGCCGCCACCGAGTCGAGGAAGGTGGAAAACAGCGCGGGGAGTATGCGGTTGAGCTTTTGGAAGCTGGCCGCGGTGGGCATGAAGTGGACGGTGAACCAGACGAAGCCCGAGACGAGGTCGGCGATCGCCTCCACGAGGTCGAAGCCGACGAACAGCGAGCAGCTCCAGCCCAAGACGAGGAAAAGCGCGACGCCTGCCGCGAGTGCCATGCCCTTCTTGCGGTAGAGGAGTTGTACGGCCGCGAGGCCCGTCGTGGCGGCCGGCTTTGCGACTCCGCCGTCGCCTGCCGTTTTGGCGGCCGGCTTCGTGGCGCCGCCGCCGTTTCCCGCGCCCGCTTTCACGCCTGCTCCTGCGCGTGGCCTGTCGTCGCATCGGCCGCGGCCACGTTGCCGCCTTCACCCGCGTCCGCATCATCCGCGTTCGCATCACCTGCGCCCGCGTCGTTTTCGTCCATGCCGTAGATCTCGCGTATCGTCGCCTCGTCCAGCTCGTCGGGCGGGCCGTCGAAGCGCACCGTGCCGCCCGCGATGCCGATGATGCGGTCGGAGAACTCGACGGCGAACTCGACCTGGTGCAGGCTGACGAGCGCGGCCACGCCCAGCTCGTCGACCGCCCAGCGCAGATGCTCCATGACGGTGCGCGAGGACGCGGGGTCCAAGCTCGCGATGGGCTCGTCGGCCAGTATCAGCAGAGGCTCTTGCACGAGCGCGCGCGCGATGCCGACGCGCTGCTTTTGCCCGCCGGAGAGTTGGTCGACGCGCGTGCACACGTAGTCGCCCAGCCCCACCTGCTCGAGCATCGAGACGGCCTTTTCCTTCTCCTCGTCGGAAAACAGCCCGAGCGCGCCGGCCAGCGAGTTCTTGTAGCCGAGCCGGCCCTGCAAGACGTTTTCGACGGCGGTCGAGCGGCTGACGAGGTTGTAGTGCTGGAAAACCATGCTGACCTTGCGCCGCGCCCGCCGCAGTTTGCCGCCGCGCAGCTGCGCCATGTCCTGGCCGTCGAAGACGACGCTGCCCGACGTGGGGGTGATGAGCTTGTTCACGCAGCGCAGAAAGGTGGATTTGCCTGCGCCCGATTTGCCGATGATGGAGACGAACTGGCCGCGGTCCACGGAGAGGTTCACGCCCTCGATGGCGTTTGCCTTGCCGTCGTAGCTTTTCACCAAGTCCTTCACGCGCAGAAGCGGCTCTGTGCCCGTCCCGCGCGTGTCGTCGCCCGCGAGCGCCTCGTGCGCCCGCGCTCCGCTTGCCTCGGCCATATCCGTCTCCATCGTCGTCATGCGGCTCCTTTTTTCGGCGTCCGAAGTCCTAGCCCTCGGCCTAGCCCTCGGTCTAGCCCTCGGTCCAGCCGATCATCTTGCGGAAGGAGTCGTAGTAGCTGTCGTCGGCGCGCACGAACCGCACCTTGTCCGTCTTCTTGCTCCAGTTCGAGACCGTCTCGGTGTCGTTGGGGTCGGGGAAGATCTTCTTGTTGGCGGCCACCTCGTCGCCGGTCATGTAGGCGATGATCTTCTCGCGGGTCTCGTCGTCGATCGCGCCCTTGTTCACGCAGATGGGCACCGCCGGCACGGCCAGCGAGTCGATGACGGTGAAGGACTTGCCGCCGGACTTGTCGAGCGGGGTGTCGACGCCTTCCTTGATCTTGTAGACGGCGCCGGTCTCGCCTGCCGTGCCCGAGACGAGCTCGTCGAAGGGGTCGGTCAGGTAGTCGGCGAAGACCGCCAGGTCGGCATCGCCCGAGACCAGGTTGTAGAGCGAGCCCGGATGCGAGCCCGGCAGCAGCACGTTGGAGAAGAACTTGTCCGCGCCGCCCTCGGCCAGGTCGTCGGTGCTGCCCAGCGAGAACTTGTTTTTTATGACGGTGGCGGGCACCACGAAGCCGGAGGTGGAGTTGAGGTTGACGAAGGAGAAGGACTTGCCCTTGATGTTGTCGAGGGAGAAGTTCCCGCTCGCGTCCTTGTACTTGTCGGCGTCTTCGGTGCGCACGCAGATCATGGAGTGGTAGGAGACCTCGTCGAGCTCGCCTTGGTCGTTGGACAAGACGAACGCGATGTCGATGTCCTTGTTCTTGGCGTGCGACTCGAGGTACTCGGAGGCGCCGAGCGAGGCGAACTGGGCCTTGCCCGAGACGAGCGACTCGATGGTCACGTTGTAGTCGGTCGTGGTCATCATCTCGCAGGGGATGCCGCCGCCTGCCTCGAAGCACTTCGCGACTTCCTCGCGCATGCCGTCGTAGGTGGTCGTGGACTCGTTGGGCTCCCAGACGAAGACGACCTTGTCGAGCTTGGAAGTGCTGCTGCTCCCCGACGACGAGCCAGACGCGCCGCAGCCCGCGAGGCCGCCGCCTATGACGCCTGCGGCGAGCAATGCCGCGGCACCTCCGATGAACTGTCTGCGATTTACGTGTGCCATGCTCCCTAACCCTTCTTTCTCTAGAGCTTTCCGTATACCGCGAAGGCTCGGCGCATGGTGGCGCGTGAGTCCCGCGGTGGACAATCCGGGCTCCTCCCCGGTCTATCCCATGCAATGCATGCGGCTTTCTCTATGCGCAAGTGGGGAAATGATAGCCGAATACGTGCGGTGTGCAAATATTAGATTTCGGTAAATTCCGCTACGTGAACAACGTTCATACGTGCGAGGCGTCAATGCGTGCGTGCGGCGGGAGGGTGTGTCTGCATGGTGAAGGGGGTTGTCTCGGCGTGATGAAGGGTGGTGAAGGGGGTCGTGCCGGCGCGGTGAAGGGGCGTGCCGATGTGGCGAAGGACGGCGAAGGGGAGTCGTGCCGGGATGGTGAAGAACGGTGAAGGGGCGCCGCATGGACGCCCCTTCGAGAAAAGCTCAGCTCCTTTTCACGACGCTGCGCTGCTTCACCCTTGAACCCTCGCGCCGTCAAGCTGCCACGACGTCAAGCTGTCGGCGCAGCAGACGTAGCAGTGGTTGGCAAAGACGATGTCGCGCGGTGTCGGCGCCGCTTTCGCCAAATCGAAGATAGTCGTGCCGTCCGACACGGGCAGCCCGAGCGCCTGGTTGAAGTCGCAGTCGTAGCATGTGCCCTGCCAGTCCACGCTCACCTGGTCGCGGCACATCATGCCCTCGCAGGTGGCCTCGTTGAAGGCGCCTGCCAGCCGCTGCATGTAGGCCGAGAGGTTGCCGCGTGCGGCCAGGCGTTCGGCGAAGCGCCCGGACGGGTTGTTCGCGATGGCGATGAGCGAGTCGAAGTGCACGCCGAACCCGTCGGCCATGCGCTGCTTGAACTCCGCCTCGGCCGAGTCCTGCGACGGCGGCAGCACGGCGCCCGCCGGGTTGTAGACGAAGACGAGCTCGTGGGCGCCCGTGCCGAAGCCCAGCTCGTTTAAGCGCCGGGCGGCCTCGATGTTGCGCTCGAAGACGCCGTCCCCGCGCACCTTGTCCACCGTGCGGGCGGAGTAGTAGGGCATCGACGCCATCAGGCGCACGTCGTAGTCCGCGTAGAGCTGCGCGAACTTCTCGTAGGCGGGCTCGGTCAGGATGCAGAGGTTCGTGCGGCAAATGGGCTGTATGCCCCGCGCGTGCACCTCGCCCAAAAACCACTCGTAGTCCGGGTGCATCTCCGGCGCGCCGCCCGTGATGTCCATGCTGGAAAAGCCGCCCGTCTCGTAGGCATCGAGGCAGGCCTGCATGGTGGCGCGCTCCATCATCTCGACGCGCGTGGGGCTGCACTGCAGGTGGCAATGCTTGCATGCCAGGTTGCACATGTAGCCGAGGTTGATTTGCAGGGTGCCCAGGCGCTCCTTCGTGCGGCGCAAGTCCGGCGGCACGCGTTCGATGAAGGGGGGGACGGACTCGAGCGCCGCCGCGACCTCCTCGGCGGCCATCAGAAGTCGACCTTGTCGATGACGTTGCGCATCTGCACACCGTGCGCGAGCGCCGCGCCGCCGCGTATGGCGGCCGCCACGTGCAGGGCCTCGGTCAGCTGCTCTTCGTCGGCGCCGTGCTCGAGCGAGGCGTTCGTGTAGGCGTCGATGCAGTAGGGGCATTGCAGGGCGGAGGCCACGGCCAGGGCGATCAGGTCCTTCTCGCGTTCGCTCAGCGCGCCGTCCTTGAACACGTCGCCGTACCAGCCCATGAACTTCTCGAACAGCTCGGGGCGCACGGACCCGACGCCTGCGGGGCTGAACTTGGCGAGGTCTTCGGGGTTGTAGTAGGTTTCCATTGTGCGAGCTCCTTTCTCGACGGTACTTGCCATACGACAGTATAAGACCGCTGCCAGTACTTGGCGGAGAAAAGCCTCTTTCTTTCTGCGCGAGGGCCTTCCCGCAGACCCGTTTTCTCGAGGGGCTCTGTTCTCTGGTGGATTCGTTTTATCGTGCAGAAAAACGACATCGCGGCCGCTCAAGGAGCTTGGTCGCGCGTACTATACTCACGAGTATAGTACGCGCGAGTATGTTTCCCGCACGTGCCGTACGTGTGTACGGGGGGAATGTTGAAATTGAGAATGATTACTACTTGACAGCGGCGGGGTTATGGTCATAATGATAATCGTTCTTGATAAGGACTGAGAATGAAGCGCGGGAGGCCGCGGCCTGCCGCACACGAGAGAGGATTCACCATGAAGTTTGTATGCCCCGTTTGCGGTTATGTGGAAGAGTTCGACGGCGACGAGCTGCCCGCCGATTTCACCTGCCCCCAGTGCGGCGTCCCCGGCAGCAAGTTCACCAAGATGGAAGGCCGCCTACGAGGAGGCCGAGCACGCCGCCAAGTTCGCCGAGCTGCTGGGCGAGGTCGTGACCGACTCCACCAAGAAGAACCTCGAGCTGCGCGTCGAGGCTGAAAACGGCGCGACCGCCGGCAAGGTCGACCTCGCGACGCGCGCGAAGGCCGCCGGGCTCGACGCCATCCACGACACCGTCCACGAGATGGCCCGCGACGAGGCCCGCCACGGCCGTGCCTTCGCCGGCTTGCTGAAGCGTTACTTTGGCTAGACGCACCACGCACAATCCGGCCGACGCACGCGGCCGCTGCGACACCCGCGAGCTGGTGAAGCTCGTCGTCGCGGCGGCTGCGCTGCTTGCGTGGATGGCCTTCATCTTCTACATGTCGGCCAAAACGGGCGGCGCCTCGGGCGGGATGAGCGAGAGCGTGGCCGCCTGGCTTGCGCAGCTCTTCTGCCCCGACTGGGCGGGCATGTCGGATGCCGCGCGCGCAGAGCTGCTGTCGGCGATGAGCCTGCCCGTGCGCAAGGCCGCCCACGTCACCGAGTACGCCATCCTGGCCGTTCTCGCCTTCACCGCCTTCTGGCAGGCCCGCGCCGTGCAACGTGCGCGGACGCGTGCGGGCGCAGCGGCGGGCGCGGATAAAGGCGCGGGTGAAACTGCGCACCGCGCCATCTTTTTCACTGCGCTGGCGGCCTTCGCCTTCTCGGCGCTCTATGCCGCAAGCGACGAGTTCCACCAGCTTTTCGTCCCCGGCCGCGCGGGACTTCTCTCCGATGTCGCGATAGACTCGTGCGGTGCCGCACTCGGCAGCGCGCTGGCCGCCCTCGTGGTCTGGCGGCGCGACGCAAGGAGAAGGGGAGGAAAAGAGCGCTCGTGAAAGGCTCGCGCCGCATACTCGTGCTGATCGTCTTGCACGTGATGCTTGCCATCTGGTCGTGCACCGACGTCTTGAGCAAGTTCGCGGCGGGCGCGGATTTCTTCAGCATGGCGTTTCTCGTCATGTGGGCGGGCGTGCTCGCCTTGATGGGCGTCTACGCGATCGGATGGCAGCAGGTCATCAGGCGCATGCCGCTCGCGACGGCCTTCGCGAACAAGGCCATCACCATCGTGTGGGGGCTGTTTTGGGGCGTGGCGCTGTTCGGCGAGGCGGTGACGCCCGGCAAAATCGTCGGCGCCGTGCTGGTCGTGGCGGGCATCGTCTTGTTCGTCTTCTCCGACGAGAAGGGAAAGGACGGCTCCGGAGGCGCGGGTGAAGTTGCTGTCGTTGCCGCCGCCGAGGGCATGGATGAAGGCGGCGACGGCGGCCCTTCCGCACCGTCCGCCCGACGCGGCCCGCGCGTGTCCCCGAGCGAGGGGGACGGCGCATGAGCGAGGGCTTTGCCATATACGTGGCCGTCATGCTGGTGAACGTGTTCATCAGCTCCGTGGCGCAGGTGCTGCTGAAGAAGTCGGCGCTCGCGAAGCACGCCTCGTTTCTGCGCGAGTATCTCAACCCCTACGTGGTCGGCGCCTACGCCATCCTCTTCGTGTGCACGCTGATGAAGATCTTCGCCTATCGTGAGCTGCCCATATCCTTGGGGCCCGTGCTCGAGGCGACGAGCTATGTCTACGTGACCATTTTCGGCGCGACCATCTTCGGCGAGCGCGTCTCGAAAAAGAAGGTGGCCGCACTCGCGCTGATCGTGTGCGGCATCGCCGTCTTCTCGTTTCTGGGCTAGGCGCCCTTTTCCATCTGGTCGATCTCGGCGCGGGTGAACACCGGCCCGTCGAGGCAGATGTAGTGGCTGCCCACGTTGCAGCGCCCGCACTTGCCGACGCCGCACTTCATGCGCATCTCCAGCGTCGTCACGATCTGCTCCGGCGCAAACCCCATCTTCAACAGCTGCTCCGAGCAGGTGCGATACAGCGACGGCCCGCCGCACAGCACGGCCACGCTGTTGTCGGACACCTTCAGCGGCAGTGTCTCCATGAACGGCGCCGTGTAGCCTTCCGGCACGTCGTGGACGCCGTCGGCGTGGTAGACGCTCGTGTAGACGTTCATGTCGTCGACCTTGGGCCAGTTCTCGAACAAATCTTCGCGGCACACGAGGTCGGCGTAGGTGGACGCCGAGTACACGAAGTCGATGTGGCCGTAGTCGCTGCGGTGCTCGATGCACCACAAGGCGAAGCTGCGCACGGGCGGCATGCCGATCCCGCCGCCCACGAAGAGCAGGTCGCGGCCCTTGCACGACTCGTAGGGAAACCAGTTGCCGTACGGCCCGCGCAGCCCCACCTGCGAGCCGACCTCGCAGGCGTGCAGGCGCTCGGTCACGCGCCCGACCTTCTTCACCGTGAACTCCACGTAGTCGGCGCCGGTGCCCGAGATGCAAAACATCGACTCGCCCTCGGAGACGAAGCTGAACATCGCCAGCTGCCCGGGCTTGGAGTCGAAGGGGCGACGCCCGTCCAGGGTCTGCAGGCGGAAGGTCTTCACGTCGGAGGTCTCCTCCACGATGGAGACGATCTTGCAGACGACGGGGATGTACGGCTCGCCGCCGTGCGCGCAGCCGTGCTCGATGTGTACGGGGTTAGGCATGTGCGGCCTCCTTTCCGTGCAGCTCGTTTGCCCGGTCGATCAGCACCGTGATGTCGAGCGCGACGGGGCATTTCTCGATGCAGCGTCCGCAGCCCACGCACAGCTTCTTGCCGTAGCGCTCCTCGAACCAGGCCAGCTTGTGCATGAAGCGGTTCTTCACCCGATCGCGCTTGGCCGGGCGCGGGTTGTGGCCGCCCGCCATCTCGGTGTACTCGGAGAACATGCAGCTGTCCCAGCAGCGGAAACGCACGCCCTCCTTGTTGCGGTTGGACTGCTCGATGTCGAAGCAGTAGCAGGTGGGGCACAGGTAGGTGCAGGTGCCGCAGTTCAGGCACTTGATGGCCGTCGCCTCCCACAGCTCGTCGCCACAGCTCGTCGCTGTCGGCCAGGCCGGCCATGCGCTCGGCGATGTGCGCGGCATCCACTTCCAGGGTGCAGTGCGCCTGCGCCGCATCTTTGCTCGCGTCCGCGTCGCCCTCCTCGAGAAACGCCTTCCAGGGGCCGGCCAGCGCCGCCTCGCCCAGTTCGGTCTGTGCGACTACCGCAAAGGCGTCGCCGCAGTCATGCAGCATGATGTCGGCCGCCGGCGCGGCATCCGGCGAGTTGCCCATCGACTCGCAGAAGCAGGTCTCGGCTGCCTCGGTGCAGGCCAGCGCCACGCAGCAGGTCTTCTCGCGTTTGGCCTCGTAGTACTCGTCCACGTAGCCCTTGGTGAAAAACACGTCGTCCAGGCATTCGATGCTGCGCATGTCGCAGGGGCGCAGGCCGAATATCGTCTGCGCGCCGCCCTCGACGGTCGGGCGCACGAACATGGTGCCGTCCGCGCCGACGCCGTAGGCGTACATCTTCTCGGCCTGCGGGAACAGCAGGCCCTTGGGCGGGAAGAGCGTGTTGCCCGCGCCGAGCTTCATCTCGCCCGGGTTGTCCAGCAAGGTGAACTTCAGCTGCCCGGCCACTTGCTTGGGCACGTAGACCGCCTGCTCGTGCGCGAGCGCGGCCAGCAGGTCGTCGAGCTTGTCTTTCTTCAACAGCATGTCGCGCCCCCTCCTACATGAACTCTTCGAGGTCGTCTAGGCGGTAGGTGCCCAAGACGTCCGGGTTGTCGGCTGTCATGCCGCTTTCGTATTCGCCGAACAGGCCGTTCATGTCCTTCACCAGCTTGCGGTTCAAGGCCATGAGCGGCAGGTCCATGGGGCAGGCGCGCTCGCATTCGCCGCATTCGATGCAGCGGTCCGAGATGTGGAAGGCGCGCACGAGCCCGTAGAAGCGGTTCTCGTTGAGGTTGTTCTGCTTGCCCAGCCAGCCCACGCGGCGGCTGTCCACGAAGCAGCTGCGGCAGCTGCAGCAGGGGCAGACGTCGCGGCAGGCATAGCAGCGTATGCACTTCGTCCAGGCCGCGTCGAAGAAGTTGCGGCGCATGTCCGCGTCCAGGCCCTCGAGCAGCGTCGCCTGCGCGTAGCGGTCGTCCGGCGGGGTTTCCTCCACGGGCTCGCCGAGCGCGATGTCGCTCGTCACGGGGTTTCTGTGGCGGCAGTTCGCGCATTTGTTCAGCACCGTGTCCGTCGCGCGGTCTTTCATCTGGGGGCAGGGCAGGCCGACGAGCACGAGCTCGTCGCGGGAAAGCTGCCCGTCTTGGACCATGCGGTTCACCGCGCGCGAATCGCAGCCGCGCACGGCCAACCCCACCTTGCCGCGGCCTTTCAGGTCGCGGGCGTATTTCGCGAGGGTGTTCACGCACCACTCGTCAAAGACCAGGCGGTCCGTGTCGTCGGGGGTGAAGCACACGAGCGGCGTCGTCTGGTGGGTGAAGCGTCCGGCCTCCCAGCCGACGAAGGCCACGACTTGGCCGCTTTCCAGCAGCTCCCGCGCCGTCGCGCGCAGCTCTTCTTGCAGGTTCGCCATCACGCCTCGCCTCCTTTCCCGTCCGCGTCCGCGCCGTTTTTATCGCCGGCGCCGTCCGCATTGCCGCCGTCGGCTTTGCCCGCCGCGCAGGGAGCTTCACCTGCGTTGCACAGCTCGTCGAGCTCGGCGATGAAGCCCGGCTCCAGGTTGAAGTCGCTTCCGATGGGGCCCAGCTCGCGTATGCGCTCGCAGAAGGCCTGCGCCGTGTCGCGGAACTTGCCCGCCTCGGCGCCCGATATCCAGCGCACCTGGAAGCGGTCGGGCTCGAGGCCGATGTATTCCAGCTCGCGCTTGAAGACCATCAGGCGGCGCTTGGCGTAGTACGGCGTTTGGCGTAGTAGTTGCCCGTCGCGTAGTGGCAGTCGCCCGGGTGGCAGCCGCACACCAGCACGCCGTCCGCGCCGCGCTGCAAGGCCTCGAGCACGTACTGCGGGTTCACCCGCCCCGAGCAGGGCACGCGCAGAAGGCGTATGTCGGCCGGATACTTCATGCGGTTCAGACCCGCCAGATCGGCGCCCGCGTAGGTGCACCAGCGGCAGGTGAAGGCCAGTATCTTCGGGCGGAACTCCTGTTCTTGCGCCGCGCCGTCTGCCTGCGCGGCCTTGCCGCCGGTCTGCACGCCGCCAGCCTGCGCCGCGCCCGCTTTCTCTACCACTGGCATAGCGCGTTCACCTCCTGCATGATCGACTCGTCTGTGTAGCCCAGCAAATCGAGCGCGCCCGGGCGGCAGGCCACGGTGCACGCGCCGCAGCCCTGGCACAGCGCCGAGTTCACCTCGCAGACCTTGCGCGTGACCTTCACCGAGTTCTCGCGCAGGTTCTTCTCCACGAGGCTCAAGGCGCCGTAGGGGCATATGGGCACGCAGCGCCCGCAGCCCGCGCACTTCGCGATGTCCACGCTGCTGATCTGCGGGTTGGACTCGAGGCTGTCGTGCGCGAACATGCCGATGACCTTGGCCGCCGCCGCGCCCGCCTGCGCGACCGTGTCGGGGATGTCCTTGGGGCCTTGCGCCGCGCCCGCCAGGTAGATGCCGCGGCTGGCCGTCTCGACGGGGCGCAGCTTGGGGTGCGCCTCGGTGATCCAGCCGTCCTCGTCGCATTGCACGCCGAACATCATCGCGGTGGCGCGGCTCTTGGCGGCCGGCACCATGGCCGTCTCCACGACGACCATGTCGGCCTCGACGCGCACGTTGGAGCCGGACAGCGCATCGGCGCCCAGCACGACCAGATGGTCGCCCTCGCGGTATATCTTGCTCACGCGCCCGTGCAAATAGAGGGCGCCGTCGCCTTTGGCCTGCATGTAGAACTCGTCGTAGCGCTTGCCGGGGGTGCGCACGTCCATGTAGAAGACGTAGCAGCGCCCGTCGGGCACCTTGTCGAGGTATTGGTGCGCGTGCTTGGCGCCGTACATGCAGCAGGCGCGCGAGCAGTAGCCCACGCCCTTGGCCGGGTCGCGGCTGCCCACGCACTTCACCACGACCATGCTCTTGGGCTCCTTGCCGTCCGAGGGGCGGCAAATGTGGCCTTCGGTGGGGCCGGAGGCGTTCACGAGGCGCTCGAAGTGCAGCCCGTCGATCACGTCGGCGTAGGCGCCGCCGCCGTATTCGGGGTAGAGCTCCTGCCACGAGATCAGGTCGTAGCCCGTGGCCAGGATGACCGCGCCGAAGGTCTCGGTGGTGGAGCGGTCCTCGTCGTCGTAGCGTATGGCGCCCGTGGGGCATATCTTCTCGCAGACGCCGCACTTGCCGTTCAGCAGCTTCTTGCACGCGCCGGCGTCGATGACGGGCTTGGAGGGCACCGCCTGCTCGAAGGCCTTGTAGATGGCCGGGCGCGTGTCCATCAGCTCGTTCCACTCGTTGGGGATGTTCTTGGTCGGGCACTTCGTCGTGCACAGGCCGCAGCCCGTGCACAGGTCGTAGTCCACGTACTTGGCCTTCTCGCGGATCGTCACCTGGAAGTTGCCCACGTAGCCGTCCACCTTTTCGACCTCGGCCATGGTCTTCACCGTGATCTTGGGGTGGTTGCCCACTTCGGACATCTTGGGCGTGCAGATGCAGGCCGAGCAGTCCATGGTGGGGAAGGTCTTGTCCAGTTTGGGCATCTTGCCGCCGATGGTCGGCTCGCGCTCCACGAGGGTGACGGCATATCCCGCGTCGGCGATGTCGAGCGCCGCCTGCATGCCGGCGATGCCGCCGCCCACGACCAGCGCGTTTTTCGTCACGGGGATTTCCTCGGTGAACAGCGGCGTGTTGCGCGCCACCTTCGCGACGGCCATCTTCACGAGGTCTTTGGCCTTCTCGGTCGCCTCGGCCTTGTCGGTGTGGACCCAGCTGCACTGCTCGCGCAGGTTCGCGACCTCGAGCATGTAGGGGTTCACGTCGGTCTGCGCGAGAAGCTTGCGCCAGGTCAGCTCGTGCATGGACGGCGAGCAGGCGGCTACGACGATGCGGTCGAGCGCATGCGCGGCGATGCTTTCCTTGATCTGCTCCTGGCCGGGGTCCGAGCAGGTGTACTTGTTGTTCTCCGTCCACACGACGCCGGGCAGCGTTGCGGCGAAGTCGGCGACGGCCTCGGTGTCGACCATCGAGGCGATGTTGCTGCCGCACTGGCAGACGAAGACGCCGATGCGCGCCATCTAGACCACCTCCTCGGGTGCGGGGGTTGCTGGGGTGCTCGCGGATGCGGCGGGTTTGTCCGCCTGCGACGCGGGCTTATCTTGCGTGGCGGGCGCGTCTTCTGTTGGCGAAACGGCCGCGCTGTCTGCTGTTGCGGGTGCCATCTGAAATCCTGCGATCCGCCGCGCAGGCAGGCTCTTCGCGTCGACGAAGTGGTGGGAAAGCCCCGCCGTCTCGGCGTCGGCTCCCATTGCCGCGGCGAGAAGCTCGGTGAAGTAATAGACGGGGATGTTCCAGTCGGCGCCGACCTTGCGCGCCACCTGCTCCTCGCGCATGTCGAGGTTGAGCCAGCACAGCGGGCAGCTCGTGACAATGGCCTCGGCGCCCGCGGCGGCCGCGTTGGCGTAGATGCGCGCGCATGCGCTGCGGGCGGCCTCGGGCGAGATGACGTGCCCGGAGGCGCCGCAGCACTCCGTCTTGAAGGCCCAGTCCACGCACTCGGCGCCGCATGCGTCGAGCAGGCGCTCCATGGCCTGCGGGTTTTCGGGGTTCTCGAAGTTCGCCAGCTCGGCGGGGCGCACCTGCGTGCAGCCGTAGTAGCAGGCGATCTTCATGCCGCCGAGGTCTGCTTCCAGGCGCGAGGCCACCAGGTTCACCATGTCGGGCTCGACGAAAAGCTCGAGCAGGCTCCTTACCTCGGCGCTTGCCGCGTACTCCATCTCGATCAAATCCGAGATGTGCGCGCGCAGCTCCTCGTCGCGGCGCGCCTTCCAAGCCGTGCGCTTCAGCGACGCGTAGCAGCCCGTGCAGGGCGCGACCACGTCAAGCCCCGGCATCTGCTGCTCGCCCAGGGCGAGGCTGCGGGCGGGCAGGGCGTAGGCGAGGTCCTCGTCGGTCATGCGCGCGGCCGAGGTGCCGCAGCAGCACCAGTCGTCTATCTCGCGCAGCTGCAGGCCAATCCTGTCCGCGACGAACGCGGTCGATTTCGTGTACGAGATGCCCGTCGACATCGCCGAACAGCCGGGAAACCATGCGTAGTCCATCTGCGGCATGCTCATTCACCCGCCTTTCCGTCCGTGCCCGCGTCCGAGGGTGCGGACGCGCCGTCCGTTTCACCCGCGCAGGGCTTCACGCCGGCACCTTCGCCCGCGCCCGCATCCGCGTCTTTTTTCAGGCAGCGGTCCACGAGCCGGCGCACGGCCTCGCGGTCGGCGACGTTTTCGTGCTGCACGCCGACCAGGCCCTTCGACAGCATCTTCGGCGCGTTGCCCATGTCCTGGAACAGGTGGCCGGAGCGCAGGTTGTAGGCGGCGGCCAGCCAGGTCTCGCTGCTGCGCCCGTGCCCGCGCACGCCCTCGATGAAGACGTTTTCGAACACGTCGCTTTCCTTGCTCGCGCGATATCCGCGCTCGTGGGAGGTCATGCGGACGGCGCGCATCAGCTCCGCCACGTCGATCTGCTGCGGGCAGCGCGACGAGCAGGTCATGCACTGCGCGCAGATCCACGGGCTTTTTGCCCGCAGCGCGTCTTCGACCAGCCCCAGCTGCAGCATGTGCACGACCTCGCGCGGGCCTGCGTCCATGCCGCTTGCCATCGGGCAGCCGGCCGAGCATTTACCGCATTGGTAGCAGTCGCGTATGTTCACCTGCGCGCGCGCCGCTATCCGCGCGGCGTCTTGTGTGTCCGTGGCGGCAGACGACAAGTCGACGGTGTGCATCGATTCAACCCCTTCCTCGATGTGGCCGTGTGGCGCCCGCAGTCGGCCCGCCGCCCGCGCTCTCTCGTTCGCGTGCCGCATCCGCCTTCTGCGGGTAAAAAGTGCGTAGATTCTAGCGCGACGGCCCGCCGCCACCGATGGAGAACCCGTGGCTTTCGATGAAGCCCATCCGCGCCCGAATCTGTCCGAGTCCGCCTGAAACAGAGTCAACAGTCCGTGCACGATAGGCTCGACGGAAAAAGAAAATCAATTTTACTATTTGGCTTGAACTTGCATTAAACTAAAATCAATTTTACTTCCAGCAACCTCATCGAAGGGGGGCGCCCTGGACGCGCTCGAGGCCGCTTTCCTTGTGTATCCCGATCAGCGCGGGGGTCATCGAACCGGCCTTCCGGGGTGCGGATCGGACGCCCTTTCATGGTGATGCCCTCGGGGCGGGTAGGTGAAAAACTTCGTTCACCCCCTTGCGCGGCGTCTGCAAGGGGCGTATCCTATAGCGCCGTTGCCCACGAGATACCAGATGTGGGCGCGCATACATTGCGGGGTGGAGCAGTCTGGTAGCTCGCCGGGCTCATAACCCGGAGGTCGTTGGTTCAAATCCAGCCCCCGCGACCAACGAATGTGAAACGGCCTGCATGCGCGGGCCGTTTTTTATTGGCGCGGCTGGCGTGCCCGATGCGCCCGCGAGGAGAGGGGCGCGCTTGGCGCTTTCGGCGAGGAGGAGGGCTTTCATGGCAAGTGCAGACGACATGCGCGACGACTCCCCGTCGGCGCGCCGCGAGGCGTTTCCCGCGCCGGTCGCAGACCCCCGCGCAGCCGACTTGCGCGCGCCCGGCGAAGACGACGACGGCTACGACCCCTACTCCGACTACATGGACGCGTGGGGGCGCATGGACGATGAAGAACCCTGCGAGGACCCCTGGAGATAGGCGGCGAGGGCGCGAGAAATGTACACGGTCATGGTCACAGGCGGCCTCGGGTCGGGTAAAAGCGAGCTGGTGCGCGAGCTGTGCGCGCTCGGCGCGACGAGCATCGACCTCGACGAGATCGGGCACCTCGTGCTCGACGAGGACGAGGAAGCCCGCCGCGAGCTGGCCGCGTGCTTCGGCGAGGACATCGTGGACGGGGAGGGGGTGGTGAACCGCGCGCTCCTCGCCCGCCGCGCGTTTGCGACCCCGCAGGCCACCGAGCAGCTCGACGCCATCATGTCGCCGCGCATACTCGCACGCGCCGCCGACTACCTTGTGGACGTGCACTGCGTGCCCGTCTCGGACGCGCCGGTGCAGGTGGTCGAGGCGGCGCTGCTCGACCGCGTGCCGGATTTCGCCGCGCTCGCCGACGAGCGCATCGCCGTCTCCGCCCCTTCCGACCTGCGTCTGGCGCGTGCCGTGGAGCGCGGCATGGACGCCGGCGACGCCTGCGCGCGCATCGCCGTGCAGGCAAGCGACGCCGCGCGCGAGCGCATCGCAGATGTGGTCTGCGACAATTTCGCCGATGTGGTCTGCGACAATACGGGCACCCGCGCCGAGCTGGCCGCATGGGCGCAGAGCTGGTGGGACGCGCATGTCGCGGCCGGCGATTGGGCCACGTCGCACGCGCCCGCCGCCCCTTCGGGCCACGACGCGCCCGGTTCACCCGCCGCCCCGAAAGAACGGAAGTGAGGTTGCGCACATGGGAGTCCAGCAAGCGCAGGCAGCGCTCATAGGCGGCGCGCGCGAGGCGGGCAAGCCGTTTCGCGTCGAGGCGCCCTACGAGATGGCGGGCGACCAGCCCGAGGCGGTCGCGGCCATCGCGGCCGGCGTGCAGGAGGGCAAGCGCTACCAGACGCTGCTCGGCGTGACGGGTTCGGGCAAGACCTTCACCATGGCAAAGGTCATCGAGCGCCTCCAGATGCCCACGCTGGTCATGGCGCCCAACAAGACGCTGGCCGCCCAGCTGGCAAGCGAGCTGCGCGCGTTCTTCCCCGACAACGCCGTGAACTACTTCGTCAGCTACTACGACTACTACCAGCCCGAGGCCTACGTCCCCCAGACCGACACCTACATCGAGAAGGACTCCTCGATCAACGAGGACGTGGAGAAGATGCGCCACGCGGCCACGGCGGCCCTGCTCACCCGCCGCGACGTCATCATCGTGGCATCGGTCAGCTGCATCTACGGCATCGGCAGCCCCGACACCTACGCCGACATGTCGGTGTTCCTCGATTGCGCGGTGCCGATGGAGCGCGACGAGCTGATCGCCCGCCTGATCGACATCCAGTACGACCGCAACGACTACGAGTCCGCGCGGGGCACCTTCCGCGTGCGCGGCGACGTGGTGGACATCTACCCGCCGTACGCCGATTCGCTCGTGCGCGTCGAGTTCTTCGGCGACGAGATCGACTCCATACGCGGCATCGACCCTCTGACGGGCGAGGAGCAGATGGAGTACCGCAGCGTGCCCATTTGGCCGGCGAGCCACTACGTCACGAGCCGCCCGAGCGTCGAGCACGCGCTGGTGAGCATATCCGATGAGCTGCGGACAAGGTGCGGCGAGCTGAAGGAGGCCGGCAAGCTGCTCGAGGCGCAGCGCCTGGAGCAGCGCACCTCCTACGACTTGGAGATGCTCGAGACCATGGGCTTTTGCACCGGCATCGAGAACTACTCGCGCCACCTGGACGGCCGCGCCCCCGGCGAGGCGCCCTACACGCTGCTCGACTACTTCGGTGGCAAGGGCTTTCTCACCATCATCGACGAGAGCCACGTGACGGTCCCGCAGATCCGCGGCATGCACGAAGGCGACCGCAGCCGCAAGGTCACGCTCGTGGAAAACGGCTTCCGGCTGCCCTCCGCCCTCGACAACCGCCCCCTGCGCTACGACGAGTTCGAGGCGCGCATCCCGCAGTTCGTCTACGTGTCGGCCACGCCGGGCGACTACGAGCAGCGCGTGAGCGAGCAGACGGTCGAGCAGATCATCCGCCCCACCGGCCTTCTGGACCCGGAAGTGGAGCTGCGGCCCACGAAAGGCCAGATCGACGATCTGCTGGGTGAAATACAGCAGGCCGTGGGCGCCGGCGAGCGCGTGCTCGTCACGACGCTGACCAAGAAGATGGCCGAGGAGCTGACCGACTACCTGCTCGACGCGGGCGTGCGGGCGAACTACCTGCACTCCGACATCGGCACCGTCGAGCGCGTCGAGCTGCTGCAGGACCTGCGCCAGGGCAAGTTCGACGTGCTCGTGGGGATAAACCTGCTGCGCGAGGGGCTCGACCTGCCCGAGGTGGCGCTCGTGTGCATACTCGACGCCGACCAGGAGGGCTTCCTGCGCAACCACCGCAGCCTCATCCAGACCATCGGGCGTGCGGCGCGCAACGTCTCCGGGCGCGTGGTGATGTACGCCGACCACGTGACCGACTCCATGCGCCAGGCCATCGACGAGACGGCCCGCCGCCGCGAGATCCAGATGCGCTACAACGCCGAGCACGGCATCGAGCCGAAGAGCGTGCGCAAGGCCATCAGCTCGATCATGGACGAGATCGTCGGTGGTGAAGAGGGCGGCGATGCGAAGGCGGCCGCCGACGCCTTGGCCGGCGAGCTGGCCGAGCTGGGGCGCGAGGAGGTGCTGCGCATGCTCTCGAGCCTCGAAGAGCAGATGGCCGAGGCCTCCGAGGGGCTCGACTTCGAGCAGGCCGCCCGACTGCGCGACCAGGCCGTGGCCTTGCGGGCGCAGGTGGAGAGCACCGACGAGGCCGATGCCCTCGCGCGATTGAAGTCCACGGCGCGGCGCGGGTCTGCGGTGGGCACGCGCAAGAACATGGGGCGCCGCAACCG
>CAVAWX010000023.1:0-23812 GCA_963592385.1 Acidaminococcaceae bacterium | reverse complement strand
ATGTTGACCTATTTCACCATCCGGGCTACCCTTTCCCCAGACGTTTTTGCGATTGAAGGGGGGCGCCATGCCGGCCGTCGTGGAAAAACAGGTGAGCGCTTCGTGGGCGAAGGCCCATTTCAGCGAGATGCTCGACGAGGTGGGGGCGGGTACCGCCGCGTACCGCATCACCCGCTACAACAAACCCGCCGCCACGCTCGTCTCGTCTGCGTCGCAGGCAAAGGGCGGGGCGCGCCTGATGGGAGTCTTCTCGGATTTGGCCCCCGTCGCAGATCCTGCCCGCGAGAAGGGCGCGTGGGAGCGGGCGGCGGTGAGCAAACATGCGGACCTTGCTTGACGCGAACGCGGTCTGCCGCTATCTCGTCTGCGACATCCCCGAGCAGGCGCAAAAGGCTGCCGAGACGATAGAGGCGGGCGAGGCCGAGCTGACCATCGAGGTCCTTGCCGAGTGCATCTACGTCCTCGCGGGCTTTTACGGCAAACCGCGCGCCGACGTCGCCCGCGTCCTCGACGCCCTTCTGGACGAGGTGTGGTGCGCGCGCGAGGAGGTAGCCCGCGAGTCCCTTGCGCGCTACGGCGCCGGAAAACTCGATTTCGTCGATTGCGTCTTGCTCGCGGAGGCCACCCTCAACGGGCGCGAGGTCCTGACCTTCGACAAGAAGCTGCTCCGCGCCATAAAGGCCGAGAACGCGCGCTAGCTGCAGGCACAATGCCCGGCATATAGAGGGTCGCGAGTGTGCCGCCTCGGCGTGGTGCGTCGCTGCGCCGGTGTCGCGCTGGGAGGCGGACGGGCGGCTGCATTTTGCAAAAAGTGCGGAAATGCGCAAAATCGCGCTTTTAAAAAGTGCGGAAATGCGCTATTTTCCCTTTAGAAAAAGTGCGGAAATGCGCAAAATCGCGCTTTCAAAAAGTGCGGAAATGCGCACGCAACAACGTTCACCTGCAAAAATGGGCGGTGCATCATGTTCAAGCGCAAGATATACGCGGAAATGCTGGAATGGAAGCGCTCCCAGGCCGGCAAGACGGCCCTGCTCGTCGAGGGCGCGCGCCGCATCGGCAAGACCACCGTCGTCGAGCGCTTCGCCCGCGAGGAGTACCGCAGCTGCATATTCGTCGACTTCGCCCAGGCCGCGCCCGAGCTCCGCGCCCTCTTCGACGACGTCTCCGACCTCGACTACCTCTTCCTCCAGCTCCAGCTGCGCTACGGCGTGCGCCTCTTCGAGCGCGAGTCCCTCATCGTCTTCGACGAGGTGCAGCTGTGCCCGAAGGCCCGGCAGGCCGTCAAGGCGCTCGTGGCCGACGGCCGCTACGACTACGTCGAGACGGGCTCGCTCATCTCCATCCGCAGAAACACGCGCGACATCCTGGTGCCCAGCGAGGAGCGCAAGCTCCAGATGCGCCCCATGGATTTCGAGGAGTTCAGGTGGGCCTGCGGCGACGAGGCGAGCTTTCCCGTCCTCTCCCAGGCGTTTTCCGAGAGAAAAGAGCTCGGCGAGGCCCTGAACAGAAAGCTCATGCGCGATTTTCGCCTCTACATGCTCGTGGGCGGCATGCCCCAGGCCGTGGACGCCTACCTGCAGACGAACAACCTGCGGGAGGTGGACGAGGTGAAGCGCGACATCATCGGCCTCTACGAGGAGGACTTCCACAAGATCAGCCCCTCCGGCGCCCTCTCCCTGCTCTTCGACGCGATCCCCTCGCAGCTCTCGCAGGGCGCCTCGCGCTACAACGTGTCGAGCGTGCTGGCGCACCGCCGCGCGGCAGACATATTCGAGGAGATCGCCGAGCTGCGCGAGTCGAAGACGGTGCTCGTCGCCTACCACGCCAACGACCCCAACGCCGGCATGTCGGCAAGCATCGACCTCGAGAAGTTCAAGCTCTACCTCGCGGACACGGGGCTTTTCACCACCTTGGCGTTCAAGGACAGGGCCTTCACGGAAAACCTGATATACGACAAGCTCCTTGCGGACAAACTGCCCGCGAACCTGGGCGCCCTCTACGAAAACGCCGTCGCCCAGGAGCTCGTCGCGCACGGGCACGGGCTGTTCTACCACACGTGGGCGAAAGAGGGGGGTAAACGCAACTACGAGATCGACTTCATCTTGGCCGACGGCAAGAAGGTCTGCCCCGTCGAGGTGAAGTCCTCGCGCTACAAGACCCACGCCTCGCTCGACGCCTTCTCCGAGAAGTACCCCTCGCGCGTCGGGCGGAGCCTTCTCGTGTACACGAAGGACCTGCGCCGCGACGGTGCGACGCTGTGCATTCCCACATATATGGCCTCGTTGCTGTAGCTGCCTCGGCGCTGCGCTTCGGTGCTGCGGAGGGGTGCGGCGGGGGCTTTATCTATTTTTTATGCAATTTACTTCTCGTTCAGAATAATTTAAGGTGCGGGCAATCGTCTTTTTAGGAGACTGGCGGCAGAGCTGTGCGATGGCGACGCGCGACGTCTGGTGTGCGGCGCGCGACACGTGGCACACGGCATACGGCATGTGGCACGCGGCACGCGACGCGCGGCAACCCCGCCTCCCTCCCCGAAGAAGGCATGGCGTTCTTGCAAGGTCCCTAGACGGATGAAAGGGGTACGTATGAGCAGGAAGAAATTGTCGGAAAACGTGTTCGGGGGGGGGTCGTTGCACAAGCTGCTCGCAGTCGTATGCTCGCTGGCGCTGTGCATCTCCTTCTGTCTCCCGTCCGCGCAGGCGATAGCCGCCACGGCGGCCGCCGCCCAGACGCAAGCTGCGACTGAGCAGGCTGCGCAGGAAGGCGCGGACACGCAAGAGGCAGCTGCGGCCGACACGCAGCAGCAGGCGGCAGACGAGGCCGCCGAGGCGGCGCAAGAGCCCGCCACCACCGAGGCGGCATCCGCCGCCGAGGCGGCGCAGACCGTCGAGGTCGAGCAGCCGCAGGCGAACAACGCCGCTGTCCTCGCCGCAGGCGACGCCTGGGACGGCAAGACCATCGACACGAGCTGGTACAACACGACCGACAAGGAGTTCACCATCTCCACGGCCGCCGAGCTCGCGGGCCTCGCGGCCATCACCAGCCCCAAGAACGACTACGCGGCATGGGAGGCGGGCACCCACGACTCCAAGGCCGCCGGCATCGCCCAGGACAACTTCGCGGGCAAGACCGTGAAGCTGGGCGCCGACATCGACCTGGGCAACAAGCAGTTCGACCCCATCGCCGACTTCAACAACTGGGGCGGCGGCGGCCAGGGCACGAGCAACGGCACCTATTCCGAGGTCGCCTGGCAGGGCACCTTCGACGGCCAGGGCCACACCGTCAGCAATCTCTCGGTCGACGGCTCCATCAACTGCTCCACCAACTTCAACGGCTACCAGGGCCTCATCTCGGCCATCGGCAAGGGCGCCGTGGTGAAGACCCTCGGCGTGACCGGCTGGGTGAAGGCCCGCGTGGGCGGCGGCATCGTCGGCTGCTCGAACACCGACATGGGTTCTGACACCTCCGCGACCCTGACCATGACGCGCGCCGAGTGGCCCACCATCATGAACTGCTGGGCCGACGTCGACGTCGACGGCAACGGCTCCGGCTCGCGCGGCTGCGGCGGCATCTTCGGCGGCGAGAGCGACTACCGCAGCGCCGTCAACATCATCAACTGCTACGCCAAAGGCGACATCGACCAAGGCACCATCGGCAGCGCCGGCGGCGTCGCGGGCTATGTGAACGGCGTCGTGGCCGGCTGCTACAACCTGGGCCAGGCAAGCGGCGCCTACGAGGGCGCGGTCTTCTCCACCATGTTCACGGACAAGGTCGACGAGGCCACCTACCGCGGCACCGGCGTCTACTCCAACATCATGGCCCTGAGCGGCTCGGCTGCAAACGCCTGGCGCACCACCGACACCAAGAACGGCGACGCGACGGCGCCTGAGGACGCGAAGTTCTCCACGCTCGCCGAGATCAAGGCGGGCCTGTCCACGCTGGGCAACGGCTTTGTCGCCGACGAGAAGAACGTCAACAACGGCTATCCCGCCCTGTTCTGGCAGGCCGGCCAGTCCGAGATCGACCTCTCGAACGCCGAGATCTCCGCGATCGACGAGCAGTCCTACACCGGCCAGGCGGTGAAACCCGCCCTGACGGTGAAGCTCGGCGAGACCACCCTGAACGCCAATGCCGACTACTACGTCGTCTACGAGGACAACATCCAGCCGGGCGAGAACACGGCCAAGGCCACGGTCTACGGCGTCGGCCGCTACACGGGCCAGACCAAGACCGTCACCTTCTCCATCAAGCAGCTCGACCTGTCCAAGTGCTCGGTGGAGCAGCCGGGCAACACCTGGAGCTACGGGCCCGAAGAGCCGGCGACCCCGGCCCTGACGGTGAAGGACGAGACCGGCGAGAAGACCCTCGTCGAGGGCACCGACTACGTCGTCGAGTGGGTCGACAACGTCGAGAAGGGCGTCGCGACGGCCAACATCAAGCCGGCCTCCGCGGGCACGGTCGGCTCGCTGACCACCACCTTCAACGTGGTGCGCGCCTCCAGCAGCATCTCCGGCACGGGCACCGAGGCCGATCCCTACCTGATCGGCAGCAAGGGCGACCTGCAATACGTCGCGCACCAGACGAACACGGACTGGGACGGCGCGGGCAGCGCGGGCGCGAACAACTACGCCGGCCAGTGGTTCAAGGTCACGGCCGACTTCGACGCCACGGCGGCCGACGACACGGACCTGGCGGCCGACCCCCTCGGTACCTACACCTACGACTACGACACCGGGATATGGACCAAGCAGTTCTTCAGCGGCAGCATCGACGGCGACGGCCACACCATCACGCTGGGCATCTCGTACCTTCAGGGCGGAAGCCAGGGATACAGCGGCCTCGTGGCCTATGCGGGCACGACGGACTCCAACTCCTACGACACGGTGCAGACCTTCAAAAACATCACCGTGGAGGGCAGGGTCGACGGCAGGTACGCCGGCGGCATCGCAGCCCGCGTCTACGGCAGCACCGCCGTGTTCGAGAACTGCGTGAACAAGGCCACCCTCGGCAACGACAGCGCGGACTACATGACGGCGTCGTGGGGCCAGACGGGCGGCATCGCCGGCTACGTCGTGCGCGCCACCTTCAAGAACTGCGTGAACGAGGGCACCATCATCTCCCCGAACTACGGCAGCTCCGACGGCTACGGCGGCATCCTGGGCACCCACTACTCGGCATCGGCCAGCACCTACCAGCCCGACACCTCGTGGCAGACGGTCAGCTTCGAGGATTGCGTGAACAAAGGGACGATCACGCTGAAGGATGGCAGCGGCTACGTGGGCGGCATACTCGGCTACGACTTCTCCTACACCACGACCACCGTCAAGCGCTGCGCGAACACGGGCAACATCTCCGGCGGCGCGCGGGTCGGCGGCATCGTGGGCGACTCCGGCCAGCAGGGCAACTCGGACGGCTACCTGTCCGTGGACGCCTGCTACAACCGCGGCGCCGTCTCCGGGACGGCCACCGGAACGTCTGCCAAGGCGGCCGTCGGCGGCCTTCTCGGCGCCGACAACACCAGCTCTAGCTACTCGGCCGCGCGCACGCTCACGCTGTCCGGCTACAACGCGGGCACCCTCACTGCGAATGCCACCACTGCCAGCACGCCCGGCCAGTTCGTCGGCACGCTCACGTTGAAGTCGAAGTCCGCCAACATAACGAAGGGCTGGATTACCACGTGCAGCTTCTCCGGCAACTACGAGGAGGGCACCGGCGCCAGCTCCACCGTCGGCACCACGAGCGTCACCGACGGTTCCCCCATCACCGAGGACGTGGCAGGCGTCATCGGCGACACCCTGAAGGCCCTGACCGGCACCAAGCTCGGCTCCGCCTTCGTGGCCGACAGCCCCGCGCCCGAGGTCAACGCCGGCTACCCGGCCCTGTACTGGGAGCGCGGCGGCTCGCAGTCCGACCTCTCGGACGCGACGGCCGATGCGATCGGCGACCAGACCTACACGGGGATTGCCCTCACACCTGCGCCGACGGGTGTCAAGGTGGGCGATGCGGAACTCGTCGCCGGCCGCGACTTCACCCTCTCCTACGCAGACAACGTCAACGCCGGCACGGCGAAGGCGATTCTGACGGGCATCGGCCTGTACACGGGCACGAAAGAGCTCAGCTTCACCATCGCGCCGCAGAACGTGTCGAGCGCGACCATCGCCGAGATCCCGGCCATGTGGGCGGCGCCCTCCATCCCGGCCGAGCCCACTCTGACGGTGAAAGACGCCAGGAGCACGACCCTGGTGCTGGGCAGCGACTACACGGTCTCGTACGCGGACAACGCGGCCACGGGCACGGCGACGGCCACCGTCAACGGCATCGGCAACTACACCGGCACCAACAGCGTCGTCTACCAGGTGTACTGCACGTCGGTGGACGGCCTTTCCGGCGCGGGCACGACGGCCGACCCCTACACCATCTCCAGCAAAGACGAGCTCGAGTTCGCGGCGCTGGCCGTGAACAACGCCAAGGGCGCCTGGCCCTACGGCGCCTTCAAGCTCGCCGCCGACTTCGACGCCACGGACAGCGACGGGCGCCTGGCAGTGGACAGCATCGGCACCTCCGCCAACCGCTTCGCGAGCGTCTTCGACGGCGACGGCCACACGATCACCATCGGCAACTCCGTGTTCGGCGTCGTCGAGGATGCCGAGGTCTCGAACATCACGACTATAGGCGCCGTGAGCTTCACCCCGGCGAGCACTACCGACTACAAGGGCGCGATCGCCGGCCAGGCCTTCGGCACGACCGTCATCGAGGGCTGCGTGAACAAGGCCAGCCTCACGATCCCGGCCAAGCCCCTGACCGAGCTCGGCGGCATACTCGGCTTCGCCGCAGACGACTCGAACATCACCATCAAGGACTGCACGAACGAGGGCAAGCTCAAGGCCATCCGCGGCGCGGGCGGCATACTCGCCCGCACGGGCAACGCCGTCACCATCCAGATCGAGCACTGCTTCAACAACGCGGGCATCGACTGCACGAGCAACACAACCAACACCTACAACATCTCGGGCGGCATACTCGGCTACGCCGACTTGGGCGATTCGGACGGCAGCGTCGCCATCTCGAAGTGCGGCAACACAGGCTTCGTCAACGGCAGCTTCACCGCGGGCGGCATACTCGGCAAGGCCGCGGCGACCAGCGCCAACGGCACTGCGAGCTGCACCCTCACCGACGTCTACAACACGGGCAAGGTCCACGGCACCTACAGCAACGCCTATACGGTGGCAGGCACCGGCGGCATCGTCGGCGTGGCTTCCATGACCGCCACCGCCGCCGGCACCGTCGTGCAAAACGCCTACAACGCGGGCGTCGTCGACGGCCAGAACAAGGCCTATCCGGGCGGCATACTCGGCTGCCTCGACGCCGCCACCAAGTTCACCGCCACGAACACCTACTGGGGCGAGACGACCACCGATAAATCGGTCGGCTACACGACCAGCGAAGTCAAGCTCACCGACGAGTCCGTGAAAAAGACCGACGACGAGCTGAAGACCCAGGGCACGGACGGCATGGCGGCGCTTCTGGGCGCGAGCTTCTACGACGACACGACGACGGCCAACCAGGGCTATCCCGTGCTCGACCACGCCAAGGCCGAGCTCGTCATCCCGCTGATCAAGAAGCAGGACTACACGAGCCAGGCCATCGTGCCGGACGTGACGGTCTACAACGTCTCGACCAGCCCCAAGACCGAGCTTGTCGAGGGCACGGACTACGTGCTGATGGTCTCCGACAACACCGAGGTGGGCACGGCCAGCGTGCGTGCCGTCGGCATCGGCGCCTACGAGGGCTCCGAGGCCACGAGCAGCTTCCAGATCGTCGCCTGCGCGCTGTCCAAGTGCACGGTCGAGGACGTGCCCGCGCAGACCGCGACGGGCGAGGCCCTCGAGCCGACGCTCGTGGTGAAGAACCCCGCCGGCATCGAGCTGGCGCGCGGCGTGGACTACGACGTGGCGTTTGCCAACAACGTCGAGATCGGCCAGGCCACCTACGTGATCGTGCCCAAGACGGCCAACTACACCGGCTCGCTGGTCGGCAGCTTCCAAATCGTGGGCAAGTCGCTTGACGGCGCGGAGGTCACCGTGCCGAGCGCCAAGACCACCGGCGCCGACCAGAGCGCCGACATCGCGGCCGGCATCACGGTGAAAGACGCCGACGGCAACCTGCTCGTGAAGGACACCGACTACACGGTCTCCTTCCTCGATGCCGAGGGCAACGCGGTGACGGACGTCACCGACAAGGGCGACTACACCGCCGTCGTCACCGGCACGGGCAACTACGCCGGCAGCGCGCGGGCCACGTTCACCGTCGCGCCCTTCCTGACCGTGAAGCAAAACCGCGCCGGGGCCGGCGAGCAGGTGCTGGCCGAGTACACCAAGGCGCAGTTCGAGGCGCTGGCCGACATCTCCGGCAATGTCGTCTCCGGCCTCTACGGCGGCGACGGCAAGTGGAAGGTCGACACGGCGGCCAGCTACGTGACGGTCTCCAACCTGTTCAAGGACGCGTTCGCCATCGACAACGCGCGCGCGGCCGACGACGCGGCCAAGGTCAACGCCGACAACATGACGGCGGCCAAGGCCTACTCCGAGAAGAACACCACCTCGGTGGCCTACGCCTCCGGCGACTTCGGGGTCTCCAAGACCTACTCCGAGCTGGAGGGCGGCCGCTTCTACAAGAACACGACCCAGACGAGCAAGGACGCGAGCTCCTACGACGACGCGCCGGCCGTGCTGTCCATCACCGAGGCCAGCTCCGCCATCGAGGCCGACAAGACGGCGGCCGATGCCGAGACGGCCAACAAGGCGGCCGCCAACGGCACGAACGAGCCGCGCATGGTGCTCGGCATGTCCGAGGACGACTACACGGCGGGCAGCTTCGCCGGCAGGTCCTTCGTCTCCGGCATCGACACCATCACCCTCTCCTACGACGAGCCCATCGTCATGAAGGTGGCGCTGCAGTTCGGCGCCGACAGCGAGGCGGGCGTGGTGAAGGAGTACAGCGACGCCGACTTCAAGGCCCTGTCCACCGGCAAGGACGCCACGCCTGTCTCCGGTATGTTCTACAAGGGCGACACCTGGCATGTCACCTCCACGGACAACTACGTGAAGGCGACCGACCTGTTCACCGACGCGGGCGTCTCCCAGTACTGGAAGAGCGGCACGGGCGTGAGCTTCGGCGCGACCAAGGGCGGCTCGCTCACCTACGATTCGATCAACGCGCAGAGGTACTTCTTCCCCAGCGCCATGGGCGGGCAGTCGCTTGCCCCCGACAAGAAGGTCGATGCGCCGTTCGTCTTCTCCGTCACCGAGATGTCGTGCGGCTTGGCCGAGGACCAGACCGCGGCCGAGGGCCAGGACCAAAACATTGCGAACTGGAACGTGACGAACTATCCGCGCAGCATCTGGGGCATCTCCGAGGAGGACTACACGGCCCAGGGCTCCGGCACCAGCTCGTCGGCCGGCGGCTGGCGCTACTGGAACCAGATCGAGCAGGTCACGCTGATCGTGAACGAGACGATTGAGGTCGGCGACCTCGATACGGCCGGCTACGAGTACACGGGCAGCGCCATCGAGCCCAAGCCGGTCGTGAAGGTGGGCGACACGACGCTTGAAGAGGGCACGGACTACTCCCTCGTCTACGAGGACAACATCGAGCCCGGCACGGGCAAGGTCACGGTCGTCTTCGACCAGGACGGCACCTACAAGGGCCAGCCGTCCGTGACCAAGGAGTTCACCATCAAGAGCGGCGAGCTTTGGGAGCGCCTCGCGGGCAACACGGCCATCGGCACCATGAAGAGCATCGTGAACGAGGGCTGGGACACCAGCGAGTACGCCGTCGTGGCCACGAACAGCGGCTACTACGACGCGCTGTCCGCGAGCGGGCTGGCCGGTCTGCTGGACGCGCCGGTGATGCTCACCGATTCCGACGACCTGCCCAATGCGACGAAGAACCTCCTGACGGCCAAGAAGGTGCAGAAGGTCGTGGTGGTCGGCGGCACGAACGCGGTTTCCGACCGTGTGAAGGGCCAGATCGAGGCACTTGGCATCTCCGTGGACCGCGTGGCAGGCAGAAACGCCGTCTCCACCGCCAACAAGGTCTACGACTACGGCAACACGCTGCTGAAGAACGGGACGATAACGACCGGCTGGGGCAAAGACGCCATCGTGGCCACGGGCTCCAGCTTCCAGGACGCGCTGTCCATCGCGCCGTACTCCTACGCGAAGGGGGCGCCGATCTTCCTCGCGCAGGGCAAGCCCGGCACACTCGCCGACGCCACGAAGTCGCGGCTTGCGGCCGGCGGCTTCACCCGCACCGTCATCCCCGGCGGCACGGCCGCCGTGGCGTCCTCCGTGGACAAGCAGGTGGCGAATGCGACGCGCCTCGCGGGCAACAACGCCTACGGTACGAGCAAGAAAATCGCGGAGTTCTGCCTGTCGCAGGGCATGACGGCCGCGCACATGGGTGTGGCCACGGGCCGCTCCTACTACGACGCGCTTTCGGGCGCGATGCTGTGCGGCAAGAACAACTCGATCCTGATTCTGGCCGACGACAAGAACTCGAACAACGTGAACGGCGTCATCAAGCCGAACAAGGCGCAGCTCAAGATGAACTGCTACGTCTTCGGCGGCCCGGCAGCGGTGTCCGATACGGTCTACAAGGCCATCGAGGCGGCCAGCAAGTAAGTGCTACGTTTTTCGGACGCGCGACGCTACGCGTCGCGCGCCCGGGATGCGGCTCGGGGCCAGCCCGGCGAGAGTTTGGCTGGCCGGCCCCGCCTCCCTGAGACGGCGCCCCGCGTACGCGGGGCGCCGTTTCTTTCATCCTTTCGCCCTTTTGCGCAATTACCGACATCTGGCGACGCCCGAAGTCCGTTTTTGCACGCGAAATGCGCAGAAACAGGCTTTGGGCGACGAAATTTTCCCCGTTTACCATCGCCCGAAGTCGCTTTTTGCGCAAAAATGCCCGTTTCACGGGCACGAAGTCGCAAAACGTCGCCCGATGTCGCTTTTTGCGCATTTGCGTGTTTTCGAGATGCGCGTGTGTGGGGCGCGGCGTTTTTTGGTATCATGCGTGTTTGCTGTGCGACCCGTCAATCGCACACGGTCTCGAATGAGTCGCCTGCAATGGGTGCAGGCGTAGAGCTTGAAGGAGTTGTTTTGGTAGTCATCAGATTGACCCGCCGAGGCGCGCACAAGGCGCCGTTCTACCGCATCGTCGTGGCCGACCAGCGCAAGAAGCGCGACGGCCGCATCATCGAGCAGGTCGGCACCTACGACCCGGCAGGGGACCCCTCCATCGTCGAGCTGGACCTGGAGAAGGTCGACAAGTGGATCGCCAACGGCGCCCAGCCCTCCGACCGCGTGGCGAAGATCATCGCGCAGGCCAAGGGCGAGGAGCTGCCCGCGCACCTGCAGAAGCGCGCGGAGCTGAAGGCCGAGCAGAAGAAGGAAGCCGAGCGCAAGGCCGCCGAGGAGGCCAAGGCGAAGGCAGCGGCGGAGAAGGCCGCGGCCGAGGCCGCAGCCGCCGAAGAGGCCGAGTCCGGCGAGGAAGCGTAGGCACTCATGGCAATCGAGACCCGCGAGCAGGTAGGCGAGTTCGTCGAGATGCTCGTCACGCAGCTCGTCGACAACCCGGATGCCGTCGCCGTCGAGGCAGTCGAGCAGTCCGACCGCGAGCTGTGCGTCGAGGTGTCGGCAGACCCCGACGACATCGGCAAGATCATCGGCCGCTCCGGGCGCACCATCAAGTCCATACGCACGCTCGCCCGCGCGGCGGCAAGCGATGCGGGCTTTCGCGTGGAAGTCGAGATCGTCGAAGAAGACGAGTAGCCCCTTGGCACGAGGCCCGTTTGCAGCGGTGGCCTTCGTGGAGAAGGCTTTTGGTTTGGAAGGAGACGTCGTCGTCCGCAGGGCGGCTGGCGTCTCCTTTTCTGTTGTGGCGCAGCTGGAGCTGCACGTCGTGCCCCCCGCCGACCCCAACGAGGCGCCGCGCGTGCTGCACGTCGCGTCCATCGACGGGGTGGACGTGGCGGCTGCGGGTGCGGCGCCTGGTGCGGCTGGCGCGGCGGGCGCAGAGGGCGCGGCGGGTGCAGGTGGTGAAAGTGGCGACGATGCTGCGGGGGCGGACGTGTGCGTGGCTGGTGAAGAGGCCGGCCCGCGCACGGCGCGGCTGCGCTTTGCCGAGGTGGACGGCGTGGACGTGGCACAGACGCTTGCGGGCAGGCGCCTGCTCGCGGCGCAGGCCCAGCTTGCCCGCGCCGGCGGGGCTGTGCCGGCAGGCGACGATGCGCGCGGCGGACGCGGCGCTGCTTGTGCGAACGATGTTGCGCGGGGCGGGGACGCGGGTTCCGCCTTCGACGCCTCGGGCGATGCGCCCGCGCTCGCGCCGCGCGGCGTGCTCGGCTGCACGGTGTGCGACGAGCGCTACGGCGAGCTGGGCGAGCTGGCCGAGACCATCTCGACGCCGGCCAACGAGGTCTGGGTCGTGCGCGGCGCCTACGGCGAGGTGCTGGTCCCCGTGGTGGACGAATGCGTTGCCAGCGTCGTGCCCGACGCGGACGGGCGCCTGTTCACCCATGTGATAGACGGCATCGTGGACGAGGGCAGCGGGCGCGGCGGCCACGGCGAAGGGGAGGGCGCGCGATGATCGTCGAGACGCTTTCCGTCTTCCCCGATATGTTCGACGGCCCCATGTCGGCCTCCATACTCGGGCGGGCCCGCGCGCGCGGCATCCTCGACTTCACCGCGCACGACCTGCGCGATTGGACGCACGACCGCCACCGTACGACCGACGACGAGCCCTATGGCGGCGGCCAGGGCCTGCTGATGAGCTGCCCGCCCATCTTCGAGGCCATCGACGAGCTGCGCGGGAGCGGCCCGGCGCCGCACATCGTCTTTTTCACCCCGGCAGGCGAGCGCTTCGACGAGGGGATTGCGCGCGAGCTGGCCGCCTACGAGCGCATCGTCATGGTGTGCGGCCGCTACGAGGGCATCGACGAGCGCGCTTACACGCTGGCCGACCGTTGCATCAGCCTGGGCGACTACGTGCTGACGGGCGGCGAGCTGGCGGCCATGGTGGTGACGGATGCCGTCGTGCGCCTGCTGCCCGGCGTGCTGGGCGACGAGGGCAGCGCCGTCGAGGAGTCCTTCCAGGACGGACTGCTCGAGTTTCCCCAGTACACGCGGCCGGCGAGCTACCGCGGCCTCGAGGTGCCCGAGGTGCTGCTCTCCGGCGACCACGGCAAGGTGGCCGCGTGGCGGCGCGCGCAGGCCGTCGAGCGCACGGCACGGCTGCGGCCGGATTTGCTGGCGGCGGCCGACCTGAGCGACGAGGAGCGCGCGCGGATGAACAGCGTCGGGCACGCGCACGCATAGGCGCCGCACGTTCGCGCCGAACGCCGGGCGCGCGCGTATCCGCAAATACACCATAGGCGCGCGCACGTGGGGGCGCTATGATAGTGCGGTTATGCGATGCGCCCGTGCGACGCGCCTTTCACGAGCGGTGAAACGCGCATTTTCTTCGCGGGCGGACATGAGGAAAAAAGGGAGGCCTGCGTGCCAGACGACACGACGACAACGCCCCGGCCGCAACAGCCGCAAGGCGACGTGCGTCCCGAACCGGCGTGGCAGGGCCGCGACCCCTTCGCGCCCCGGGCGAGTTCCGCGGATTCTGCGGCGCACGCAGATTCCGCCGCGTATGCGCCGCAGGCGGCTTCCACGACGCCCACCGCGCACGCGGCTCCCGCAGCGCCGACGATGCAGCCGGCAGGCGCCGCGCAGCCGGCAGGCGCCATGCCCGTGCAGGTGCAGGTGCGCCAGGGCAAGAAGAAGGGCTCTGCCCTCGGCGGCTTCGTCGAGTTCGTCGTCGTCGTGGCCGTGGCCATCGCGCTTGCCTGGTTCATCACCAACTTCGTCGTGAAGCCCTACGAGATCCCCTCCGAGTCCATGGAAGACACCATCATGACGGGCGATCGCGTCCTCTCCGAGCGCATCTCGTATCTGGGCACCACGCCCGCGCAGGGCGACATCGTCACCTTCACCGACGTCGAAGACCCCACCCGCGTGCTCATCAAGCGCGTGGTCGCCGTGGCCGGCCAGCAGGTGGAGCTGAAAGACGGCTCGGTGTACGTGGACGGCGCGAAGCTCTCCGAGCCCTACACCGACGACAAGCAGTCGCTGCCGCTGGCGAACAGCCACGACATCAGCTACCCCTACACCGTGCCCGAGGGCTATATATGGGTCATGGGCGACAACCGCACGAACTCCTCGGACAGCCGCTATTTCGGCGCCGTGCCCATCGCCAACGTGACGGGGCACGCGTTTTTCCGCTACTGGCCGCTCGAGCGCATAGGGCCGCTGGGGTAGGCCGCGCCCGTAAAGACCACCCGCAAAGACCGCCGCCTAGAGAAAAGGACGCACATGCTCACCTTCCAGGACATCATCTTGACCTTGCAGCGCTACTGGGCCGACCAGGGCTGCGTCGTCTTGCAGCCCTACGACGTCGAGGTCGGCGCGGGCACCTACCACACGGCCACGACCCTGCGCTCGCTGGGGCCGGGCACGTGGAAGACGGCCTACGTGCAGCCGTGCCGCCGCCCCGCCGACGGGCGCTACGGCTCCAACCCCAACCGCCTGCAGCACTACTACCAGTTCCAGGTGCTGATCAAACCCAGCCCCGACAACATCCAGGACCTCTACCTGGGCAGCCTGGAGGCCATCGGCATCGAGGTCGCGCACCACGACGTGCGCTTCGTCGAAGACGACTGGGAAAGCCCGACGCTGGGCGCCTGGGGCCTGGGCTGGGAGGTCTGGCTCAACGGCATGGAGGTCACGCAGTTCACCTACTTCCAGCAGGTCGGCGGCATCGAGTGCGACCCCGTGCCCGCCGAGGTCACCTACGGGCTGGAGCGTCTGGCCATGTACATCCAGGGCGTGGACAGCGTCTACGACCTGGTGTGGAGCGAGAGCGCCGACGGCACGCGCTTCACCTACGGCGACGTGTTCTACGAAAACGAGCGCGAGCAGTCCGCCTACAACTTCGAGTTCGCCGACGTGGACCTGCTGTTCAAGCGCTTCGAGACCAACGAGGCCGAATGCCACAAGCTGCTCGAGCGCGACCTGCCGCTGCCGGCCTACGAGTGCGTCATGCGCTGCAGCCACGCGTTCAACCTGCTCGACGCGCGCGGGGCGATCTCGGCCACCGAGCGGGCGCACTACATCTTGCGCGTGCGCGACGTGGCGAAGGCCTGCTGCGAGAGCTACCTGGACGTGGTGGTGAAGGGCGGCGGCGCGCGCATCGCCTCGCAGGATGGTGAAGGGGAAGGCGCGGGCGTCGGCGCGACGGCGGACAACGCCCAAGATGCGGCCGCCGCGCAGAAGGGAGCGGACGAATGAGCACGAACACCGAGACGCGCACGCTTGCCTTCGAGATAGGCACCGAGGAAATCCCCGCTTCTCCGCTGTATACGGCCACCGAGAAGCTGGCCGGGCGGGCGGCCGAGGCGCTCGATGCCGCCCGCATCGCGCACGGCGAGGTTTCGACCTGCTCGACGCCGCGCCGCATTCTCCTCGTGGTGAAGGACGTGGCCGCGACGAGCGCCGAGCTGCGTCAGGAGTCGCGCGGGCCTGCCGCCGCCATCGCCTTCGACGAGGCCGGCCAGCCCACGAAGGCGGCCATCGGGTTTGCGCGCGGCAAGGGGGTCGACCCGGCCGAGCTCGTGCGCCGCGCCGACGAGAGCGGGGCGGAGTACGTTTACGCGAGCGTGCACGAGCCGGCGCGCCCTACAGCCGAGCTGCTGCCCGGCCTTCTGGCCGAGCTGGTGGCGGGCATGTCGTGGCCCAAGTCGCAGCGCTGGGGCAGCGGGCACGTGACCTTCTCGCGGCCCATACGCTGGCTGTTGTGCCTGCTGGGCAGCGAGGTCGTGCCCGTCGAGTACGCCGGGCTTCAGGCCGGGCGCACGACGCGCGGACACCGCTTCATGGCAAACCGCGCCTTCGAGATCGCCGAGGCCGACGCGCTGCTCGGCACCTACCCCGAGATGAAGGTCGTGCCGTCTGCCGCCGAGCGCGAGCGCGTCATCCGCGCGCAGATCGCGCAGCTTGAAAAGGAGACGGGCCTGTCGGCCGACACGCCGGCCGGCACCTTTGCCGAGGTGGTGAACCTCGTGGAGTGGCCGACGGCGCTGCTGTGCCACTTCGACGAGGAGTTCTTGCAGGTGCCGCCCGAGATCATCTGCGACGCCATGCTCGAGCACCAGCGCTACTTCCCGATGTATCGCTCCGACGGCTCGCTCGACAACGCCTTCATCGTCGTCTCCAACGGCGACCCTGCCTACAACGCCACCATCGCCGAGGGCAACGAGCGCGTCGTGCGGGCGCGCCTGGCCGACGCGAAGTTCTTCGTGGACGAAGACGAGCGCGTGCCGCTGGAAAGCTACGTGGACAAGCTGGCCGACGTCGTCTTCACCGACAAGCTCGGCAGCGTGAAGGACAAGACGGCGCGCATCGAGAAGGTGGCCGCCGCCATCTGCGCGCAGGCCGGCCTCGACCCGCCGGTTGCGCAGGCCGCGACCCGCGCCGCGCACCTGTGCAAGGCCGACCTCGTGACCCAGGCCGTCGTCGAGTTCACCAGCCTGCAAGGCGTGATGGGCGGGCATTACGCGCTGGCCTGCGGCGAGGGCGAGGACGTGGCCTGCGCCGTCACCGACCACTACCGCCCGCGTTTTGCCGGCGACGAGCTGCCGCGCAACATGGCCGGCAAGGTCGTGGCGATCGCCGACAAGCTCGACACGATATGCGGCATCTTCGCCGTCGGGTCGGCGCCCACGGGCAGCTCGGACCCCTTCGCGCTGCGCCGCGCGGCCATCGGCATCGTGAACATCTTGCTCGACGGCCCGGATGTCGAGCTCGCGCGTCTCATCGACGTGGCGCTGGCGGGCTACGAGGGCGTCGTGGACTTCGACGCGGCCGAGGTGGCCGGGCAGGTGCGCGCGTTTTTCACCACGCGCCTCGAGGTCATCGCGAAAGACCGCGGGCTGGACGCCGACTGCGTGCGCGCCGTCACGGGCACGGGCCTGTTCGAGCCGGCCGAGGCTATGGCGCGCATCGAGGCTCTGGTGCATGCGCGCGAAGACGACCCCGAGACCTTCGACGACCTGGCCACGGCCTACACGCGTGCGGCAAACCTGGCCGACGCCGAGCTGGGACAGGACGCGGACGCGGCGCTCATGGGCGATGCCGAGCGCGCGCTGTCGTCGGCCGTCGACGCGGCGAATGCTGCGGTGGCCTCGGCGCTTGCCGCCCACGACCACGCGGGCGCTATCGCCGCGCTGGCCGCCCTGCGCGGGCCCATCGACGCGTTTTTCACCGATGTGCTCGTCATGGACGAGGATGCGGCGCTGCGCACGATGCGCCTGCAGCTGCTGAACCGCTTCACCGCGCTCTTTGCCGACGTGGCCGCCATCGGCGAGCTGGCAAAGAAGCGCTAGGCGGCGCGGGCGGCACGCGCATGCGGTGTGCGCGGCGCGTGAGGCGCGTGGCAGGCGACGGGTAAAGGCGAAGGGGAGAGGACGCAAGGCGCAATGGACGCGTGGATCAGCCAGGGCAGGCCGAAAGAGGGCGTGCCCACCGTGCATATCGTGTCGGATTCGCTCGGCAAGACGGGCACCGACATCGCCGTGGCCTGCGCCGCGCAGTTCGACGACCTCGACCCGTCCATCGAGGTGCTGTCCGAGGTGGACGACGCGCGCACGATGACGTCTGCGCTCGAGGAGCACCTGGCGCTCCACGACGAGCTCTTCGACGACGACGGCACGCCGTTTCTGCTCTTCTTCACCCTCGTGGCGCCGGATCTGCGCACCGCGATGAAGGAGTTTTCCGCCGCGCACCCCGAGGTCTTGGCCGTGGACCTGCTCGAGCCGGTTATCGACGCGCTGCGCACGGCCACGGGCATCGACCCCGTGGGGCGTCCCGGTGCGTTTCACCGGGTGAACGAGGGCTACTTCAAGCGCATCGAGGCCGTCGAGTTCACCATCGCGCACGACGACGGGGCAAGCCCGCACGACCTCGACCAGGCCGACATCGTGCTGCTGGGCGTGTCGCGCTCGTCGAAGACGCCGCTGTCGGTGTATCTCTCGCAGCAGGGCTACAAGGTGGCCAACATTCCGCTCGACCCGGCGACGACGCCGCCGCGCGAGGTCTTCGACCTGGACAGCCGCCGTATCTTCGGGCTGGTCACCTCGCCGGAGGTGCTGGTCGACATACGGCAGCGGCGCCTGGCGAAGGCCGAGGCGAGCGGCGTGGCGGCAAGCTATGCCGACTACGAGCACGTGTGCCGCGACCTCGACCGCGCCCGCGCCCTCATGCGCCGGCTGGGCTGCATCGTCGTGCACACGGAAAACCGCGCCATCGAGGAGACCGCCGCCGAGATTCTGCGCTACTACACCTCGTTTTTCCCGAAGACGCGCGGCTAGGCGGCGCAGGCGCACATGGACGGCACAGAGCAGGCGGCAGCGCCGCGCGTAGACGAGGCGTCGCAGAGGGTGGCGTCGCGCCCGGATGAGGCGTCGCGCGCGGGCGACGCGCCGCAGAAAATGACCCTGCGCACCTGGCTTGCCCTCGCGGGCATCGCCGTCGCGGCCTTCGTCTTCAACAGCTCCGAGTTCATGCCCATGGCCCTGCTCACCGACATCGGCGCCTCGTTTGGCACCGACGAGGCCACGACCGGCCTGATCGTGACGATCTACGCCTGGGCGGTCATGCTCCTGTCCGTGCCGCTCATGGTGCTGGCCACGCGCGTGGCCTTCAAGCCGCTGTTTCTGACGGTGCTCGCGCTTTTCGGCGCGGGGCAGCTGCTTGCAGGCATCGCGCCGGGCTTTGGGGTGCTGCTGGCCGCGCGCCTCGTCGTGGCCTGCGCGCACTCGGTGTTTTGGGCGATCGCCGCGCCGCTGGCCGCGCGTCTGGTGGACAAGGATCACCGGGCGCTGGCCGTCACGCTCGTGACCACCGGCTCGGCGCTGGCCATGGTGGCAGGCGTGCCCCTCGGGCGTGCCATCGGGCTGGCTTTGGGCTGGCGCCAGGCCTTCCTGTGCATGGCGCTCGTGGCCGCCGCGATCCTCGTCTTTTTGGCCGTCGTGTTCCCGGCGCTGTCGGGGGCGGCCGCGTTTCAGGCGCGTCGTCTGCCGCAGCTCGTGAAAAACGCGCCGCTGCGCTCCATCTTCGTCGTCACCGCCGTCTACACCATGGGCGCCTACACCGCCTACAGCTACATCGAGCCCTTCCTCTTGCAGGTGGCCGGCGCGGGCGAGGGGCTCGTCACGGCGGCGCTTGCCACTTTCGGCATCGCGGGGCTGGCGGCCTCGGGCGTCTGCTCGCGCCTCTACTCGCCGCGCTCGGTTGTGTTTCCCTGCGTGCCCGTCGCCTGCGTCGTGGTCGCGACGGCGCTGCTGCTGCCCGCCGCGCCGCTGCTGCCGGCAGGGCCTTTCGCCATATGCGCGCTGTGGGGCGTGGGCAGCGCGATCTACGCCATCGTCTACCAGACGAAGATCATCGAGGTGTGCGACGCGGCCGACCAGACGGTGGCCACGGCGGCGTTTTCGGGCATCTTCAACTTCGGCATCGGCACGGGCAGCTTCGTGGGCGGGCTCGTGTGCAGCTACGACACGATCGCGCACGTGGGCGTTGTGGGCGCCGCCGTCGCCGCCGTCGCGCTGGTCTACGCCGCCACCGTCTTCGCGCGGCGCCTCCGCGCCCGCAACTGACTCGCGCCCCGCGTATCTTGCGGGGGGCCATCCCCCTTCACCCGCCCGTGCGCTCGGGGGTCATCCCCTCTTTCACCCCGCCCGTGCACCCGCCGCGCGCATACCCCTCGCCCCGGGGTTGAAAAATCGGCAAAATTGCAGGAAAAAGTACCCGATTTCCCATTGCCTTTTACCAAAACTCCCTATACTCTATGGGCGTTTTCACGAGGGAGAAGCGGAAAAGCACACTCCGTTTTCAACGAGAGAAAAGCAGGAACGAACAGCGCCGCGCATTGCACAGCAGCGATGCGCGTGAGTGGGTGGTCTGCGCCGTGAAAGCGCCGCAGGCCGCCTTGGGGCGAGGGTACAAGGACAGAGGAGGTCGTATATGGGATCTGGAAAGGGAATCTCCAGAAGGTCGCTGCTGAAGGGCTTCGGGGCCGCTGCGGCAGTGGGCGCCATCGGCAGTGCCGGCGCCGCCGTCGAGCGCGCGCAGGCTGTCACGGTGGTGGACAACGCCGCCGGGGCCAAGACCGGCTACGTCAAGACGAACACCGGGTATCCGGCGGAAAACCCCGACTGGCTGGGCGAGGCGCCGCAGGTGGACGAGAAGAGCATCGCCGAGACCATCGAGGCCGAGGTCGTCGTGGTCGGCGCGGGCACGGGCGGTATGCCTGCCATCTGCGCCGCGGCCGAGGAGGGCGCGAAGGTCTGCGTGATCGAGCGCCAGTCCGACGTCTTCCGCATGAAGGAGGACATCGGCTCCATCAACTCCTCGATGCAAAAGGAGTACATCGCGCAGCACCCCGAGTTCAACATCGATGAAAAAGACGCGCTCGAGGAGATCGTCCGCTACGCGAACGGCTATTGCGACTACGACCTCGTGAAGGTGTGGATTCGCGAGTCGGGCGCCTACGTGGACTGGTACAAGCAGCTGATCGAGTCGTCGGGCGAGTACCACCTGGAGTACGAGGCCGGCCTGGGCACCGAAGACGGCCAGCGCGACCGCTCGTTTGCCACGGGGCACAGCCCGCAGAAAAACGGCGAGACCGCCTCGCGGACCATCGAGCAGATCTTCAAGGACTACGCGGACAGCAAGTCGCAGGTGGACTGGCGTTTCCAGCACTGCCTGGTGAAGCTGGAGCAGGACGGCCAGGGCCGCGTCACGGGGCTCATCGCCCGCAACGAGCAGACCGACAAGTACGTGCGCGTGAAGGCGAGCAAGGGCGTCATCATGGCGACGGGCGGCTACTCCACCTGCCTGGAGATGATGCGTGCCCTGCAGCCGGAGATCCTCGACGTGAAGGTCGCGGTGGACGGCTCGGGCAACCCCTCCACGGGCCTGGGCATCAAGGCGATGATGTGGGCGGGCGCCCGCAAGGATCCCGTCGGCACCTCCATGCTGTTCAACCGCGCCTGCTGCAAGCCCGACGCCACCACCGGCTACGGCACGCCGGGCCGCTGGTTTTGGTTCGGCGAGCAGCCCAACCTGAAGGTGAACCTGAACGGGCGGCGCTTCTGCAACGAGAGCGGCCCCTACGACTACATGCTGCACTCCGCGTACATGCAGCCGCACCACACCTACTGCACCATCTGGGACGCGAACCATGCGAAGTACGCCGAGCAGTTCGACGAGGTCGGCTGCTGCAGGCTCTTCCCCTTCCCCAACGGCGCGAAGAACAACATCCCCATGGCGCGCGTGGACACCATGATCGACAAGCTGGTCGAGGACGGCTACGTGGTGAAGGCGAACAGCATCGAGGAGCTGGCGCAGGGCCTGAACATCCCGGTCGATGCCTTCAAGCAGACGGTGGACACCTACAACGGCTACGCCGCGCGCAAAAACGACCCCGACTACCACAAGGAGCCGCACCGCTTGACGCCGGTGGACACCGCGCCGTTTTACGGGGCGCGCACCGGGGCGTGGCACCTGACCACCCTCGACGGCGTGCTGATCAACACGGACATGCAGGTGCTCGACGGCGACAACAACCCGATCCCCGGGCTGTTCGCCACGGGCGACTGCTCCGGCGGATTTTTCTCCACCACCTACCCGAACCTCATGACAGGCCTTGCCTGCGGCCGCACGATGACCTTCGGCCGCCACGCGGGCAAATACGTCGCGAAGCTCTAGCAGCGCCACGCTGGATGGGAGATACGATATGACCGAGAAAACAGAGAACACGGAAAACGAGAACGTGAAGGCCGAGGCGGCTGCGGCGGACACGGCGGCTGAAGGCGCCACGGCGGCGGCCACGGCTGCGGATGGTGAAAAGGACGCCGGGAAGGACGCGGAGAAGGCGAAAGCCCAGTCCGCCGAGAAGCCCGCCGCCACCGACGTGGACAGCAAGATGGACGCGGCCGCGGCTGCGGCGCACGTGGAGGATGCGGACGCGTCCAAGAGCGGCAAGCCGATGGTGACGCTGCCCTGGAAGTTCGGCCGCAAGAAGCCGATCGTGGTGCGCCGCGCGTGGGCGACTGTCGGCGTGATCGTCATCGTGCTCGTCGTGGCAGGCGTCGGCTTCGGCATCTGGCACAACCAGCCGGGCTTTTGCAGCACCCTGTGCCACAGCCCCATGAGCACCTACGTCGACGGCTACAACTCGGACCCCTCGACGCTTGCCTACCAGCATGGACATGTGGTGAAAAGCGGCGACGGCGCCAACGAGAAGGCTGCCGCCACCTTGAAGAGCGGCGTGTCGGACAGCTCGATGAACTGCCTGACCTGCCACGTCCCCAAGATCGGCGAGCAGATCGCCGAGGCCGGCATGTGGCTGGACGGCAACTACACTGTCGACCAGAACGGCAAGCTCGTGCTGTCGAACCCCGGCTACCAGGCGAACAAGGAGTTCTGCACCAAGTGCCACGACTACGAGAAGGTCATCGCCTCCACCGAGCACTACTGGGGCGACGACGAGCCGGCCAACCCGCACGCCTCGCACCAGGGCGACCTCGACTGCTCGAGCTGCCACAACGTGCACGGCACCTCGACGCTCATGTGCTCGAGCTGCCACAACTTCGACGTGCCGGAGGGCTGGCAGTCGGTGGGCCAGGCCCAGAGCCAGACGCAGGTGAAGGCGCAGTCCTAAGGGGCGCGACGAACACAGCCGGCTTTCGCGCTGCGGGCGCGGAAGTTGCAGCGGGCAGGCCGGATGCGGCCTGCCCGTTTTTTATGCGCTCCCGTTCACTATCCCTTCACCGTCTCGCGCCGGCCGCCCTTTCGCTCCCGCGCCCCGCCGCCTCGTTCACCATCCCGTTCGCCGTCGCGCGTCCCGCCGCCCCTTCACCCGCCGCCGAGCGCTCCCGCGCGCGTCGCACGCCACTCCCTTTCACCCGCCTTCTCCGTGCCCGCTCCCCGCGTCCGACCGTGCGCCGGCCGCAGCCGACGCGCTCGCACGGCGCATCGTTGCCCGCCCGCTTCACCGCCCGCTATACTCGCTGCGTACCTGACGTTTCGAGCCGCGCGGACAGGCTGCGGCGCATCGAGGAGAAGGAGCACGGGCATGACGGTGAAAGTGGGCATCAACGGATTCGGCCGCATCGGGCGTCTGGCGTTTCGCCTGGCAGAGCTCGACCCGGACGTGGAGGTCGTCGCCATCAACAATCCGAGCGACCTCGAATGCGCGGCCTACCTGGCCAAATACGATTCCTGCCAGGGGCGCGTGTTCGACGACGTGCATGCCGAGGACGGCGCGCTCGTCGTGGACGGCCACAAGATCCACGCCTTCCAGACGCGCGACCCCAAGGAGACGACCTGGGGCGAGTACGGCGCGCAGGTCGTGATCGAGTCCACGGGCAAGTTGAAAGACAAGGCCAGCTGCCAGGCGCATCTCGACAACGGCGCCGAGAAGGTGCTGATCACCGCGCCCGGCAAAGAGGTGGACGCGACGATCGTCTTGGGCGTGAACGACGACATCTACGACCGCGACACCATGCACGTGGTCTCCAACGCCAGCTGCACGACGAACTGCCTCGCGCCCTTCGCCAAGGTGCTCAACGACAGCTTCGGCATCAAGCGCGGCTTCATGAACACCATCCACTCCTACACCAACGACCAGAAGGTGCTCGACGTCCACC
>CAVAWX010000022.1:0-23905 GCA_963592385.1 Acidaminococcaceae bacterium | reverse complement strand
TGCGAGGAGTTCATCCGCCGGCTCGAGGATTCCGCGTCCTAGAAGAACGCGAAAGTGCCGTTTGGGCAGGGTTCTCTGCAGAGTTCAAAGAGGATGCAGACCAGTTCATCAAGTACGAAATTTCCATCGAAGACTTCATGAAGCGGACGCAGAAAAGGTGGTCGAACAAAGACCTAAGAGAAGCCGTCAATATCCGCTGAGTTCATAGACCCCTACCACCATCGACCCCGAACCCAATACCCTGCACAGTTGATGATGATAGGCCTGATAGGGCCCTTCAGCCGAACCACTCGGGATGAAGGACGCATCGAAGGCGGCGCTATGCGGAGGTCGCGGCGGCGTAGAGTTTGAAGAGGTGGGCGACGATTTTCTCCTCGTCGCCGTCGAAGTTGACGCCGTAGGCCGCCTCGACGGCAGCGTCAAGATCGCGGTGGGCTGCCATGAGGTCGGGGAAGAGGAAATCGTTGTCGGGGTCGTACATGTCCGCAAGCGTCGCGCAGCTCTGCGCGGCACGGGCGTCGAGCACGGCTTGGGCGCAGGTCTCGATGCGCGCGCGCACTTCGAGCGCCACACAGTCCTCCACCGGCACGCCGCGCGTCTCGGGCGTGACGCCCGGCCAGATGAAATTGTTGTAGACGATGGTGTTGGCATAGCTGTAGTCGCTTTTGAGGCGGCCCGCCACCTGGCGCATCCAGGCGTTGTGAAACTGCGACATGAGGACGCCGAACACGTAAAGGCTCTCGCTGGGAATGAAATAAAGCTTGTCGCCCGGAATCATTCCATTGGTAACAAACCCAAGGGGAACGTACTTGCGTCGCCCAGACGTGACTTTTGGCACGCCAATATAGGTGCCATCCTTAAATTTTCCGCACGGCCTCAACAAGTGAGGGGTGTCCTTAAGTTTGTACGCATCGCCCGTCTGCTTCTGAGCGGTTCTCCATTCGCGACATGCTTCGATGCGCTTGCGAACTGTCGGGCATGCTTTTAAGTCGGAAGACGTCACTTCGGAAAGCCATAGGCAGTAGCGGCGTACGCCGTTGATGAAATCGGCGCCCATGGAGAAGGGGCGAATAAGCTCGACTGCATGCGGCTCACCAGCAACCAAAGAATCGTACTCGGCGCCAGAGAGCAAAAGGAACCCGTTGTCTGTTGCCTGGAACCCTTTTGCCATTTCAGGTACGTCGCATAGAGGCTTAGAGTGCTTCTCGATAAAAGTGTCGACTGCGGGAGAGAGGTAGGCGTTTATGTGTTTGACCTGGCGGCACCCGTCGCCGTCGAACAGCAGCTTGGGTTCAACATTCTCACACGAAAACCCAACAATCACCACATGGACGTGCGCCTCGTCAATGGCCTCGGAGTTCCACACGAAGGTCTGGTACGCGAAGTCGATGCCCACGCCGTCCTCGAAAAGCGGTCGCCACAGCGGCGCGACTTGCTGCCCCTGGCAAATTGAGTTGGTGGAGACGAAAGCGCAACGTGCCCACATCCCGCGCGTGTAGTCAGCGGCTTTCTTGTACCAGCAGGCCACGTAGTCGAGCACGCCGCCCGTCTTGCCGAAAATATCGACGCGGTCCTGTTTCTGCTCGGCAGTGAGGTTCGAGTATCCGATGAACGGCGGGTTGCCTATGACGTAGTCGACCTCGCCGGCGGGCACCACGTCGTTCCAGTCGATGCGCAGGGCGTTCGCGCAGATGATCCCCTCGTAGTCACGCAGCGGCAGCTGCTGGTAGACGCGTTTTGTCACCTTCCCCGTGTCGATGTCGGCTTGCTTCTCGGCGATCCAAAGCGCCGTCCTCGCCACGCAGCAGGCAAAATCCTCCAACTCGATGCCGTGAAAGTTCGCGAGACTCACCAGCACGTCACGCTCGCCCGCTTCCTCGAAGCTCATGGCGGCCTGGTCGCCCTGCAGCTCGAAGAGGATGCGGTTTTCCAACGCACGCAGACACACGTAGCTTTCCGTGAGGAAGTTGCCGGAGCCACAGGCAGGGTCCAGCACGCTGATACGCCCGAGCCGCCCGTGCAGCTCCTCGAGCGCCTTTTTGCGCGCGCCACCAGCCACGGGCTTTGCACGAGCCGCCTCGAAGGCATCCTCCAGCTCGTCCATGAACAGCGGGTCGATGACCTTGTGGATGTTTTCCGGGCTGGTGAAGTGCTGGCCGTTGGCGCGGCGGGCGTCGTGGGAGAGCGCCCCCTCGAAGATGGAGCCGAAGACGGTGGGGCTGACGACCGACCAGTCCAGCCCGTCGCAGCCGTCTTCGATCAAAATCCTGCGAAATTCCCCATCGAGGGGCGGCACCTCGGTGCGCTCGCGGAAAAGGCCGCCGTTCATGTACGGGAGCGGCGCGAACCAATCCTCCACGTAGGGGTCGCGCTCGGCGGGCGGGGTGTCCAGCCACACGAAGAGGTCTTTCAGGCCGCGGCGCAGGTCGGATGCCGCGTAGTGCTCGACGAAGTCGCGAAACGCATTGGGCTCGACGAGGCCTGCATCCTCGCAGAACATGAGAAACATCAGGCGCGTCATCAACACGGAGAGCGCATGGTGGTTTTCCGGGGTGTCGGCATCGTCGAAGGAGGCCGCGGCTCGGTCGTGCAGGCGCCCCATGATCTTGCCGGCCTCCACGGAGACGGCCTGCGCAAGCGTGGCCGGGGCGTCGCCTGCACCTTTCAAGAACTGGACGGCAGGGAGGTTTTTCGCCAAATCGGACAAGGCCAGCTTGAAGAGCGGTTCACCCTTGCACAAGGCGTCGGCCTCGCGGTCGTAGACCCACATCTCGGCGAAGTTGCAGGCCACGATGTAGCGCGGCTGCTCGGACAGACCCATGCCCTGCGCGTAGGCGAGCGCCTGCTGGGCGGGCGTAACCATGCGGCCTTGGCGCTTCTCGGGTTTCGACAGGTCGATGCCCCGCGACTTCTGCTCGATGATGACCTTGGCCGAGGGGACCAGCACGTCGATGAAGCCCTTGTGGTCGCTTGCGGCGGTGGCGACGGGCACCTCGAAGCGCAGGCGCTGGATGGCGTCGTCGCAGCCCAGCACGTCTTGGAAAAAGCCGATCCAAAAGCGCTGGGTGTCTTGGTTCTCGTCGCCGGCGCCCGCCCACTCGCGTGCAAACCTAGCCGCATCCGCCTTCGTAGCTGCCACGTAGCTTTCCCCTCGCGTCGAAACCTGCCCGCATGTCTGTCAGATTGTACGACACGCAAGAGGGGTGGGCACGGCGCCATGGGCGCTAAAGGTCCGCGTACAGGTCGGCGGTGTTCACGAGCCTCACATCCTCGCGCTTCTTAGCCTTGGCGGCGTTGCCGCAGCTGGCCGCCTTCTTGGTGAAGAGCGCAAAATCATGCGAAAACCCCTCCGGCACTTGACCTGAATTCGAGCCGAGGGCAATGCGCGCCACAACCAGCCCGCATGAAACGCGCGTCTCGGCAACTCCAAGTGTCACTATGCAAATCTGCAAATCTTGCTGATAAGAAATATGGTAAAGGCAGACAATTTGTCCCCCTTTCCCATGAAATCAATCAGTACGAAGTTCAAAGAACCGATTTCGTTCGGTTCGTGTAATTGCCGCCATACGCCCGAACCTAATCCACCGGCTTCCCGTTTTCATCGAATGCTCTGCACTCATAGCATTTCCACGCTCGCACCGGCTTGCTCCACTCCTCGCGATGTGGCGAATAGAGGACCAAATATTCATCGTACATGCGGGCATACCACCAATGCTGAAACCTGCCGTTTTCAAGGCTAAACACCTCTTCGAACATTATCTTCGAAGTAAGCAGGGGCTTATCTTCCTCGCCCTCCATTCGTTCGTAGAAGACATAATCCGGCCCGTCTCTATGTGTGAAGTATTCGTCGACGTCGTTAAAGAGAAGGTTGTTGTAGCACAATCCTTCGAGATACGGCTTTGCAAGTTCTTCTTCGGGAACCGCCTCAGCTTCAACCTGCTTCATGAATTTTTTCACATGTGAAGACGCTTTTCCAAACCATCATCCTGTCGCAAACGTCGCACTTCCACATCTCGATCATCAATCTGTCGGATTGAATCGCAAAGAACCCCATGTCCTCCCAATGTTCCCGAAGTATGTCGTCAGACACGAAGTAGTAGGCCAGCTCGTCGCCGTCACACATGTTGGACAATCGAGCCCCACAGTGACAACCCAAAATAGCCATGTTGAACTCCTTTCTCGAACGTCCTTACGCGCTAAAGGTCCGCGTACAGGTCGGCGGTGTTCACGAGCCTCACATCGCCGCGCTTCTTGGCCTTGGCGGCGCTGCCGCGGCTGACCGCCTTCTTGGCGAAGAGCGCAAAATGCCTCGTGGTGAAACCGCTCAGCAAATCCGAGCGCTCCTCGAGCGTCTGCAGCGCCTCGCTTTCGTCAAACGAGTTGCGCCACTTGCACTCCCCCAGAAAAACCGCGCGCTCGATGCCGTTGGCAGCCACGACGTCGATGTCGCAGCTCTCGCGCCGCCTGGGGTCGGTGCCCCACCACCGCCCAAACTCCAACACGGGAAACGGCAACCTGTCCGCCTTGCTCTCCCTGCGCACCCACTGCAGGCAGATCGCCTCGAACTGCCCGCCCACATACGTCTCGAACACCTGCCCAGATGTCGCATACGGCACGACCGCCTGGCCGCCGCCTTCCTCGATCGTCCCGATGTAGGGGCTGACGAAGCGGTACCAATACGAGAAGAACGGGTCCTTGAAACGCCACAGCGAGGACTTCGAGGCCGTGCCCCCGCCGAGGGGAGCGACCTTTTCCACAATCCCGAGGTCGGCCATGGTCCTCAGGTACTTGCCGACAGAGTTTTGGTTGACGCCGGCTCTCTCGGCGATCCGCGTGGGCGTCGTGGCGCCCGAGCCTATCGCGTCAAGCACGGAGTTGTAGCTCGCCGGCTCGTTGAGCTCCTGACGCAAGAGCATGAGCGGCTCCTCGCAGAGCATGCCGAGCCGGTCGAACAGAAGCGCGGCGACGTTGTGCTCGTAGCTTTTTCGCACATCGATCTGCGAGAGATAGTACGGGGTCCCGCCGAAGGTCGCGTAGTAGGCCACCAGCGTCTCGGGGTCCGCGCCCGGCAACATGCGCGCCGCGTCCAAGTAGTCGAACGGCAGCAGGCGCATCTGCATGGTCCTGCGGCCATAGAGCGGGCTCTTGCTCCCGAGGACCTCGCCCTCCATGAAGCCCTCGTTGCTCCCGCACAAGATCAGGCGCAGGCGCGTCTTCTTGAGCGCATGGTCGATGGCCATCTGCAAGGCGGACGGCAGGGACGGGTCGGCTTCGGCCGCATAGGGAAACTCGTCGAACACGAACACGAGCGGGGCGTCCGCCTCCCGGGCCTGGACCTGCTCGGCCACGAAATCCAGGGCCGCGCTCCAAGAGGCGAACGCGGGCAGCGAGCCGGGCAGGGAAAAGGCGGCGTAGGCCGCCGCGCTGAACAGCTCGAGGTTTTGGTGGGAGGTCTTTTGCTGCGCCGTGAAGTACAGAGCCGGCTTGTTTTTCACGAACTCGTCGATGAGGGAGGTCTTGCCCACGCGGCGGCGGCCGTAGATGACGGCCATCTGGAAATCGTCCTTCTCGTACATGCGCTCGAGCGCGGCGAGCTCTTCTTCACGTCCGACGAACATGCGCCCTCCCTGCGGTCGCTTGCCTGAAATCCGTACTCCGGAGTACCGTACCATATAGTACCGTACTCTAAAGTACGGATTCGGGCAATTCGAGGACGCCGCTGGTCGAGGGCGGGGGATGGCGCGCGGGACAGCGTGCGGCGCGCCCCTTCACCACCCCGCACGCCTTTGTCGCCCCAGGGCAAAACGCGCCCAGCCCGCCGCGTCGGCCGCCACCGTGCCAAAAGGCGCCCGGCCCGCCGCGTCGGCCGCCACCGTGCCAAAAGGCGCGCTACTTCCCGCATCCCTCCTGCACGTCCTCGAGGGTCACGTTCTTGCCGCGCGGCATGATGAAGAAGACGAGCACCAGGCACAGCGCATAGCAGGGCAGCTGCAAGACGAGGCTTGCGACCTCCCAACCCGCGGCCCCCATCACCGCGCCGAACAGCGGCGAACCGATGGCAGAGCCCATGTTCTGGCAAAACTGCATGACGGCCATGCCCATGGTCGCGCCCATCGCGGTCTGCGGCATGACGATGGGAGCCATGGGGCGCAGCGAGCCGCCGCACATGCCGCCGCCGATGCCCTGCAAGACAATGACGGCCCACATGATGCTCAGGGCGCCGCCGCCGGAGTTGAACATGAAAAACGCCGTGGGCAGCAAAAGGACCATGGTCACCACGCCCACGATGTACTTGTGGCCGATGGACACCTTGTCCGAGATGCGCCCCGTCACAGGCGCCGCCACGATGGAGATGGCCATGATGAGCGACGACAAAAACGAGGCCTGCTGCGCGTCGATGCCGAGCTGGGACTCGAGGAAGGTGTTGTAGTAGGTGTTCATGATGCCGATCGTGGCAAAGCTGAAGAGGAAGAACACCGCGCCCAGAATCCAGATGCGGCGATTCTTCAGGTACTTGAAGCTGTCCTTGAACGTGCCCTCGACGCCCATGTCGCCGCTTTCACCCTGCGGCATGGTGAAGACGAGCGCGAAGAGGACGAACGCCACGACGCATACGCCGGCGATGGCGAAAAACGGCAGCTGCCAGCCCCCCGCGATGGCAAGCGCCGGCACGATGTTGAAGGACAGCACGCTGCCCACGGGGACCCAGGTCGTCCAGATCCCGAGGGCGATGCCGCGCATCTTGCGAGGAAACCAGATCGTCACGCACGACGGCGCGGCGACGCCTATGAGGCCGATGCCGACGCCTTCGACAAAGCGGCTCGCCATGAGCATCTCGACGCTTCCGGAAAAGCCGCCGAGCAGGCTGCCCGCGCCCAAGCAGGCCACGGACAGGAGTATCACGTTTTTCAGGCCGATCTTGCGGGCGATGAAGGCTGCCGGAAACGCCAAGACGACCCCGATGATGCCGATGGCGCTCATCAGGGTGCCGAAACTCACCGCGTCGAGGCTGCCGTGAAACGCCGGAAACAGCCACGAGGCGAGCGGCGGTATCTTGAACTGGCACAACGGTGCGCACACGCTCGCGAGATACGTCACCGCCAGAACCGCCCAGGCGCGGGCGGGCGCTTTTTTCGCAAGCGCGATGTCTGTGTTCCTCTGATCTTTCATGCGAACCATCCTCCTTTGGGGTTCAGGCGGCCGACGTTGCAGGTTTTTCCCACTTCGGGCATCGGCGCGCCCAGGCATTGAGATTCGATAGAGAACTTTTTATGTTTGAGGCCTTGCCTACTCGAACGGCACAGGGTCGCGTTCCACCTCCCATTCCTCGAAGACGACGGCGTTGAAGCTCTTGTAGACGCCGTAGATGCCCACGAACTCGTGGCCGGCGCACTTGAAGGTCCCCCCTATCGAGGTGACGAACTCGGCCGCGCGCGTGTTGAAGCCGCCGCTTTCGAAAACGTAGAAGTCCGCGACCGTGTCCTTGCTCTCGAGCGGGGCGACGAAGATGCCGCTGCCGAACTCGACGGGGATCCCTTGCGTCTTGAGGCGCATGTTGGGGATGTGCAGCTTGGGCTCGAAACGCTCGAGCCAGTTCTTGTGGGCCATGCGCGCCCAGGCGGCCCACACGTCGGTACGCGCCATCGCGTCGTCGGCGAAGAGAGCGTCGAAAAACTCGCGGTAGTTTGCCGCATCGTGCGCGTAGGTCTCCATGCCGGGGCGGAACTTGTCCGCCAAGGTCACGAACATGAACAGCTCCTCCAGCTCGACGCGCTTGCGCGCCGGCGCTCGCTCGATGCTTCGTTTCAGGTCAACCTCGTTCACGACGCCCTCCTCTCAACCGAAAATTACGAACGCCCCTCTAGGCGCAGGGCGGCACCCACAGGTACTGCTGGGGCTTGTCCTCCAGGTCGCGCGCCAGCTCTTCTACCGGGCCGAACTTCATGCACTTGGCCTGGCAGTGGAACACGCAGGTGGGCTGCTTGCCCTTCTCGAGGCGCTCGGGGCACAAATCGCACAGCGCCGTGAACGCCGGGATGAAGTCGTAGACGTAGCGGTCGGTCTCTTCACCCTGCTCGTCTTTGATGGGCCACGGGCCGTTCTGCATGACCTTCACGCCCCACTGGCCCAAGGGCAGCGTGTGCTCGGACTGGCATGCCACCTCGCAGGAGTAGCAGCCGGTGCAGTACTGGTAATCGACGAGAATTCCGTTGCGTGACATTACAGTTCCTCCTCCTTGCAGCGGTAGATCTTGCACAGCGTGCACTTGAGGTCGGCGCCGAAGCCGGTCTTGCCGGGCTTGTTGGCCAGCAGCTGGTTGATGTTGGACTGGCGGAAGCCGTAGAGGTTCGGTTCCGCGCCGTCTTGCTCGGGGAACCACCAGCCGTGCTGCGCGGCGATGGTGCCCTCGTGGACCTCGTAGGTGACGCGGGCACGCTGGCGGGCGCGGCCGCGGTGGTTCTCCATCCAGACCCAGTCGCCCTCGCAGATGTTGTGCTTGGCGGCGTCGCGCGGGTGAATCTGCACCCACGGGTCGGGGGTGAGCTGGCGCAGATAGGGGATCTGGCGATGCTCGGAGTGGAAGAACGAGGTGGTACGCGCGCCGGTGATCATGATCAGCGGGTAGTCCTCGTAGAGGTCCGGCGTGCTCACAGGCCCGATGCCGGGCTCTTCGATGTAGGGCAGCGGGTCGTAGCCGAACTTCTGGAACAGCGTGGAGTAGAACTCGATGCGGCCCGTGGGCGTGTTGAAGCCGGGCTGGCCGTCGGGGCGCATGAGGCCCTTCTCGTACTTCTTGTAGACGTAGTGCTGGTAGGCAGGGCCGTGCTCCATCAGCTCGTGGAAGGTCATGCCGGAGGGCTTCACGATCTCGTCGTAGACCTCGTCTTCGGTCTCCCACGGCCAGCAGTTCTGGTCGAGCGGGCGGCCGATGGCCTCCTTGAACTCGTCGTCGTTGTCGAAGTACTGCGCAAGCTCGCGGTTGATCTCGCAGTCGGACTTCGCCTCGCCCTCGCTCGCGCATCCGCCGGTGATGGCCGACAGGAAGTAGTAGTGGGCGCGCACGGAGTGCTTCTCGGCCCAGGTCTGCACGGGCATGACGATGTCGGCGCACGCCTGGATGGTGGGCGTCATGAAGATGTCGCAGGCCGCGATGAACTCGGGCTTCTTCATGGCCTCGTACCAGCGGTTCACCTCGCAGCTCATGCAGGCGATGCCGTTGGAGGTCTGGATCCAGACGCCCTTCACCAGCCCCTGCTCCATGTACTCGAGGCACATGTCGGGCATGGCCTGGGTCAGGCCGTAGCGATACATCGGGAACTCTTTCCAGCCGACGCGCTTTTTCTGCGTCTCCTCCGTGATGAGGTCGTAGATGCCCCAGGCGCCTGCGGAAGGCTGGTCGACGCCCATGGGCGACGCCGTGTAGCACATGCCGCCGGGCACGTCGAGGTTGCCGGTGATGGTCCACAGCGCGGCGATGGCCTGGGCGCAGGGCGTGCCCTGCGACTGCATGTCCACGGCCAGGCCCCACACGACGTTGGCGGGATGCGATTTGGCGAACAGGCGCGCGGCTGCGGCGATCTTGTCCTTGGGCACCCAGGTCATCTTCTCGACCTCGTCCATGTCAAGCGCGCAGGCACGCTCGGCCAGCTCGTCGAATCCGTAGGTCCAGCGCTCGATGAAGTCGTGGTCGTAGAGGTCCTCCTCGACGATCACCTTGATCATGGCCAGCGCGAGCGCCGTGTCGGTGCCGGGACGCAGCTGCAGGTGGATGTCGGCGTGCGCGGCCAGCCAGGTGACGCGCGGCTCGACGGAGATGAGCTTGCAGCCGAGCTTCATGGCGTCGGTCACCCAATGCCCCATGAAGAAGTCCGGGTTCGAGATCGTGGGGTTGCAGCCCCAGACGATGGTGCACTCCGGGCAGGTCCACTCGGGGTCGTCGTAGCGCAGCGCCGAGAACTGGGCAAAGTCGGCGATGAGCATGCCGCCGTAGGTCATGATCATCAGCGACAGGCGCGGCAGGTAGCACGCCGTGCCGGACAGAAAACCGTACTCGTTGGGGCTGCCCATGGTGTTGACCATGCGCCCGACCTGCCACTGGTTGTCGCGGGCGGTGCCGCGCAGCGCGTGGATCGAGTCGCCGCCGTAGGTCATCGCGATGCGGCGGAACTCCTTGTAGCAGGTCTCGAGCGCCTCGTCCCAGCTGATGCGCTCCCACTTGTTCTCGCCGCGCTTGCCGACGCGCTTCATGGGGTGAAGGATGCGGTCGGGGTGGAACTCGACCTGCTTGAACGCCAGGCAGCGCGGGCACAGGGCGCCGCGGTTGTACGGGTCGTCCGGGTCGCCTTCGCACTTGATGAACTTGCCGGTCTCCTTGTCAGAGTAGACCAACACGCCGCAGCCCTCGTGGCAGCCCGGCGCCGACCACACGGACGTGCGCGTGACGATCATGCCGTCTTCCTCGTACTGCCACTCCCCCGGGTGCTTCCAGCGCGGGTCGATCTCGTGCGCCTCGCCGGCTCCGAAATTGAACTGGTTTTCCTCCTTCGAATTGCCGATGTCGTTTCGGTCCACTCCGTCGATGCTGGTTTCCACAGGCTCTTTTATCTCGGCCATAGGTAAACCCCCTCTCTTGTCTGGGCAGGCGGCTCTCTCGTTTCGCATGCCCCACCGAAAAGGCCCAAGGCGCTCCTGCTTCCTCAAGGCAAGTTGCCGCGCGGGTATCTTCCCCACGCGGTCGACGCCGGCATTTTCGGCAGGAACATCATGGCGTGCAGATGCGCCCGGCCCCTAGCGAAACGGGTATGCCGACGTGCAAATCAGCACGTTGGTATGAGACGTGTGAGCTGGGGTTTTCTTTTATTTTTAGGTGAAAATAATGATGCCGGGCCTACGCCGCGCCGAAACGCATACGTGCACCCCGCCCCTTCAGGACGCAGGCGCCTTCGGTCCGGCGAAGCGCGCGACCTCGCGCTCGGAGAGGGGGTAGTCCTCGATGAAGTCCATGAGCTTTTGCTGGGAGTGGATGTCGAGCTTGCGGTAGATGCTGTAGATGTGGCTTTTCACCGTATGCGGCGAGATGCACAGCTTCTCCTGCAGATAGGCGGCGTTGCGCCCGCGCGCCAGGTACCCCAAGATGTCGGCCTCGCGCGGCGTGAGCTTGTAGAGCTCGGCCACCGCCATGCACTTGGCGGCAAACACCTGGTCGTGCGTGTAGTCCTGCGTCGCCGGCCGCGGAGCCGTGCCCTGCTCGAGCTCGTCCATCGCGTCGCGGTCGTGGTGGTGGGCATCGGGCATGAACACCATGAAGACCACGACGAGCACGACGGCCATGACCAGGCGCACCGTGCCGAAGGCCTCGGCGTGCGCCCCGAAGGCAAAGCCCACGAAGGTCGCGATGGCCCACCCGCACGCAAATCCCACGGCGACCAGCACGAGCCTGCACGGCACCGTCCGAAACACCGGCGCCTCCCAGGATTTCTTGCTCTTGCGCACGACCAGCGCGTAGTTCACCGACAGAAGCGCCGCCCACGCGGCGATGGCGATGCCGATGGTGAAGACCTGCACGTCGGCCGGGACGAACGGCGTTGCCACGCACGAGAGCACGGTCACGCACAAGATGATGCGCTGAATGATGGTGATGCCCGCCTCGCGGCCTGCGGAGGCGGCGATGGCGATGGCCGCCGACCCCGGCAGCACGAACAGCAGCCCGGCGACGAGCACCCAGCCGCCGCTGTTGAACAGGTAGACGAAGCACATGCCGAAGACGACGCCGAACACCGCGAACACCGGCCCTATCTCCTTGGAGAACTCCCAGTTCTGCTTGCTCGTCTCGACGAAGGGCGCACGGTCGTTGAGCGGCGCTTTCACCGAGCAGAACTTGAGGAGCACGACGCTGCCCACGCCGTAGAGGGCCGCCATCGCCGCCTGGGCGACAAGGGGCATGAGCATGATGAAGGTCATGAGCACGGCGCCGGCGAACAGCGAGAAGCTCGCGAAACGGTACTCGCCGCCTTCCGTCGAGCGGCTCATCACGTCGAGCCACAGCACCGTGAGGATGCCGCCATCGACGCCGGTGAGGAAGTTCACCGCCCACAGCGACTGCATGGGCGGCTCGCCGAAGCACACGACCAGCGCGCAGGCGCCGGGCAGCAGCAGCGCGCAGACGCCGCAGCCGACGACCAGGGGCAGCTTGAAGGGGTTGAAGGTGGCGCGGCGGCCCAGGAAATGCATCAGGATGTATCCCGCGACGACGCCCACGAAGACGAAGGACTGCGTGAGGTTGCGCCAGCCGAAGTCCATGTCGCGGAGCACGGCGGCGAACAGCCAGTAGAAGCACGAGAACATCCAGGCGAAAAACAACGAGAAGCCCAGTATTCCCACGAGCTCGACGGCCTCGAGCCCGGGCATCTTGGCGCGTGCGGCCGGCGTGTCGGCAGCAGACTGTGCCATGGCAACCCTCCCTCTCTGACGCCCTCCCCTCCTACAGGGTCAGCGTAGTTGCGGCTTCTTTTTTGCACGTGCAGCGCGGCGCTTCGTGTCGCGCACCGCCCGTGTAGACGGGCATCATCCTAGCAAATGGCGCGAAGAAAAGCATGAGGTGAAAACGCCTGCGGGCGCACAACGCGGGGCTGCCACCGCATGCGATGACAGCCCCGAAAAGTCCCTCGAGTTCGCGTGTTCGCTTTTTTCGCGCGGCTACTTCTCCGCGTTCGCAGCGGAAACCTCAGGCGCGCCCTTGCCCTCTTCGGGCTTGCGCTCCGCAGGCTTGTTGCCCGCCTTCTTGCCGGGCTTCACGCCGAAGCTCAGGATGCAGCCGACGATGCCCACGGGCACGAGCGCCCAAAACGCCAGCCAGGGATCGACCATGATGCCGCCCGTGGCAAGCGCCTCTTGGACCGCTTGCCCGATGGCGGCGCCGAAATCGGCCGCCGATCCGCCCGCGGCGAGCACCGCCTGCTTGGCCTGGATGGCGACGTTGGAGGCTGCGGTCAGCCCCTCGTTGAAGGGCGCGAGCACATAGCTCGTGGCGATCTGGCCGGCGTACTGCCCCAAAGTCAGCAGCGACAGGCCGAAGGCCACCGCCGTCTGCCCGCCCTTGAAGACGAAGGTGGGGACCAGCGGCCGGCAGCACGCGTTCAGCATCATGTTGCCGATGCAGAAGAAGATCACGTAGGGGATGAAGAACTCGGCCCTGAAGGACAGCGCGGAGCAAACCGTCAGGCCGATGATGCCGCAGACGACGCAGAGGTACTTCTTGTTCTTGGGCGTCTTGTCCAAGATGATGCCGCCGATGGGGGCGAGCACGCCGCATGCGCAGATCAGGCCGCCGATCACGCCGGCGGTGGTGGCGTCCCAGCCGAAGCCGCCCAGGGCCAGCGGGGTTTGCAGCCAGGTTTTCAGGTACTGCGAGAACGCGTAGTTCATGTAGTTGAAGATCGCGAACATGATGATCAGGCACCACAGCTGGCGGCTCTTGAAGAACTTGAGCACGGCCTTGAGCGGCTTGCGCTCCGGAGACACCTGGCTGCGCTCGTCTTCACGCGGCCCGCGAAACACTATGGCGAAGATCACGCAGCACACCACGATCAGGCCGCCCCACACCAGCTGGAGCGTGCCGACGTTTTGGCCCACGGCGTTGTAGAGGCCGTCGTTGACGAAGTTGGAGCAGAAGATGCCCACCGGCGCCCAGATCGACCAGATGGCCATAGCGCGCCCGCGCGTCGCATCGGGAAACCAGATCGAGATGCAGGTAGGCCCTGCCACGATGGTGGTGGCCAGGCCCACGCCCAAGATGAAGCGGCCGACCAGAAACGCGGTGAAGCTGTTGCCCACGGTGAGCGCCGAGAGCAGCGTGCCCGCAAACGAGATGGTCAGGCCGATGATGGTCGTCATCTTGGCGCCGAACTTGCGCACCAGGATGGTGGTGGGAAGCGCCATGATCAAGGCGCCGACCGGCACCAGGCCCATGACGTTGGAGAGCAAAGAGAAGTTGGACGGGTCGGTAAACATCGGGTTGTTTGCCGACAGCCAGCTCTTGAAGACCGGGAAGGTCAGACCTGGCAGCCACATCCAGGAAAAGACGATGCTCACCGCGGCGAGCAGCGACACGGCCAGACAGGCCCAGGCGTACGACGGGGTCTTGACGTCCGGTTTCCCGGCTGCCCCGGCATTTGGATTTGCCATGAGAACACCTCACGTAATCTACGTGGAGCCGCCTCCCTCCTCGCAGGCTGCGACCCCGTGGCGCCGCCCGACGCAAAACCGCGACGGGCGGACGCGCAACCAATAAGACGTGTGCTTTACACGTTGAAGATCTTCGCCGCGTTGCCGCCCTTGATCAGGGCCTTGTCCGCGTCGGAGATCTCGAGCTCGTCGATGCTCGCGACGGAGCGCTGCATCCACTCGTAGAACACCGGGAAGGAAGAGCCCAGCAGCAGATGGTCTGCGCCGCACACCTTCACCGCGCACTCGAGCTGCGCCTTGCCCCAGCTCATGGGGTGCGTCATGTCGAAGTAGATGTTGTTTTGCAGGTAGCGCTCGTAGGCCTCGGCGTCGACGTTGGTGGCCAGGCGGTTCATCGCCTCGTTTTTCTTGGTCTTGTGCGGCGCCAGGATGTTGGACAGCCCAAACCAGTTGCCGCCGAACATCGTGTGGATGAACTTCAGGTTGGGGAACTCGTCGAACATGCCGGAGTAGATCTCGCGGCCGACGGCGGCAGCCTGGGCGTGGATGCGGCCCAGCTCGCGGCGCAAGACGGTGTACTCGTCGAAGTTGCCGTAGGCGTTTTGGCCGGGCGTGTGGTGGATGACGGCGGGGATCTTCTTGTCGTTCAGGATCTTCAGGTAGGGCTTGAAGATCTCGTCGTCGAGGAACTTGTCGCCATAGCAGCAGGCGAACTGCACGCCCACGGCGCCCATGTCGATGCAGCGCTCAAGCTCGGCGATGTCTTCCTTGCGGCCCCAGGGCGGCAGCACGGCGTTGAACTTCAGGCGCCCCTCGGACTGGCGCATCATCTCGGCCGCCTGGTCGTTCACGACCTTGCAGGTGTCGAGCTGCAGCCACTCCTGCCACACCGGCATGCGCAGCAGCGCCACGTCGACGCCGGCCTCGTCCATGGCGTTGAGCTTGGCCTCGAGGGTATAGTCGCCCTCGACGTAGTTCAAGATCTGCTTGCCCTCGGGATACTCGAGGATCATCTGGCGCTTCTTGCCGTCGGGCGTCTCGCCCAGATACGCCTTCATCCCGAAGGTGAAGGGCGCGGAGTACAGAAAGCCGTTCAGCACCTCCTCGTCGGTGAAGAGGTTGGTGGGCAGCATGTGCATGTTGATGTCGATAACGCGGGTCTCAGCCATTGCGAAAACCTCCTTGTGTTCGTGTGTACGTTCATACGTACGTTCGTGTGCGTTCGTGTGCACGTGCATGTGCGTTCGTGTGCACGTGCATGTGCGCGTGTGGATCTGCGTGCCTGCCGCTTTTCTCGCAGCAAGGCGCAGCGCGGGGGACGCGTATGAGGGATTGGCGCCGCCCGCGCCGCTGCTTGATGCCGGAAAAACGTGCTAGGACTGGTAAATGGGGGTGACTTCGCCGCGAGCCATCTTCTTCATGTTCTCGCCGCAACGAACCTTCCAGTCGACACGCCCGTTCTCGCGGGCCCACCCGGGGACCTCGCGGGAGAACTCGTGGCCGGCATGGACATCGACGTGCATGAGTTTCTCTGCCACGTCATACCCGAAATTCTCGTCTACCATCTCCTCGCCCTCCTTTCTCAAACCTTGCGCCTGCTATTCCACCGAAGCCACGGGGCTTCGAGCTAGGCCACCTGTATGGGGGTCAGAATCTGGCTGGGGCCTTCAATCTTGGCCGCCAGCTCGGCCACCTCGCCCACCTCGAGGCATTGCGCCTGGCAGTGCTGCACGCACGAGGGGAGCTTGCCCTTCGCCATGCGCTCCTCGCACAGGTCGCACCAGCGGGTGAACTGGGGGATGAAGTCGAGCTGCCAGTCTTTCTTGCCCTCCGTGATCTGGAACGGGCCGAGTTTGCTGATGGTGATGCCGAACTGCTTTTCCGTGTAGCCCTTCTCCTGCTGGCAGGCCACGACGCATGCCTCGCAGCCGGTGCAGTAGTTCACGTCGGCGAGTATTCCCTTGATAGCCATTTCGCCTCTCCTCTCTTTCGCTGAAAGCGCCTTTAGGCCTTGTAGATCTTGCACATCATGGCTTTGTAGTTGGACCCGAACCCGGAGACGCCCGCGTCGAAGGGAACGAGGTTGTTGATGTTGGACTCGAAGGTGCCGAACAGGCCTTTCTTCTCGTCTTGCGTGTTCTCCTCGGCCTGGTCTTTGCGCTCGGGGAACCACCAGCCGTGGTCGCACTGCATGACACGCGGGTCGTAGCTGGGGTCGAAGGAGGCCTTGTACTTGCACTTGCCGTGCTTGTTTTCCAGCCACATCCAGTCGCCTTCCGCGATGCCGTGCTTGGCCGCGGTGTCCGGGTGCAGCTTGCACAGCGGGTCGGGGTGCAGGGTGCGCAGCTTGGCCACCTGGCGCTGCTCGGAGTGGAAGAAGTGCGCCACGCGCTGGCCGGAGGTCACGATGTAGGGGTACTCGGCCACGTCCTCGGGCGCGGAGTACGGGCTTTCGACCGGCTCGACGTAGCTGGGCAGCGGGTCGAGGCCCGACCAAGACGTATGGTGAAAGACCATCGAGTAGATCTCCGCGCGGCCGGTCTCGGTCTGAAAACCCGGGGCGCCGTCGCTGCGCAGGCCGCCGGTCTCGTATTTGCGGTACTGGAACTCGGGGTACTTCCAGACGCTCTCCTTGAGCTCCTCCCAGGTGAAGCCGCCGTCTTCGAGCGCGTAGTCCCACATCTCCTCGACGCTATCCCACGGCCAGGCGATGTCGGCGTTTTGCGGGCGTATGGCCTCGACCAGGCGCTTGCCCAGCTCCAAGAAGATGGTGTTGTCGGGCTTGGTGTCGCCCACCGGCTCGATGGACTGGGTGATGGAGCTGATGCGGTAGGGGTTCAAGCCGCCGAAGCCGTTGCGCTCGGCATAGGTGGAGGCGGGCAAGACCACGTCGGCCAGCGCCATCATGGTCGGCGTCATGAAGAGGTCTTCGACCACCACGAACTCCAGGGTCTTGTACCACTCGAGCTGCTTTTCGGCCTGGGCGCCCATGGTCGCCAGGAAGTTGTTGGTCGCGAAGTAGGCGCCGCGTATGGGATGCTCGCCGTTTTGCCACTTCTCGATGGTGGCGTTCGACGAGAGGTTCTTGAAGCCCACGGCAAACATCGGGTAGCGCTCGATGCCGATGCGCTTGGCGTGCTCCTCTTCGGTCAGAAGCTCGTCGTAGCCCCAGGTGCCCGTCCAGTTGGGCTGCTCGATGCCCCAGCACGCGCGGCCGATGACATTGCCGCCGGGCACGTCGAGGTTGCCGGTGATGGTCCACATGGCCACCAGCGCGTGCGCCGCCTGCTGGCCGCCGGTCTGCTGGTCGAGCGCCACACCCCACTGGATGGCCGCAGGCTTTGCCTTGGCGTAGGTGCGCGCGACGCGGACGATGTCTTCCTTGGCCACCCAGCACTTCTCGGCCAGGTCGTCGAGGTCGTATTCCTTCACGCGCTCGCACACCGCCTCGAGGCCGTAGACCCACTTATCGCAGAAATCCTGGTCGTAGAGGCCCTCGTCGCAGATGACCTTGAGCATGGCCATCGCCAGCGCGCCGTCGCCGCCGGGGCGCACGCGCAGCCAGTCCTCGCCCGCACGCGAGGCGATCCACGTGAGGTTGGGGTCGACGACCGCGACCTTCATCCCCCGCTTCATCAAATCCAAGATCCAGTGGCCGTAGAAGCCGTCGGCGTTGGAGTAGAAGGGCTGGTGGCCCCAGACGATGCAGTACTCGGGGACCTCGTAGCGCGGGTCGTCGTAGCGCTTGGGGAAGAACTGCGAGCAGTCCATGACGCAGGCGTCGCCGATCATGCACGCCATCGAGGCGATGCGCGGCAGATAGCAGGAGTTGCCCGCGAAGTAGGGGACGCCCTCGTTGGGCGAGCCCATGCAGGCGTTGATGCGCGTGATCTGGTGGATGTCGCGGCCGGTGCCCTGGCAGCAGGCGATGGTGTCGCTGCCGTAGGTGTCGGAGATGCGCTTGAACTCGCGCACGATGATGTCGTAGGCCTCGTCCCAGGAGCACTCGACGAACTTGTCCTTGCCGCGGTCGGAGCGGTCGCGCTTCATGGGGTGCAGCAGGCGGTCCTTGTGGTAGACGTAGTCGGGGATGCACAGGCAGCGGCTGCACAGGCGGCCCTGGTTGTAGGGGTCCATGGGGTCGCCTTCGACCTTCACGAGCTTGCCGTCTTTCACGTACGACAGGATGCCGCAGACGTTGTGGCAGCCGGGAGCCGAGCGGGCCGTGCCGCGGATGACGGTCATGCCGTCTTCCTCCCACGTCCAGGGCACCTCGGGGGTCTCGGCGCAGGGGATGGGCTCGTAGCCCAGCTCCGTCTTCTTGGGCAGGCGCGATCCGCGCTTGTACTCACCCGGAACGTATGTTGCTTGCGCCATCTCTTCCTCCTTCTCGCTATTGCTTCTCTCTCTTGCCGTGCCGCGTGGGGCGCGTGCTCGCGTGGCTGCGTGCCGCGTGGTTTGCGGGGCGCGTCGCCGCGCAACCGTGTGGCGCAGCGAAGCGCGTGCCGTGCGGCCGGCGTGAACGATTTGCGAGAGCCTTGAAAGCTCGCCTGCGTCCGCAGGCTGGCCGCACATCGGAAATCGTCTGGAGGAAAATCTAGGGGCGCGTCGGCGCGGACGACCCCCGACAAGTGATGAGATGATGCAAATCAGCATCCCCGCACGGCGGGATGAGGCCTTCTCATACCAATGGGCTTAGACGTTGAAAACGCCCGCACACAGGTCGCGCACAGGCTGTGCGCAGGTCATGCACGAGTCGGCGTCGTGCCCTGCGCCGCACGCCGTGCGCAGGGTGTGCACGTGCCACGTGGCGCGGACACGGTGGCCGAAGGGCGGCAAGGTGGTGACGGCGACGTCTTGCGTGCCCCTATATCGCCGGACTGCAAAAAATAGCCCTATCTAGCGTTTGCCAGATAGGGCTATCGAAGGGGCGACATCACGCCCCTCCTTTACCGCCCGACGGCGGTGCGCCGCCCATCGACGCACCGCCGTTTTGCAACTGCGCTATTTCCGCAGCAGGCGCTTTATCCAATCGTCAATCTCTCCCTCGATTGAATGGGGGTACTCGACAGAAGAGTCGAGCTGCTCGATATCGACGAAATCGGGGTTCTCCCACCAGTCGGGCACGAAATACGCGAAATGCGTGTAGCTTTCGCAGGCATCGCACCAGATCCAAGCGGTTCCCCTGCCGCGTTGGTCTTCCCCTCTGTGCATAAAGTAGTGGGTGTGGGCTTCACCGCAAACCGGACACGTTGTCGGACTGAGGATGCAGGCCTTTTCCATATCCTCGACAAGCTCCATCATCTTGTCCTCTTCGTTCCACATCTATCTCTCACCCCTTATGTAGCTAGCCAACGAATTCCCCGCCGAGTATGCCGTCTCCTCGGGAGCCGCGCCGCCTTTGATAAAGCTTCGCGCATGATTGAGCTCGTGCGCAATTGTATTTGCTAGTTCCTCCTCACTGGCAAAAGCCGACGGGCCAACCACGATTCTGAATGGATTCTTCGAAGAGGTCTTACCGGCTACGCCTAGTGGCAGATTCGGGTCGAAGACGATGTCGATTTTCTTTCCAGAGCCCTTCAAGTGTATATGGTACTTGTCGGAAACGATTTTAGCGTGGTGCACCTTGTTGAGCATCGCATCAAGCGTTCTCTCGGTCTCCTCCACTTTGCGCCCCAACCTGTAACGCAACTGACTGCCTAAGGTGTTTCCAAACCCACCATGATTGCCTGTGCCCATTACTTCACCTCCCTGTGTGCGGAGGTGGCCTCGCAATCGAACTGAACAATTTCGATGCCAGCTTCGCGATACTTGCCAAACACTTCATCAGGCGCAGATCCGTAAACGACAATTGAAGATGGCCTGAGCTTCTGTGTCACCTCATCGAGTCCGTCAACAAAACAGCGTCTGTCCTCGAAACCCCTCAATGTTCCGTGGCTTCCAACCGCAATAGTGCAACCAGGTGAAATTCCGTCGCAACAGACATGCCAAGTCCGCTCGTCGCCCCACCGAACGTTGACGATGACTTTGACTTCGTTGATTTGCAGCCAGGATCCAACTGCCCTGCTGCGATAGATGTTCCATAGTTGCATGACGAGGGGCATGTCGCGGTAGACGGAGAAATCGGGCAGAATGACACCGTTGAAGCGTTTGAGAATGCCGAGATAGCGCCTCGGTTTGCGCCAAATGCGCTCGAACAGGTAGTCAAACTCATAGAAATGCACCCATTGGTCATAATCCTTGCAGCTTATTGCCCTCGAGAAGGGAATAAGCCTGTTGGGAACCCAACTCGTGGGCTGGATGATGGGAAACTCGAAGGCCCCCGCATAGCATGCGCGCGAGACAAGGAACGCATTGAACACATCCTTGCAGCCCTTCTTATCCGATTTGACTTTGCTCATAGGCAGCCTCCTTAAAATGGTCGCACTCTTTTTGCGGTGCGGTTGACTTCAAGTTAGCTGCCTGTTAGTTTGCTATGTAGATGTAATAATTAGCAAATTTAGATGAGGTGAGTATTTGAAGCCCAAAATTTACTTCTCGCAGTCAATTGACGAACGCTCTTGGCATGTTTGGCGACCTGTCATCAAGGTTGGAGAACATCAAGGCGCCTTCTTCTTCTACGTAGATTCGGCCGATGCGGATGCCAGAGAGCTAATCACTCCTCCAAAAGGCCTCTATGGCAAAGAGTTTCTCGAGCTCGACTACCGAAATGTGTTCCAGCTTCTAGAGTTTCAGCGGCGATGGGGACCGATTACCGGGCTTCGAGCACAACCAAACAAAACATTCGATTACGGCACCTATCCCAATGTTGCGATGAATGATTCTTTTTATGGCCCCGGAGAACACCCCGTGTTCCACCCCGACGGTATAAGGCAAACCACATTCCTCTACAAGGGCACAGGCGACGCCGATATGATTACCAAGAATGGATTCGGTATCGAGAACCGGACCCTGGGCAAGATAGTGCACGAGAACTGGAGGAAAAAATGTGGCAAGAGAGGGCAGGCGACAGACATAGTTCCATGTCATGTTGCCTCTCTCGATGAGGTCGCAGAGGCCGTTTGCGACGCGCAGGTTGCAATAAGGGCGATGACGGGCACCTTGCAAGATGGCTACACCGAACAGGAATGGCTGCACGACAAAGAACTCGTTCGTGAAAGCGTAAGGTATTGCAACGCGATGTTGGGCGGATCGGTCGATCCTATCGACATCGTCGAGGACGGCGATCGCGATGGAGTCTGCACCCTCATGCAGTATCTCTTCATTTGTCTTGCGAAAGGCGTGATGCTCAACAACGCATATCGGTTCTGCCAAAACCCAGAATGCGGGAGGCTTTTCACGCCGAGGGAGTACAACCGCCGCGCCGATTCAAAATATTGTTGCGAAAGCTGCCAGGTAAAGGCCAAGTATCTACGCACTTTCAAAGGCGGCAAGAAAAACCACGGGGCGCCTCATCTGTTCGACGGCAAAGCCGAAGCGTCTAGAATTGAGGTCGAGTGGTCAACCTCAGACATTCCCGCAAGAACACTGAGAAGAGACCAGGTAAAGCTTGCGGGGGATGAAAACGACGCTACGGTCGGTAGCGAAAGAGAGCAGTCTCTCCTGCTGTACTCTTTTCTCGGACTCCTGCCTGCCAAGCCTAGAACCGAAAGCATCTTGGACGAATTGAAGTCGAGAGAAATATCAGACTAGCGGACTCATAGCATGCGAGCTCTTCAATCGTTGCAATCGTGCAGCAAACGCTGGTGTTACGGCCGGCCGACGCGGACACGGTGGCCGAAGGGCGGCTAGGTGGTGAAGGCGACGTCTTGCGTGCCCCTATATCGCTGGACTGCAAAAAATAGCCCTATCTAGCCTTTGCCAGATAGGGCTATCGAAGAGGCGACATCACGCCCTCCTTCACCGCTCGCCTTTGTCACTCAGACGCAATCGACGCAAGGGGGCTCAGGTCGATCTCGAACGGCATGTTTTGGGGCATGCGCTCGGGCTCGATGAACATGGACATGTACAGCGGCAGGTAGGTGATGCGCCCTTCCCGGCTGATGTTGCCGCGGCAGAGAACGTACGCCTCCTCGATGCCCCACTCCCCCACCGCCAAGATGTTGTCGAGTGCCTTGTGCCTTCTCCAATCGTTGCCCGACTTCACCTCGACGGGCACGACCGCAGAAGCGTCCTGCAGCACGAAGTCGACCTCCCCGTAGCGCTTGGAGTTGAAGTAGTTCAGGCTGAAGCCATGGGACAGGAGCTCCTGCGCGATGGCGTTCTCCAGCACCGAACCCATGTTGACCTCGAGGTCGCCGCCGAGCACGGCATGCTGGATGCCCCCCAGACACGCCGAGCACAAAAGGCCCGTGTCCGAAAGGAACAGCTTGAAGAGGCTGTGCTTCTCGTTGGCCGCCAGCGGGCTTTCCGGGGCGGCGACGTTGTAGCAAGGCAGGGCGACGCCGGCATCGGCAAGCCAGAGAAAACTGCTCTGATAGCGGTTCATCCTCGCGCTTGCGGAAAGGTCGGCGAGGACGAACCTGCGGTTCTTGTCGTCGAGCTGCGAGGGGATCGCGTCGAAGATGGACCTGATCTTCGGCGCCTCGCGCGCGTCGGCGTACTTCGCGATGTCGTGCCGGTAGAGGGCCAGGATGTCGCCTTGCAGCTCCGCGACCCGGGCGATGTCGTGCGTCTGGACAAAACGCGCGACGACTTCCGGCATGCCGCCGACGACGACATAGCTCAACCACAGGCGGTTCATCACCTCGTGCACCGCCTCGGGCACGGGGCTTCTCTTCGCAAAGCAATCCCCGAGGAGGTCGAAGGTCTCGGCCTGGACCCCGTTCGCACGGCAGTACTCCGCAAACCCCATGGGGTACATCCGGCAGGGTTCCTCGAATCCCACAGGGTACGAGGCGACCTGGCGCGTCTTCACCCCGAGAAGGGACCCGGTCTCGATGTAGTCGAAGCGGCCGTCCTCGACGAGAAACTTTATGGCGGTGCGCGCGTTGGGGCATTCCTGAATCTCGTCGAGGAGGATGAGGGTGTCGCCGCAAGCGAGCGGCTTGCGCAGATAGGCGGTCAGGCTGGCCACCAGCGTATCTGCATCGAGCGCCCCGTCGAACAGCGCGCGCGCCTCGGGGTCGGCCAAGAAGTTGAGCTCGGCGAAGCACGAGTACTCCCGCTTGCCGAACTCGCGCACCACGGTCGTCTTGCCCACTTGCCGCGCACCCGCAAGCATCAGCGCCTTGCGGTTGCCCGAGCGTTTCCACGATTCCAGTTTCTCCCAGATTTTGCGCTCGAACATCTGAACCCCTTTGCTTTTACGGCCGCTTTCCAGCAACTATACACTTTTTCGCAACGTTTTTCTCGTTGTGAAGGGGGGTGTTTGCAACGTTTTTCCCGCTTTACGACCCTCTGTTTGCAACGTTTTTCTGCACATTTTTCCGAATTCTGCGCTTGCCAAGCTTCGCGTAAGCGACGAGGAGACGAGATACATGCCGTATCCCTTCACCGCTGGGCGCAAGAAAATAGCCCTATCTAGCGTTTGCCAGATAGGGCTATCGAAGAGGCGGCATCACGCCCCCCTTTGCTGCCCGACGGCGGTGCGCCACCCATCGACGCACCGCCGTTTTGCAGCTGCGCTATTTCCGCAGCAGGCGCTTTATCCAGTCGTCAATCTCGCCCTCGATTGAATGGGGGTACTCGACAGAAGAGTCGAGCTGCTCGATATCGACGA
>CAVAWX010000021.1:3969-23917 GCA_963592385.1 Acidaminococcaceae bacterium | reverse complement strand
ACGCACGGGGCTGCTCGAGGGCGGCGCTCCCGTGCGCCTGCAGGCCGGCCGGCGCATCGTCTTGACGGCCGCCGACGTGGCGGGCAGCGCGCGCGAGGTCCAGCAGAGCTTTCCCGGGCTTGCCGCGCACGTGGCCCCCGGCACCTCGGTGCTGCTCGACGACGGGCAGATCGAGCTGGCCGTGGACGAGTGCGACGGCGACGACGTGGTGTGCACGGTGCAAAACACCGGCATGCTGGGCGAGCACAAGTCCGTGCACCTGCCGGGCGTCGATCTGGGGCTGCCGCTTCTGACGGACGCCGACCGCGAGACCGCGCGCTTTGCCGTGGAGCAGGGCGCCGACTTCCTCGCCGTGCCGGGCGTGCGCGACGCCGCCGACGTGGCCAGCGTGCGCGAGCTGCTCGCGCAGCTGGACGGCGCCGGGGTGTCCGTGGTGGCCAAAATCGACAACGCCGCCGCAGTGGAGCACGCGCGCGAGATAGCGCTGGCCGCCGACGCCGTGGTGGTCGACCGCGGCAACCTGGGCGTGCTTCTGGGCGCCGAGCAGGTGCCGCATATCCAGAAGAACATCGCCGCCGTCTGCCGCGAGGTGCACACGCCGGTCGTCATCGCGACGCAGCTCCTCGACTCGATGGAGCGCATGCCGCGCCCCACTCGCGCCGAGGCCGCCGACATCGCGGGCGCCGTAGACGACGGCGCGGACGCGCTGCTTCTGTCCGGCGAGACGGCGCAGGGCAAGTACCCTGTGCCCGCCGTGCAGATGATGGCGCGCATCGTATGCGAGAGCGAGACGCGCCTGCGCCGCCCGCCCGCGCCCGCCCTGCCCGAGACGACCGCCGTCGAGCGCGTGTCGCCGTCGGTGGGCCTGGCCGCCGTGCGCGCCGCCGACGCGGTGGACGCGGCCTGCATCGTCACCCCGACCGAATCCGGGCGCACCGCGCGCCTGCTGTCGAACCTGCGCCCCGCCAAGCAGGTCTACGCCGTGACCGAGCACGAGGAGGTGGCCCGCCGCGTGCAGCTGTGCTGGGGCGTGACCGCGCTCGTGGGCAGCGCCGGCGAGCACACCATGTCGTCTACGGTGGCGGCTTCGTGCGAGACGCTGCGTGCGGCAGGATTCGCGCAGGCAGGCGACATCGTGGTGGTGACGGCCGGAGACGCCGCGACCAGCCCGCGCGTGCACGCCGCCGACGGCTGCGACGGCTACGCGGGCACGAACGTGATGTGCGTCGTGCAGGTGGGCATCGACGAGGCGAAGGGGGGCGATGCCAAATGACGAAACTCGAGACGGCGATGCGCGCCGCAACGGACCATGCCGCAACGGACCATGCCGCGACGGACGCCGCGACGAACGGCGAGACGACGCGCTACCACCTGGCCATCGACATCGGGGCCTCGTCCGGGCGCCACGTCCTCGGCCACCTCGAGGACGGCAAGATTGTCCTCGAGGAGATCTACCGCTTCGACAACACGCAAAAGCGCGTGGACGGCCACGACTGCTGGGACGTCGAGGGCCTGTTCAAGAGCATCCTGGCCGGCATGCGCGCCTGCAAGGAGGCGGGCAAGATTCCCGAGTCCGTCGGCATCGACACCTGGGGCGTGGACTTCGTCCTCCTCGACGAGAAGGGCAATCTCGTGGGCGACGCGGTGGCCTACCGCGACGCGCGCACCCAAGGCGTGCCCGAGCGCGTGGACGCCATCGTGGACGCGCAGGAGGTCTACCACTCCTGCGGCATACAGCGCCAGGCCTTCAACACGCTCTACCAGCTGGTCGCGCTCAAAGACGAGCACCCGGAGCAGCTTTCCGCCGCGTCGCTTTTCCTGATGATCCCCGACTACTTCAACTACCTGCTGTGCGGCGTGGCCTCCAACGAGTACACGAACGCGACGACGACGAACATGCTCGACGCGCGCACGAAGGACTGGGACACGGAGCTGCTGGAGGCGCTCGGCATCCCGGCCTCCATCTTCACCAAGCCCAAGATGCCGGGTGAAGTGCTCGGCACGCTCACGCCGGAGATAGAGCGCGAGCTGGGCTTTTCCACGCGCGTGGTGCTGCCTGCCACGCACGACACCGGCTCGGCGTTTCTGGCCATCCCCGCCCGCGACGACGACGCGGTCTACATCTCGAGCGGCACCTGGAGCCTTTTGGGCGTGGAAAACGAGGGCCCCATCACGACCGAGGCCGCGCGCCTGCAAAACTTCACCAACGAGGGCGGCTACGACTTCCGCTTCCGCTTCCTGAAAAACATCATGGGCCTGTGGATGAGCCAGAGCGTGCGCCGCGAGCTGAACGGCGTGTCCTACGTGGAGGGCGCCGCCGCGTCCAAGCACGCCCTGCGGCGCGAGGGCGAGCCCGAGATCGGCTTTGCGGACCTGATCGCCGCCGCGCAAGAGGAGGCCGACTTCCCCGCGCTGGTCAACGTCAACGACGACCGCTTCCTGAGCCCCGCGTCGATGATCGACGAGCTGTGCGCCGCGTGCGCCGAGACGGGCCAGCCCGTGCCGGAAGGCCCGGGGCAGATCATGGCCTGCGTCTACAACTCGCTGGCCGCCTGCTACGCGTCCTCCATCGCCGACCTCGCCGCGCTCACGGGCCGGGAGTACAGCTCGGTGAACATCGTGGGCGGCGGCTGCCAGGACATGTGGCTGAACCGCAAGACCGCCGACGCCTGCGGCCTGCCCGTGTTGGCCGGCCCGGTGGAGGGCACGAGCCTGGGCAACCTGATCGTGCAGTTCATCTGCACGGGCGAGTTCTCCGACCTGAAGGAGGCGCGCGAGAGCGTGCGCGAATCCTTCGAGATACACGAGGTGGCACCGCAGGGCTGAGCTTTTCGGCACCTGCGTTGGCATAGAAAGCCGGGCGCTTTTCCTCACCGTGAAGCGGCGCCCACGAGTAGAAAGCGAGCAGCACATGAGCACCATGTACGAAGAGGCGAAGAAGCGCTACGCCGAGCATGGCATCGACACCGAGGCCGTCCTCGAGAAGCTGGCGGCCAAGGCCATCAGCGTGAACTGCTGGCAAGGCGACGACGTCGTGGGATTCGACCAGGGCGAGGACAACGCGGCGTCCGGCGGCATCATGGCGACGGGCAACTACCCCGGCCGCGCGCGCGATTTCGCCGAGCTGACCGCGGACTTCGACAAGGCCATGAGCCTGATTCCCGGCAAGAAGCGCATCAACTTGCACGCGAGCTACGCCGTCTTCAACGACGGCAACCCCTGGCACGACCGCGACGAGCTGGTCTATGCCGACTTCGCGCCGTGGGTCGAGTGGGCGCGCGAGCGCGGCTACGGCATCGACTTCAACCCGACGCTGTTCTCGCACCCCAAGATGGACCACGGCCTGTCCGTGACCTCGCCTGACGCCGAGACCCGCGCGTTTTGGATCCGCCACTGCATCGCCTGCCGCAAGATCGCCGAGCAGATCGGCGTCGAGCTCGACGACATGGTGCTGAACAACTTCTGGATCCCCGACGGCCTGAAGGACACGGCCGGCGACAAGTACGGCATGCGCGCGCGCCTGAAGGACTCCCTCGACGAGATCTACGCCTTCGACACCCCGCACGTCATCGACGCCATGGAGCAGAAGCTCTTCGGCGTGGGCGTCGAGGGCTTCACCGCCGGCAACCAGGAGTTCTACGTCAGCTACGCGGCCAAGAAGGGCGGCAACTTCTGCGTGCTGCTCGACATCGGGCACTTCAACCCGACCGAGGACGTCTCGGACAAGCTGCCGAGCCTGCTGCAGTTCTTCCCCTACGTGCCGCTGCACGTCACGCGCCCCATGCACTGGGATAGCGACCACGTGATCGTGCTGAACGACACGATCAAGGACCTGGCCGCGCAGATCGTGGCCTGCCCGGGCGGCTGGGAGAAGACCGTCATCGGCCTGGACTTCTTCGACGCGGCCATCAACCGCATCGGCGCCTGGGCCACCGGCACGCGCACCATGGAAAAGGCGCTGCTCTTCGAGCTGCTGCAGCCGTGGGACCGTTTGAAGGAGCTGCAAGACACCTGGCAGGACTCCGAGCGCATGATGGTGTTCGAGCAGTTCAAGACCATGCCGTGGGCGGCCGTGTGGGAGGAGTACTGCGAGCGCGCGGGCGTGCCCCAAGACGGCGAGGTCTGGGCTGCGGTGAAGGCCTACGAAGACGAGGTGCTGTCCAAGCGCGCGTAAAGTGCGCGGCGCGGCAGACGGGCACGAGGGTAAAAGAGACGGCCGTGCGGCTGGGACATGCAGCCGCACGAGCTGTTTGATCGGCAAAGGAGAGGATGGGTTCAATGGCAGTCGAACAGACCAGGTGCTTTCGCGCGTTCGCGCGCCTGTGCGCAGACGGTTTCGCGCAGGGCTGGCACGAGGCCAACGGCGGCAACCTGAGCTACCGCATGACGGAGGCCGAGGTGGCCGAGTGCAAGGCCGAGTTCGCAGACGACGGCGCATGGGTCGAGCTGGGGGTCGAGGCGCGCAGCCTGGCCGGGCAGTTCTTCATGACGACCGGCTCGGGCAAGTACATGAGAAACGTCGAGGAGTTCCCGCGCGAGAGCGTCGGCATCGTCGAGCTGTCGGCAACAGGCGACGCCTACCGCATCGTCTGGGGCCTCGAGGGCGGCGGGCGGCCCACGAGCGAGCTGCCCACGCACATCATGAACCACGAGGTCCGCGCCCAGGCCACAGACGGCGCCTGCCGCGTCATCTACCACGCGCACTGCCCGAACATCATCGCCCTGTCCACGCTGGTGGAGCCGGACGCGAAGCGGTGGACGCGCATCCTGTGGAAGAGCATGACCGAGTGCGTGATCATCTTCCCGCAGGGCGTGGGCGTCGTGGACTGGATGGTGCCGGGCGGCGCGGCCATCGCGCGCGAGACGGCCAAGCTCCTTGCCGCGCACGACGCGGTGGTGTGGACCCAGCACGGCATGTTCGTCTCGGGGACCGGCTTCGACGCCGCCTTCGGGCTGATGCACACTATCGAGAAGAGCGCCGGGCTGTACCTGGCGGCGCGCGCGGCAAACGGCGGGCGCGAGCCGGAGTACCTGATCAGCGACGAGCAGCTCGCGCAGGTGTGCAGCGACTTCTCCGTGCAGCCCAACGCCGATTTCCTGCACGCATGAAAAGCACGACGTCGCCGCGCTTGAGGGACGACGAGAAGGTTGAGGGGCAGCGCCGCGTTTGAGATGGGCGGTGCTGCCTGCAAGGGACAACGACTTTGGTTTCAGTGAAAAGGAGGCATGCGACATGACCACGCGCAAGACTGCCGACGGGCGCACGATCCAGGGCTTCAAGATGAAGCTCTACCCCGGCTTTGCCGAGGAGTACGAGAAGCGCCACAACGAGCTGTGGCCGGAGATGGCCGACATGATCCACGAGTACGGCGGCCACAACTACTCCATCTTCATCGACGAGGAGACCAACATCCTCTTCGGCTACATCGAGATCGACGACCCCGAGACCTACGCGAAGAGCGCGGACACGCCCATCAACCGCAAGTGGTGGGACTTCATGGCCTCCGTGATGGAGACCAACGCCGACAATTCGCCGGTCAGCGTCGATCTGCCCTGCGCCTTCCACCTGGACTAGGCGCAACGCTTCTCGCCCCTTCACGCGCGGGAGCGCGCGAGGGGGTGGGGCACACGGCTGCACCGCGCCTTCCTTCACCATGCGCAAGTGCTGGGTGAAAGGGGGTGCGTTGAAGGCTTCGGTAGGGGGCGTGCGCGCGAGAAACGCGCCGCGCCGACACAAAAGGAAAGGTTGAAAAAGTGGCACTATCGCAAGAACGCAAGGGGACCATCGCGGTCTCGCTCACGAACTTCCTCGACTCGGGCTGCATCGTCGCCAGCTCCGTCGCCTTGACGGCGTGGGCGGCGGCCTTCGGCTTCGACTCGACGTGGACGGCCATCCTGGGCGCCATCGGCGCAAACGCCTTCGGCGCGGCGGTCGGCGCGCTCATCGGCGGCTTTCTGACCGACAAGTTCGGCCGCACCATCATCTACAAGTACAACCTGCTCGTCTACGCGCTCGGCGTGCTTCTGGCCATGCTCGCGGTGAACCTGCCCATGGTCGTGCTCGGCGTCGTCATCTCGGGCCTGTCCGTGGGCGCCGGCGTGCCCGCCTCGTGGAGCTACATCTCCGAGACCTCCGAGACCGAGCACCGCGCCTCCAACATCGGCATCAGCCAGTTCGCGTGGAGCTGCGGCCCGGCCATCGTGTTCATCGTCTCGCTGATCCTGTCCTTCGTGCTGCCCGGCTTCGCGGCCGACGGCAAGACGCTGCTGCCCGCGGGCACCTACGGGCCTTTCGACGGCCTGCTCGCGACGCGCATCCTCTTCCTCATGCTGCTCGTCGTCGCGCTCGTGGCCTGGAACCTCCAGCGCCAGCTGCAGGAGTCGGCCGACTGGGCCGAGAAGAGCGACGAGTCCACGGAGACCCGCTCGTTCGGGCAGATCCTGGCCGCGCCGCTGAAGAACGCCGTCAGCGTCAAGTCCATCGTCTTCCTCGTCGCCGTGTACCTGACGTGGAACCTCGCCGCCGGCACGAACGGCCAGTTCATGCCCTACCTCTACGCGGCCGCTGGCAACATCGACTCCACGGGCCAGAGCCTGCTCGGCGTCGTGCAGTGGGTCCTCGTGGCCGCCTGCTCGCTGGCCATCTTCTCCAAGTTCGGCGACAAGGTCTCGCACCGCGTGCTCTTCGGCATCTCGGCCGGCATGGCGCTGCTGTCGTGGATCTGCATCGCCATCTTCGGCGTGGCCTTGAACAACGGCACGTCTGACTCCATGGGCTGGTGCCTGTGGGCCTACGTGCTGCTCTGGGGTGTGTCGGCCGGTTTCTCCGCCCAGTGCTTCTACGCGCTGTGGGGCACCGAGCTGTTCCCGACCCGCTATCGCGGCGGCGCGCAGGGCGTCATGTTCTTCCTCGTCCGCGCGGTGCTGGGCATCTGGTCGCTCGTGGGCGTCGGCGCCATCATGGGCGACATCTCGGCCAACCCGGCCGGCTTCTTCCCCGCGGCCGTCATCATGTGCGTCGTGCTGGTCATCTCCCTGCTCGTGGGCGTCATCTGGTGCCCCAAGACCCAGGGCAAGACCCTCGACGAGATCACGCGCGAGCGCTACGGCGACGACGTCTAGAGTCGCGTGTAGAGCGCGCGTCTGCGCGTATGGGTGAACGTGTGTGCGCGTGAACGTGCCTGCGGGTGAACTGCCTGCAGACGAACCTGCGCGCATGCAGGGTGAACTGGGGCGCTGCCTTCATCGGCGGCGCCCTTTTTTTCGCGCGCACGGCTGGCCCCGTCCGCCCCTGTTCACCATGCTGTGCGCGCCCCCGCGCACCTCGTTCACCATGTGCTGCGAAACCCCGCGCACCCGTTCACCATGCGCTGCGAAACCCCGCGCACCCCTTCACCATGCGCCGCCGCGCCCCGCGCCTGTGCGCCCCCCACATGCCATGCCCCAGAGCGCCTCGGCGCGGATTTGCGCGTGCTATTATGTGCGCACGTCAATTAGCCGCACAGAGAGGGGCGCTTCGCATGGAACAACTTACGGACAAGGTAGTCGAGCTGGTCGAGAAGGCCATGGAGGGCAACGGCCTGAGCTTTGACGAGATGGAGTACCTCTACGGGATCGACCCGCTCTCGCGCGACTCCTACCTCGTGCGCTGGGCGGCGCACCAGATGTCGATGTCCGCCACGAACGGCAAGGCCGAGATCCACGCGCAGATCGGCTTGAACGGCAGTCCCTGCGGCAAGAACTGCAAGTTCTGCAGCTTCGCCGTGTGCAACGGGCTGGTGAAGGAGAAACTCGAGTTGTCGCCCGACGACGTGCGCTACTACTGCGACGAGTACATGGAGGCCGGCGCGAACCTCATCCTCATGCTCACGACGGCCAGCTACCCCTTCGAGAAGATCCTGGAGATGACGGCGGTGGCCCGCGAGGTCATCGGCGACGAGATGCCTTTGCTGATCAACACGGGCGACATGACGCTCGAGCAGGCGCGGCAGCTGAAGGCCGCCGGCATCGACGGCTGCTACCACGCCGTGCGCATGCGCGAGGGCGAGGACACCGGCATCGAGGTCGCGACGCGCCTGGAGACGCTGGCCAACACCCGCGAGGCGGGCCTGTCGCTGTCCACCTGCGTCGAGCCGGTGGGCCCGGAGCATTCCGCGCACGAGATCGCCGAGGCCTCGAAGCTGTGCATGGACTCGCACGCCACGTCGGCGGGCGTGGGCCGGCGCATCACGGTCGAGGGCACGCTGGTCGAGCCGCGCGGGCAGATCTCGGACATGGTGAACTCGCTGTACGTGGCCGTCTACGGGCTGACCACGGGCTTCAAGCCGGCGCTGAACTGCGCCGTCTCCTCGCCGATATCGGCGGTCTCGGGCGGCAACTTGTGCTGGGCCGAGGTCGGCGCCAACCCGCGCGACACGGTGGACCTGACGGAAAACGGCGGGCGTGGCGCGGGCGTCGAGCGCTGCCGCAGCGAATACGAGAAGGCCGGCTGGGAGGTTCTGGACGGGCCGTCGCAGGGCTGGAAGCTGGACTAGAGGCCGCAAAAAGGGCGCAAGGCGCGGCGCGTGCACGAGGGTGCTGCTCGCCGCGTGGACGTTTGCGTCCGCGCCGGTGCTGCGCCCGCGCCGCCGCTGCATCCGCGGCAAAAATCCCCCTTGGCGCGGGCGCGCGTTTCGGGTACCATACCCGTTTGTGTGTCATACGAGCCTTGGTCGGAAACCAAGGCATTGTGCGAAAGGAACCCGAACACATGAGACCTGAGATTCACCCCGAGTACGTGGAATGCACGGTGCGTTGCTCCTGCGGCAACACCTTCACCACCCGCTCCACCCGCCCCGAGCTCGTCGTCGAGTTGTGCAACGAGTGCCACCCCTTCTTCACCGGCCAGCAGAAGTTCGTCGACGCCGGCGGCCGTGTGCAGCGTTTCGCCGACAAGTTCGGCGGCGCGGCCGAGATGGTGAAGAAGCGCGAGGAGCAGGCCAAGGCCGCCAAGCAGGCCAAGGCCGAGGAGGCCGCGAAGAAGGCCGCCGAGGAGCGTGCGGCGAAGAAGGCCGCCAAGGAAGAGCGCGCCAAGAAATACGCCGAGAAGGCCGCGAAGGCCGCCGAGCGCGAGGCTGCGGCTGCCGCCGAGGCCGAGGCCGAGCAGGCTGCGGCGCAGGAAGGCGCCGAGGATGCGGCTGCAGAGCCCGCGCCCGAGGCCGCCGAGGAGAAGGCCGAGTAGGCGCCCGCGCGTTTCTGGGCATTTCGCCGATTTCGAGGGCGCCGTCTTTTCCAGACGGCGCCTTTTCTTTAAAGTGGACGCAAAGAAAAACCCGCAGCGCCGCACGCGGCCGTTCACCCGTGCGGCGGCACACACGCGCCGCGCAACTCGCCGCAGCACACAAGGAAGGGACGCTTTCATGCAAGTAGAACTCCTCTACCACACGCCCGACCCCGAGAGGGCGGTGGCCACGGCCGCCCGCCTGTGCTACGCGCCCGTGGGCGCCGCCGAGCTGCTGGAGACGCTCGACGAGTCCAAGATCTGCAGCGTGCTGTCCACCATCATGGGCTCCGGGCACTTCTCCACGCTCGAGCACGCGAGCTACACCTTCGCCGTGGACGGCATCTCGCGCGCCTGCTCGCACCAGCTCGTGCGCCACCGTCTGGCCAGCTACAACCAGCAGTCCCAGCGCTACGTGAAGTTCACCGAGCAGCCGGAGTTCGTCGTGCCGCACAGCGTGGCCGACGCCGGGCTCGAAGACGCCTTCAACGCGCGCGTGAAGCAGGCCTTCGAGGGCTACAAGGAGCTGATGGACGCCGGCGTGCCCGCAGAGGATGCGCGCTACCTGCTGCCGAACGCCTGCGAGACCAAGATCTGCATCACGATGAACATCCGCGAGCTGCTGCACTTCTTCTCGAACCGCTGCTGCAACCGCGCCCAGTGGGAGATCCGCGAGATGGCATGCCGCATGCTCGACCTCGTGCGGCCCACCGCGCCCTTCATCTTCAAGTGCGCAGGGCCGGGGTGCGCGCGCGGCGCCTGCCCCGAGGGCAAGATGTGCTGCGGCAGGCCGTGGGCCCGCGTCGAGCAGGGCGCGTAGGTAAAAGGCGGCAGTTTCGCAGATGAAGGAGAGCAAACGCGCCATCGCGGCCGACGCCGACGTCGCCGTCCGCACGCACATAGGCGGCCAGGCCCTGATGGAGGGCATCATGATGCGCGGCCGCTACAACTGGGCGGTGGCCGTGCGCGAGCCGGGCGGCGGTATCTACACCGAGGAGCACGACCTGGCAAGCGGCCGCAAGGAGAACTCGTGGCTGCGCTGGCCGGTGGTGCGCGGCTGCACGGCGTTCGTGGAAAGCCTCGTGCTGGGCTGCAAGGCGCTTTCCATCTCGGCCGACCACGCCTACGACTGGTCCGAGGACGAGGGTGAAGAAGGCGCGGGCGTCGCAAGCGCGGGCGTCGCGAATGCGGGCGTCGTGGCTGGTGAAGGGGACGCGCAGGTCGCGGAGCTTGCGGGCGGTGAAGGGGATGCGCCCGCCGAGGACGTGCCCGCAGAAAGCGCCGTGCCCGCGGAAGCCACGCTCGCAGAGAAACCTGCGGAACCTGCGCCCGCCGAGAACCCCGCGCCCGCCGAGAACCCCGCGCCCGCAGACGAGTCCGACCAGGAGGGCATGGGCGCCATGATGGGCGTCTCGATGGTCGTCGGCCTCGTGTTGGGCGTCGCCCTGTTCGTCGTCGTGCCCGCCTGGCTGTCCAACCTCGTCTTCGGCGAGCAGGCCATGAACACCACGCCGTGGAACGTCTTCGACGGCTTCGTGCGCGTGGCCATCTTCATCGCCTACATCGCGCTCATCGGGCAGATGCGCGACATCAAGCGCATGTTTTCCTACCACGGCGCCGAGCACAAGACCATCCACGCCTTCGAGCACGGCGAGGAGCTGACGCCGGCGAACTGCCAGAAGTACCCGCGCCTGCACGTGCGCTGCGGCACGGCGTTTCTGATCATGGTGATGGTCATCGCCATACTCGTCTACACGGCGTTGGGCGAGCCGATGAACGCGCTCGTGGACCTGACGGGCGTGGAGGCCGGGCCTTTGCGCTTCGTCCTCGTGGTGCTCGTGCGCATCGTGCTCATGCCGCTCATCGCGGGCTTCTCCTACGAGGTCTCCGTGCGCTGGGCGGGACGGCACCCCGAAAACCCGCTGGTGAAGGTGGTGCTGTGGCCGGGCATGCAGATGCAGCGCCTGACCACGAACCCGCCCGACGACTCGATGCTCGAATGCGCCATCGTGGCCATGAACATCGTCGTGGCCCGCGAGGAGGCAGAAGCCGCGGCGGCCGAGGCAGAAGCCGCGGCATCCGGAGCGCAGCCCGTTTCACCCGAAGCGCCCACGGCGGCCACGGCGCCCGCTTCACCCGACAACCAACCCGCGCCATCCGGCGCGCAATCCGCAGCACCTGCACAAGAGGAGGCATGAGCACATGGAGTTCGTGACGGCGGGAGAATCGCACGGTCCGGCGATGACGGCCATCGTCTCGGGCGTGCCGGCGGGCGTGCACGTCGACGAGGACGCGCTCAACGCCGACCTCGCGCGGCGCCAGGGCGGCTACGGGCGCGGCGGACGCCAGCGCATCGAGACCGACACGGTGCGCGTCACTTCCGGCCTGCGCTTTTCCACGACGCTGGGCACCCCCATCACCCTCGTGGTGGACAACGCCGACCACGAGAACTGGGCCGGCCGCATGGACGTGTTCGGCACGCGCCCCGACGACCTGGTGCGCGAGGTGCAGCCGCGCCCGGGACACGCCGACCTTTCCGGCATGTTGAAGATGGGCACCGACGACGCGCGCAACATTCTCGAGCGTTCCAGCGCCCGCGAGACGGCGGCGCGCGTGGCGGCGGGCGGCATCGCCAAGGCGTTCCTTTCCGCCATGGGCGTGCAGGTGCGCTCCTTCGTGAAGCGCATCGGCAGCGTGAAGGCCGGCTCGGAGGAAGGATTTAGCTGGGAGGCCGTCGAGGAGGGCAGCTGCCGGGCTCCGAGCGCGGCCGCCAACGCCGCCATGGAGGAGGCCATCGACGCCGCGCGCGAGGCGGGCGACTCGCTGGGCGGGGCGTTCACTGTGGTGGCAGACGGCCTCGTGGCGGGCTTGGGCTCGTTTGCCTCCGGCCCCGAGCGCCTGAACTCGAAGATCGGCGCCGCGCTCTTCTCCATCCCGGCCATCAAGGGCGTCGAGTTCGGCCTGGGCTTTCGCAGCGCCCTGCTGCCCGGCAGCAAGGTCCACGACCCCATCGTCTACACCCCCGAGGGCGGCTACGCGCGCACGAGCAACCACGCGGGCGGCCTGGAAGGCGGCATGACCAACGGCGAGCAGCTCGTCGTCTGCGCGGCCATGAAGCCCATCCCCACGATGACCAGCCCGCTTCCCACGGTGAACACCGACACGCACCAGCCGGCCGCCGCGAGCCGCGAGCGCTCGGACGTGTGCGCGGTGCCCGCCGCCGCCGTCGTCGCCGAGGCCGAGGTGGCCTTCGTCTTGGCCGACGCCTACCTCGAGAAGTTCGGCCACGACAACATCGGCGACATCATCGCGGCGCGGCGCGCCTACACGAGCCGCATCGCCTGGGAGTAGCGTTTGCCATGCGCGCACGCTGCACCGACCACATATTCCTCATCGGCTTCATGGGCGCGGGAAAGACCACCGTCTCGCGCAGCCTCTCCGCCATCACGGGCCTGTCGCTCGTGGACGTGGACCAGCGCATCGTCGCCTTGCAGCACCGCAGCGTGCCCGATATCTTCGCCCAGGACGGCGAGGCGGCCTTCCGCGCCATCGAGACCGACACCCTGCGCCGCCTGGTCTTCGAGCCGCGCAGCATCGTCTCGTGCGGGGGAGGGGTCGTGCAGACGCCGGAGAACCGCGAGGCCCTAGCCGAGCTGGGCACGACCATCTACCTGCAGGTGGACCTCGACGAGGCCATCTCGCGCATCAGCCGCCCCGAGACGCGCCCCATGCTGTCCGGGCCGGTGCCGGTTTCCGAGATCTACGCCGCGCGCATCCCGCTCTACGAGCAATGCGCCGACATCACCATACGCACGGGCGACAACACGCCGGGCCACATCGCGCGCAAGTGCCGCGACGCCCTGGCGGAAAGGGGGCTTGTATGAGCACGACACACGAGGTCGAGGTCGCGGCCAAGGACGGCAGCAGCTACACCGTCTGCGTGGGCAAGGGGGCGTTGGAAGGCTTCGGCGAGAAGGTACAGGCGCTGAAGCCGGGCGCGCGCATCGTCCTCATCTCCGACGAGACGGTGGGCCCGGTCTACGGCAAGATAGTGAAGAAGCGCCTGAAGACGGCCGGCTTCGAGGTGCACGACCTGCTCGTGCCGGCCGGCGAGAAGTCCAAGACGCTCGAATACGCCGACGAGCTGTGGCAGGCGCTTGCGGCCTACGGCATGGGGCGCGAAGACCTCGTGGTGGCCGTGGGCGGCGGCGTGGTGGGCGATCTGGCCGGCTTCGTGGCCGCGTGCTACATGCGCGGCATCGACTTCGTGCAGGTGCCCACGACGCTTCTGGCCATGGTGGACGCCTCGGTGGGAGGCAAGACCGCAGTGGACCTGGAGCGCGGCAAGAACCTCGTGGGCGCCTTCCACCGCCCCATCTACGTGTGCGCCGACATGCGCGTGTTGAAGTCGCTCGACGATGAGGGCTGGGCCAACGGCTTTGCCGAGGTGGCCAAGTCGAGCGTCGTGGCAGGCCGCCGCAGCTTCTACGAGCAGCTGCGCGACAACGCCGCCGGGCTGCGGGCGCACGAGTACGCGCTCGTGGAACAGGCGGTGGCCGACAGCGTGGAGTTCAAGGCGCGGGTCGTGGCGGCAGACGAGCGCGAGCAGGGCCTGCGCGAGTGCCTGAACTACGGGCACACCCTGGGGCACGCCATCGAGACCTGCGCGGGCTACGGCAAGATAGGGCACGGGCGCGCGGTGGCCGAGGGCATGCGCTTTGCCGCGCGGCTGGCCGTGGAGGTCTTGGGCGCCGACGTGGCCTTCGTGCGCCGCCTGGACACCCTGCTCGACAGCCTGGGCCTCGAAGAGCTGGCGTGGACGAGCACGCCCGAGCGGCTCTTGCACGCGATGAAAAGCGACAAGAAGGCGCGCGGCGGGCAGGTGCGCTTCGTGCTGGCCCGCGACTTCTCCGACTGGGAGACGTGCGCCGTAGACGACGAGGTCCTGGTCCAGCACCTGGAGGCGTGGTGCGCGGCGAAGCGGCGCCTGATCGAGCGCCGGGAGAACGCGCAGGGTGAAGCCGGCGCGGCCGGGCCGGGCTCGGGCGCGGCGGGCGCGGAAGACGAGTGGGGTGACGCATGAAGTTCCTCTTGTTGAACGGCCCGAACCTGAACATGCTGGGCACGCGCGAGCCGGACATCTACGGCCACGAGACGCTCGCATGCGTCGAGGAGGCGGCACGCGCGCATGCCGCCGGGCTCGGGGTGGAGCTCGACTGCGCCCAGTCCAACCACGAGGGCGTGCTCATCGACACGATCCAGCAGGCCATGGGCGTCTACGACGCCATCGTCTACAATCCCGGCGCCCACACGCACTACAGCTACGCCATCCACGACGCCATCACGAGCGTGGACGTGCCGGTGGTCGAGGTGCACATCTCCGACATATCCGCCCGCGAGGACTTCCGCCGCACGAGCGTGCTGGCCGACGCCTGCATCGCGCAGGTGGCGGGGCTGGGTACGGGCAGCTACCTGAAGGGCATCGACATAGCGAAGGAGCACCTCGATGGACGCAGCGCATAGGGTGGAGAAACTGCGCGCGCTGATGCGCGAGAAGGAGCTGGACGCCTACGTGGTGCGGCGCGTGAGCGACCTGGCCTGGCTGACCGGCTTCGAGCACGTCTTCGACGACGAGCTGGCGCACACGGCCCTCGTCACGCAGGACATGTGCATCATCCACACCGACTCGCGCTATGCCAACGCGATGCGCGACCGCGCCGAGCAGGCCGCCGGTGCGGGTGTTGTGGCGGGTGAAGGCGGCGCTGCGGGCGAAGGCGGCGTTGCGGGCGAAGGCGCAGGCGCGGACGTGGCGGGCGGCGCGCATGGTGAAGCGGCGCCGCCGGCAGCGTCGGCCCCGGTCTCGTGGATAGTCGACGACACGGTGTTTCCCCCCGACGAGGGCCGGGCGCCCGCGGCCTTCACCGCCCACGTGCTCGAGGAATTGCAGATGCCCGACGCGCACGTGGCGATCGACGCCGACACGCCCGTCGCGCTCTTCTTCGACTTCGAGCGCATCCTGCCCGACGCGCGCTTTTCCGTGCGCAGCGGCGACATCCTCTTCTTGCGCGCGGTGAAAGACCCGTCCGAGCTGGAGCTGATGCGCGCCGCCCAGGCCTGCGCCGAAGCCGGCTTCACCCGCATGCTCGAGCAGCTGCACGTCGGCATGACGCAGCGCGAGGCCTCGCTTGCCCTCGAGTTCGCCATACGCGAGACGGGCGCCGAGGCGCTCTCGTTTCCCAACATCGTGGCAAGCGGCCCGGACGGCGCGAACCCCCACGCGCAGCCCTCGGAGCGCCGCCTCGAGCGCGGCGACCTCGTCGTCTTCGATTTCGGCGCGCGCCGCTGCGGCTACTGCTCGGACACGACACGCACGGTGGCCATCGGAGCGCCTGCCCCCGAGCAGGTCCGCGCCTGGGATGCCCTCGTCGAGGCCAACGGGCAGGTGCGCCGCGCCCTGCGCCCGGGCGTGACGGGCCGCGAGATGCACGAGCTGGCCGAATCCGTCTTGGCCGAGGCCGGCTTCGCGGGCAAGATGGGCCATGCCCTGGGGCACGGCGTCGGGATCGACATCCACGAGCGCCCCTTCCTCAGCTCGCGCGAGGACAAGCCGCTGCGTGCGGGCAACGTCGTCACCGTCGAGCCGGGCATCTACATCGCCGGCTCCTTCGGCATGCGCCTCGAGGACTGCGGCGCCGTCACCGATGGGGGCTTCGAGAATTTTTGCACGCTGCCCCACGAAATGCCCGTCGTAGAGTAAACTTGCAAAGTTCGTGTACCAATCGAGAGGAAGGGCGACTTCGTGAGCATCCAGCCTTCTAACTTCAAAAACGGCATGTGCATCAAGTACAACGACAAGCTGTGCACCATCGTCGAGTTCCAGCACGTGAAGCCCGGCAAGGGCGGCGCGTTCATCCGCACGAAGCTTAAAGACGTGGCCACGGGGCGCGTCGTGGACTACACCTTCCGCCCCACCGACAAGTTCGACGACGTGCGCCTGGAGACCAAGGAGATGGAGTACTCCTGGAACGACGGCACGACCTGGTACTTCATGGACCCCGTCACCTTCGAGCAGCCCGAGGTCTCGGCCGACATGCTCGGCGACAAGACCGTGTGGCTGAAGGAGGGCGACACGTGCCTGGCGCAGTACGCCGACGGCGAGCTGATCAACGTCGACCCGCCCATGTTCGTCGAGCTGGAGGTCGCCGAGACCGAGCCCGGCTTCAAGGGCAACACGGTCCAGGGCGGCACGAAGCCGGCGACGCTGGAGACGGGCGCCGAGATCAAGGTGCCGCTGTTCATCGAGATCGGCGACACGGTGAAGGTGGACAGCCGCGACGGCCGTTTCGTCGAGCGCCTCTAGCACGTTTTCGGGCGGCTGCGGTTGAGGCGGCCGCCTGATTGCACGACCGCGCGGACGTTCAACAGCACGACCGCACGACAGCACGACCGCGAAACCGCACGGTATCCGCGTGTTCCTCGATCCGAAAGGACGACATGGCAGACTACAAGTACAAGCGCGTGCTCCTCAAGCTCTCCGGCGAGGCGCTGCAGGGGGAGGGCGAGTTCGGCATCGACCCGAAGGTGGTCGACGACATCGCCACCCAGCTCGTGCCCATCGTCGAGGACGGCGTGCAGCTGGCCGTCGTCGTGGGCGGCGGCAACATCTTCCGCGGGCTGGCCGGCTCGGCGGCGGGCATGGAGCGTGCCCAGGCCGACTACATCGGCATGCTGGCCACCATCATGAACGCGCTCGCGCTCCAAGACGGCTTCGAGCGCGCGGGGCTGGACTCGCGCGTGCAGACGGCCATACGCATGCAGGAGATCGCCGAGCCCTACATCCGCCGGCGTGCGGTGCGCCACCTGGAGAAGGGGCGCGTCGTCATCTTCGCGGGCGGCACCGGCAACCCCTACTTCACCACCGACACCACGGCTTCCCTGCGCGCCTGCGAGGTCGGCTGCGAGGCCATTCTCAAGGCCACGCAGGTCGACGGCGTCTACTCCGACGACCCCAAGACGCATCCGGAGGCCGAGAAGTTCGACGAGATCTCGTATCTGGACGTGCTCAACCGCGGGCTGCACGTCATGGACACGACGGCCACCAGCCTGTGCATGGACAACAAGCTGCCCATCATCGTGTTCAACATGCACGTGGAGGGCAACATCGAGCGCGTGCTGCGCGGCGAGGCAGTGGGCACGACGGTCAGCTAGGCACACGGAGCAGCGCACGCGGCACACACGCCACGCACGCGGCGCTTCGTTTCGGGTAAAGGAAAGGCGGGTTTTCACCATGGCAGAGATCGACGACGCGAAAGGCATGGAAAAGGCGCTTGCCTCCCTCCAGCACGACTTCAACGGCCTGCGCACGGGGCGCCCCAACCCCGCGCAGCTCGACGACGTGAAGGTCGACTACTACGGCGTGCCCACGCCCGTCACGCAGGTGGCGGCCGTGAAGGTGCCCGACGCGCACATGATGACGGTCGAGCCCTGGGACAAGGGGCTGGTCGGCGCCGTGGAGAAGGCCATCGCGGCCTCCAACCTCGGCATCGCCCCCAACAACGACGGCTCGGGCACCATACGCCTGCCGTTTCCCGCGCCCACCGAGGAGCGCCGCCGCGAGATCGTGAAGGACTGCCGCGCGGCCGCCGAGAAGGCGCGCGTGGGCGTGCGGGCGGCGCGTGCCGACATGAAGAAGAAGCTCGAGCGCGAGCAAAAAGACGGCGAGATCACCGAAGACGAGCTGCGCCGCGGCGAAGACGAGCTGCAAAAGCTCACGGATTCCTACGTCGCGAAGGTGGACGCGGCGCTTGCCGACAAAGAAGCCGAGGTCATGGAGATCTAGTTTGAGCGCGCGTCCGAGCACATGTGAGGAGATCTTCCCCGCGCCGCCGGCCGGCCTCGATGCCGCCGCGCTCGACATGGAGCGCATCCCCGCGCACGTCGCCATCATCATGGACGGCAACGGGCGCTGGGCGGCCTCGCGGGGGCTGTCGCGCGGCGAGGGCCACAAGGCCGGCATCAAGGCCGTGCGCGAGGCCATCACCACCTGCAACGACCTCGGGGTGAAGGCCTTGACCATCTACTCGTTTTCCACGGAGAACTGGAAGCGGCCCGTCTCCGAGGTGAAGGGGCTGATGGAGCTTTTCGCCAAGACGATGGGCGCCGAGGTGGACGGGCTGGACGCCGAGGGCGTGCGGGTGCGGCTGCTGGGCGACATCGACGCGCTGCCGCTTACCACGCGCACGGTGTTTCGCCAGGCGGAAAAGCGCACGGCGGGCAACGAGGGCATGGTCTTGGCCGTGGCCGCGAACTACGGGGCGCGCGCCGAGATAGCCGCCGCCGCGCGAGAGCTGGCCGCCGAGGCCGTGGCGGGCCGGCTGTCCCCCGACGACATCGACGAGGACGCGCTGGCCGCGCACCTCTTCACCGCAGACCTGCCCGAGCCCGACCTGTGCATACGCACGAGCGGCGAGATGCGCCTGTCGAACTTCCTGCTCTTCCAGCTGGCCTACGCCGAGTTCTACGTCACCGACGTGCTGTGGCCGGACTTCGACCGCTACGAGCTGTTGCGCGCGCTGCTGTCCTACCAGGGGCGCTCGCGGCGCTTCGGCGCGGTGGACGGGAAGTAGCGCATGGCCATCAACCGCGACGATTTGGGAAAACGCCTGCTCGTGGGCGCCGGCTACGTCGCCGTCATGGTGCTGGCCACCCTTTTCTCGCTGTATTCGACCATCGTCGTCATCTCGGCCACGGCGGCGCTGTGCTGCTACGAGTTTTTGCGCATGTGCCGCATGAACGGCCACAAGCCCTTCGTGTGGATCGGCACGGTCACGGCGGGCCTCATCCCCTTCGCGCTCGTGTTCTTCGCCCACACCAACCACATCCTCTTCGGGCCGCTCGCCGTCGCCTTCGTGGGCGCGTGCGTGGCCTGCTGGCGCTACTTCGGCGACCCCGAGGTGGCCATCGAGGACCTCGCGCTCACGATGTTCGGCTTCCTCTACACGGGGCTGCTGCTGTGCGCATACGTGCTGGTGCGCGGCTATCTGCCGGGGCAGTCCGGCGCCCTGCTGGGTTTCATCCTCTTTGCCAGCGTGTGCATCAGCGACGGCTTCGCCTACCTGGGCGGCTCGGCGTTCGGGCGGCACCAGTTCGCGCCGAAGATCAGCCCCAAGAAGTCGTGGGAGGGCGTCGTGTGCGGCGTCCTCGGGTGCATGCTCGCGTGGATGGGCGCGCCGCTGCTCGTGCCCGAATGCGGGTTCGGGTTCGCGTGGGCCGCGGTGGTCGGCTTCGTGGTCGCCGTCGCCGCGATCATCGGCGACTTGATGGAGTCGCACATCAAGCGCGGCTTTTCGGTGAAGGATTCCGGCGACATCATGCCGGGGCACGGCGGCCTGCTCGACCGCTCGGACTCGCTGATCTTCGCGTCCGTGGCCGCCTACGGGGCCATCGCCGCGGCGCCCTATGTCGCCCGCGGGCTGTCGATGCTGTTCGGAGGTGCGTGATGGGGCGCGGAGAAGAGGGCATGGTGAAAGAGAGCGCGGGGGAGCGCGCGGTGAAAGAGAGCGGCCGGCCGGGTGTGGTGAAGGAGGGCGCGGCGTCGGGCGCGCCGCTGCGTGAAGAGGGCGCGCCGCTGCGCGAAGAGGGCGCGCCGCCGTTGCGCATCGCCGTGCTCGGCGCGACAGGCTCCATCGG
>CAVAWX010000021.1:0-3936 GCA_963592385.1 Acidaminococcaceae bacterium | reverse complement strand
GGCGCGGCGCTGCGTGAAGAGGGCGCGCCGCCGCTGCGCATCGCCGTGCTCGGCGCGACGGGCTCCATCGGCGTGCAGACCCTCGACGTGGCGCGCATGCACCCGGACGCGGTGCAGGTGGTCGCCCTTGCGGCGGGCCGGCGCGTAGAGCAGGCCGTGGACGCCGCCTGCGAGTTCGGGGCGCGGCACCTGGCCTTCGGCGACGAGTCGGTCGCCGGCGCCTCCGCGCTTGCCAAGCTCGACCCGTCCGTGGCCGTGGGTTTTGGCGCGGACGCGGTGGCCGAACTGGCCGTCCTCGACGACGTGGACCTGGTGGTGAACGCCATGTCGGGCGCGGCCGGCCTGCGGGCAAGCTACGCCACCCTGGCCGCCGGCCGCAAACTCGCCCTGGCCAACAAGGAATCCCTCGTCGTGGGCGGCGAGCTCGTCATGCCCCTGGCGACCTTCGACACGCTCCTGCCCGTGGACAGCGAGCACTCCGCCATATGGCAGTGCCTGGCCGGCGAGGACGCCCGCGAGATGCGCCGCATATGGCTCACCTGCAGCGGCGGCCCGTTTCGCGGCTTCACCCGCGCGCGCCTCTCCCAGGTCTCGCGCGACGAGGCGCTGGCGCATCCCACCTGGAACATGGGGCCGAAGATCTCCATCGACTCGGCCACCCTCATGAACAAGGGCCTCGAGGTCATCGAGGCCTGCCACCTCTTCGGCGTGGGCGTGGACGCGGTGCGCGTCGTCGTGCACCCGCAAAGCTGCGTGCATTCCATGGTCGAGTACGTGGACGGCTCGGTGAAGGCGCATCTTGGCGTGGCCGACATGCGCATCCCCATCCAGTACGCCTTGAGCTTTCCGCACCGCTGGGAAAGCCCCGCCGCCGACATCGATTTCACCACCCTCGCGCCCCTCGAGTTCGCGGACCCGGACCTCGAGACTTTCCGCTGCCTGGCCCTCGCGCTCGAGGCCGGACGCGCCGGCGGCACCGCGCCGTGCGTGATGAACGCGGCAAACGAGGTGGCCGTCGCTTGTTTTCTCGATGGATTGTGCAAGCTCACGGATATAGACGCGGCCGTGGAGGCTACCCTCGATGCCCTCGGGCGCGACGACGTGGAGTCGTTGGAGCAGCTCGAGCACATCGATGGCCGCGCCCGCAGGGTGGCGCACGATTTTTTGGAGCGTCTGTAACTTGGATATCGCACTCACCGTCTTCTGGGGCGTCGTCGTCTTGCTCGTCTTGGTCGTCGTCCACGAAGCCGGGCACTTCATCGCCGCGCGCGCCTTCCACGTGCGCGTCACCGAGTTCATGATCGGCCTGCCCGGTCCCAACATCGGCTTCAAGTGGCGCGGCACGAAGTTCGGCGTCACGGCCATACCCCTCGGCGGCTACAACCGCATCACCGGCATGGAGGCCGGCCCCGAAAACCCGCACCTGGGCCGCGTGCTGGCCTACGTCTACCGCCAGGGCGCCGCCGACGAGGAGCATGTCGCGCTCGGCTGCGGGCTGACGGCCGACGACGCGGCAGAGGCGCTGGCCATACTCGACGAGTGGGGCTCGATCAACGCGCCCGGCCGCGACAACAAGACCGACAAGTACGCCGCGCCCGAGGCCGGCGAGTTTGCCCTGGGGCAGCCGCGCGAGGTGCCCGACGAGGCGGCGCTGCTCGATTCCGAACGCGCGCAGACCTACCGCAGCCTGAAGCTGTGGCAGCGCCTCGTGGTGCTGTTCGCCGGGCCGTTCATGAACGTGGCGCTGGCCGTCGTGCTGCTGCTCGTTTTGTTTTGCGGCATCGGCGTCTCGGTGGCCTCGACGACCATCTCCGGCGTGAGCGACGGCGGGCCGGCCGCGTCCGCGGGGCTGCAAGGCGGCGACACCATCGTGGCCTTGAACGGCACGCGCGTCGAGGAGTGGGCGGATCTGACCGAGGTGCTGGGCGGCATGGCGCCGGGGCAGGAGGCGCCGCTTTCCTACGTGCGCGACGGCCAGGAGGTCGAGACGCGCGTGACCATGGGCGACAACGGCCAGGGCAAGGCGCAGCTCGGCGTGGTGGCAGGCGTCGCGCAAAAGCAGATGGGGCCTGTCGAGGCGCTGCAGGCCTCGTGGGACTATCTGGTGCTGACGGTCGGCTCCTACGCGAGCCTCTTCAACCCCGCCACGGCCGGCGAGACGCTGAGCCAGTCCAGCTCGGTGGTGGGCATCGCGGCGGTGACGAAGCAGGCCGCCGAGACCTCCGTGGTCTCGCTGCTCTACATCGTCGCGGTCATCTCGATGTCGCTCGGCATCGTGAACCTCGTGCCCCTGCCGCCGCTCGATGGCGGGAAAATCGTGGTCGAGGTCGTGCAGAAGGTCATACGCCGCGAGATCCCCGCGCGCGTCATCTCCACCATCACCACCGTGGTGATCGTGCTGCTGCTCGTCTTGTTCGTGTTCCTCGTGCGCCAGGATGTCCTGCGCTTCTTCATGGGAGGGTGAGTGCTGTGGTCGCGGCTGCCGTGCGAAATGGTGAAGGGGAGGGGCGGGAAGCTTGCGCGCAGCAGAGCGCCGGGGCGCCCGCCCATGCGCAGGGTGGTGAAGCGCCCGCCCGCGCCTGCGAAGGAGCTGTGCCCGCCCGCGCCCGCACCCGCCAGGTGAAGGTGGGCGGCGTGGCGATAGGCGGCGGTGCGCCCGTCGTCGTGCAGTCGATGACGAACGTGCCCATGCGCGACGATGGCGCCGCGGGCCCTGTCCTCGACGTCGAGGGCAACCTCGCCCAGATCGCGCGCCTGGCCGACGCTGGCTGCGAGGTCGTGCGCGTGGCCGTGCCCAACCTGGCGTCCGCCGAAGCGTTTGGGCAGCTTGCCGCCGCAAGCCCGCTGCCCGTCGTGGCCGACGTCCACTTCGACTACCGCATCGCCTGCAAGGTGGCGGCAGACGGCGCGGCCGGCCTGCGCATCAACCCCGGCAACATCGGCGCCCCCGAGAAGGTGGACGCGGTCGTCGAGGCGGCAGGCCAGGCGGGCATCCCCGTGCGCATCGGGGTGAACGCCGGCTCGCTCGAAGACGCGCTGGCCGCCCGCGACGACCTCGACCTCGCGCACAAGCTCGCGAAAAGCGCCGCCGACCAGGTGGCCTACTTCCAGGAGCGCGGCTTTCACGACCTCGTGGTCTCGGCGAAGGCCCACGACGTGGCCACGACCGTGGCGGCCTACCGGCTGCTGTCCGCGCAGATGCCCGAAGTGCCGCTGCACCTCGGCATCACCGAGGCGGGCACCCTGCGCCAGGGCACGGTGAAGTCGGCCGTCGGGCTGGGCATGCTCTTGGCCGAGGGCATCGGCGACACCTTGCGCGTGTCGCTCACCGCGCCGCCCGAGGAGGAGATTCCCGTCGCCTGGGACATCCTGGCCGCTGCCGGCGTGCGCCGCGCGCGCCCCGAGCTGGTCTCGTGTCCCACCTGCGGGCGCTGCCGCGTGGACCTGGGGGGCATCGCCGCCGAGGTCGAGCGCAGGCTTGCCGGCGTGGACAAGCCGCTCGAGGTCGCCGTCATGGGGTGCGCGGTGAACGGGCCTGGCGAGGCGGCCGGCGCGGACGTGGGCGTGGCCTGCGGCGTGGGCGAGGGACTGCTCTTCGCGAAAGGGGAGAAGGTCGCGCGCGTGCCCCAGGATTGCATCGTCGACGAGCTTTTCGCCCTGATCGACCATATGTAGGGCCGCACAGGCCCCCGCGGGCTCCTGCGGCCCCCCCGTGCCCCCCGTGGCCCCCGCGGGCATTGCGTTTGCGTGCGAATTTGCTACCATTGGCGCATTCGAGAAACGGTTGAGCAGGCGCCGCAAGGGACGCCTGAGGTGAAAAAGGCGCCGCAACGGGCGCTTTGGTGAAGATGGGCGCCGTGAGAGGCGCTTCGGCAAAAGCAGGAGACGAGGCGAAGAGTATGCCGACCGAAAACAATCTGCTCGGGGGGGGGTCTT
>CAVAWX010000020.1:7928-23991 GCA_963592385.1 Acidaminococcaceae bacterium | reverse complement strand
TCTTGCACGTAGTCCATGAAGTCGAGGCGCATCGCCGCCGTCTCGACGCCCGCCCACGCCCCTTCGCAGTGGGCCAGATGCTCGACGGCCCACGCATCGGTTTCCAGCGCATCAAACGAATACGACACGAGGGGAATCTTCCTCACGAAATCGTCCACCGACAACGCGCTCGTGTACGCGGCTGCGCTCGGCGCAAGGGCATCGCAGCCCGGACCGGCGACATAGGCGCCCACGCTCGCCGGCGTCCACGGCCCCAAAAACACCGAGCCCGCGTTCTGGATGCCGCCTATCAGCTCGATGGGGGCGGTCATGGCGACCTCGAGACGCGCGGGCGCGATCTTGTTCACCACGTCGTAGGCCTGCGTCATCGTGCGGCACGCGACGACCACGACGCGGTCGAGCGACTCAGCCATCGCGTCGGGGTCGGGGGCTTTCGACGCGAACCCCTCCAAGAGCTCCTGCACCTCCGGCAGCATGGTCGGCGCGGTCGTGACGAGGTAGACCACGTTCTCGGCGCCACGCTCGAGCTGGGAGAGGGTGTCGATGGCGATGAAATCGGGGATGGCGCTGCCGTCAAACATTATGCAGGCCTCGCAAGGGCCGGACAGCCCGTCGAGGCCGATTCCGCCGAGCACGCCCCTCTTCATGGCCGCCACGTCGCGCCCGCCGGCGCCTGCGATCTTCTCCACCCGGGGGATGGTCTCGGTGCCGTAGACCATCGCCGCTATCGCGCATGCGCCCCCCACCTTGAAGATGCGGTTCACGCCGAGGGTCGTGGCCGCGACGATGGTGCAGGGGTCGATGGAGCCGTCCGCGCGCGGCGCGATGCACATCACCACCTCGTCCACGCCCGCCACGAGCGCCGGCATGGTGCTCGTCACGACGTCGGGGGAAAACCCGCCGCGGCTGCCGTCCACATAGATGCCCACGCGCTGAAAGGGCACGATCTGCTCCCCCAGCAGGCGGCCGTCGCCCTCGGCGGTAAACCAGGATTCCCGGCGCTGGCGGTCGTGGAAGTCGGAGATGCTGTCGATGGCGTAGGCGAGCGCGTCGAGGAAGTCCTCGTCCACCTCGGCCTGCGCCGCCGCGACCTCGGCCTCGCTCAGCTCGAAGGACTTCATGGGCGCGATGCCCGCTTCCTCGCTAAGCTTCGATATGGCCGCGTCCCCGTTCGCCTGCACCTTCCCGGCGATCGCAAGGGCCTTCGCGAAGTCCTCGCCGTTAAACGACGACACGCGCTTGATCAGCGCCTCGTCGAACACCTCGTCGAACTCGAGCTTTATCGTCTTCATGCTACATCCGCCTTTCGTGAACATCCCTGCCTCGAAGCTGCACGGCGCGAGGGTCGTGCGCCTTGTCCCCGCGTCCCCAATGCGCCCGCCGCAACCGCCGCCTGCGCGCTCCTAATGCGCCCGCGCCCAGTTCTCCGCGCTCTGCACGTCGACGACAAGCGGCACTTTCAGCTGCGCGACGTTTTCCATAGCATCTTTTACCATAGACTCCAGGGCGGACAGCTCGGCAACCGGGCATTCGAAATCCAGCTCGTCGTGCACCTGCACGACCATGCGCGCGTGCAGCCCCTCCTCGCGCAAGCCCCGCGCCACCCTGCACATCGCCAGTTTGATGATGTCGGCCGCACTGCCCTGCATGGGGTGGTTCATGGCCGTGCGCTCGCCGAAGGCCTGCAGCTGGCGGTTCGAGCTTTCCAGCTGGGGGATATGCCGGCGCCGCCCGAACATCGTCTCGGCATAGCCCGTCTCGCGCGCCCGGGCCACCGTCTCGTCGAGATAGGCGCGCACGCCGGGGTAGGCCGCGTAATAGCGGTCGATCATGTCCTGGGCTTCCGCCATGCTCACGTGCAGGTTCTGCGACAGGCCGAAGGCGCCCTGCCCGTAGACGATGCCGAAGTTCACGCTCTTTGCCCGCGTGCGCATCTTGGGCGTGACTTCCGAGACGGGCACGCCGAAGACCTGCGCGGCCGTGTGCGCGTGGAAATCCTCGCCTTCCACGAAGGCCTCGACGAGGCCGGCGTCGCCCGAGAGGTGCGCGAGCAGGCGCAGCTCTATCTGGCTGTAGTCGGCGCTCACGAACACGCAGCCGTCCGGCACGGTGAAGGCCTCGCGTATGCGGCGGCCCAGGTCGGTGCGCACGGGAATGTTCTGCAGGTTCGGGTCGCTCGAAGACAGGCGGCCCGTCGCGGTGACGGTCTGGTTGAAGGTGGTGTGGATGCGGCCGTCGCGCGCGTCCACGAGGGCAGGCAGCGCGTCGAGGTAGGTGCTTTTCAGCTTGGCCAGCTCGCGGTAGGAGATGACCTTCTCCGCGATGGGGTGGTCGTCGCGCAGCTTGTCGAGCACCGCCGCGCTCGTGGAGTACCCGCGCTGGGTCTTCTTCGACTTGCGGCGGTCGAGGCCGAGCCGCTCGAAAAGCACCTCGCCGAGCTGCTTGGGCGAGTCCACGTTGAAGTCGGTGCCGGCCAGCTCCACGATCTCGGCCCGCAGCTCGTCGACGCGTGCGCCCACCTGCGCGGATATGGCGTCGAGCACGTCTGTGTCCACGAGGACGCCGCATGCCTCCATGGCCGCGAGCACCGGCACGAGCGGCATCTCCATGTCGGTGAAAAGGGAGCTCGCGCCGTCTCGTTCGAGCGCGGCGCGCAAGGGCTCCACGAGAGCCGCGGCCGCCGCGCACGTGAACTGCCCGATGCTCGGGGCGCCGTCGCCTTCCGGACAGCCCAGCCCGAGGCGGGCCGACACGATGTCGAGCGCGTCTTTCGAGCCTTCCGAATCGAGCAGGTAGGCGGCCACGCCGACGTCGAAGAGGCGCGCGGGCAGGTCCTCGCGCCCGAGCAGCGTGCACAGCTCGTCGGCTTCCTTGCCCGCCGCGTCCGCCACGCGCCGCACGGTGCCCTTCACGTCGAATCCCGCCACCTTGCCCTGCACGAGCAGCTTTTCCAGCGCAGGCCAGGCCTCTTCGAGCGGCAGCTGCGCCAAGCCCGCGCCGTCGCTTGCCACAAGGCTCGCGCCCCCGCCGAACAGCGAGGCCTCGGCGGGCTCGTCTATGCCGATGGCCACCCACGCGCCGGCCGCAATGGCCGCGTCGAGGCGCTTTTCAGGGTCGCGGGCCACGTGGTAGCTCAGCCGCACAGCCGGGACGTCGTGGCCGCCGGCCGCGCCCGCCCCCGCGCCATCGGACAAGGCCAGCACGCTTTTCATGTGCCGGGTGAAGTGCAGCGCCCCGAAGGCCTCGACGATCTTCGCGGGGTCGAAGTCGGGGAACTTCACCTGCTCCAAGTCCAGCTCGAAGTCCAGGTCGCGCACGATGGTGGCCACCTTGCGCGACAAAAACGCCAGCTCGCGGTTCGCCCGCACCTTCTCGCCCAGCTTGCCGCCTATCTCGTCGGCATGCTCGTAGAGCCCCTCGATGCTGCCGTATTCCTGCAAGAACTTCACCGCCGTCTTCGCGCCCACGCCGGGCACGCCGGGGATGTTGTCCGAGGAGTCGCCCATCAGCCCCAGGTAGTCGGGAATCTGCGCAGGCGTCACGCCGTAGCGCTCCTCGACGCCGGCCGGGTCGTAGACCACCACGTCGCTGATGCCCTTCTTCGTGTTCACCACATGCGTGGACGCGCTCACCAGCTGGCAGGCGTCCTTGTCGCCCGTCACGAGCAGGGCCTTGTCGCCGGCCGCCTCGCAACGCGCCGCGACCGTGCCCAAGATGTCGTCGCCTTCCCAGCCCTCCACCTTCACCACGGGGATGTTCATGGCGGCAAGCAGGCTTTCCACCAGCGGAAACTGCACGCGCAGCTCGTCGTCCATGTGCGGGCGCTGCGCCTTGTAGCGCTCCATCGCCTCTATGCGGAAAGTCGGCTTGCCCGCGTCGAAGGCGCACACGATGCCGTCCGGATGCGCCGTGTCGTTGAACTTCAGCAGCATGGACATGAAGCCGAAGACGGCGTTGGTCGGGGTGCCGTCGGGCGTGTTCATGGGGTTTTGCACGGCGTGGTAGGCGCGGTGCATGAGTGAGTTGCCGTCGATGACGGCGATGGTGCGCCCGGACATGGGGCCTCCTCTTGCGCGGGTGTGCGGCTGGTTGTGCGTGCGCCCCATTATGGCGCAAGACGGCGCGACGTAGACGGTGCAAGACCGCCGCGGCGACATCACAGACCGAGGGCAGCGTAGAACTCGGCCAAGGCCCGGGTGTTGAACGCCTCGACGTCGAAGCGGGTGAAAGGTCCTGTCGTGCCGGCGGCAAAATCCACAAGCCCGTCCTCGATGCCGGCCGTCGAGTTCTCCACGACCTGCCCCAGGCCGCCCTCGCGCAAAAACTCCCCCACGCCCGGCATATCCGTGCAGATGACGGGCGTGCCCAGGGAAAGCGCCTCCATGACGACCATGGGCATGCCCTCGTAGCGCGACGCGAGGACGAGGGCATCGGCGCGGGCGAGCAGCGCGTAGGGGTTCGCGAGCGCGCGGATGACGACGACGCGCCCGCTTTCGATGCGCGCGGCCGCCTCGCGCACCTGCCCGTACAGCTCGCCGGTCGAGCCCGCCATGACGAGCCGCCCCTTGCCCCCCGAGGCGACGAAGGCGGAAAACGCCTCGAGCAGACGGTCGCAGCCCTTCTGCTCGACGAAGCGGCCGAGCCACACGAACACAGGCCCGTCGCCGCCGGCCAGCAGCGCCTCGAGCTCGGCGAAGCTGCACGAGCATTCCTCGTAGTCGTCGCGGCTCAGGGGGCGTTGCGCGCCCGCGCGTATGGCATCTGCGTCGCAGACGTTGTGCACGGTGAAGACCCGCGCATCGTCGAGCGTGCCGACGACGCGGCGCAGGGGCTCGCGCAGCGCCTCGCCAACGAGACAGACGGCGTCGAAGTTCGCGCAGGCCTGCTGCAGGGTGGCGACGTCGACATTTCCCGCGACGGCCAGCTCGCGCTCCATGTCGTTGTGGATGAAGATGGCCGTGCGGGCATGCTCTTCATGGAGCATGAGCTGCGCCATCTCGAAGTCGTAGCCCGTGAAGTGCACGATGGCGTCGAAACGCGTCCCCGCGAAGACGCGCCGGTGCTCGCGGGCGAAGACAGCGTCGAGCTTGCGCCGCGTCCACGCGTTCCTGCGACGCAGCTTCACGTGCAGCGTCCAGGCAAGGGCCTCGCGCACGCGCAGGTTGCGCCCCTTGTGAAAGCCGAGCCACGACAGGTTGTCGGGCAGGCTGTTCAAGTAGGCCTCGCCATCGTAGTCTGCCGCATGGGCGCCGTCGCGGATGGCATGCGGGGAGCAGAGCACGACGATGCGCGCCCGGGACGCATCGACATGCGCCAGCAGGTTGCGCAACGAGGTCTCGATGCCGGTCCGCTTGAGCGTGTCGCCGTAGAGGGCGACGAGCGGGCCGTCCGCGTGCAGGCTCTCGCCGGGCACGAGGACCAGGCCGCCCGAGACAGCGGCGTCGGCGGCATCGGGGCGGGCAGTGTCGCCCTCATCGTCGCGGGCGACACCGCCGCCTGCGCAGGCAAGCGCAGCCAGGCGCCCCGCGAATTCATCGAGCCCGCAGAAAGCGGCGGGCACGACGTAGGCACCACGGTAGAGCTGCGCGATCATGGCGTTGTGCGCAAGATGGCGCATGGCCTGCTCGTCCGGGCAGGCAATCCAGTCGCTTGCCAAGAAGACATGCTGCATGTCGCCCAAGTGCTCCGCGTCGGAGACGGCGTGCCGGTCGAGCGCGGCCAGGCGCGCAGCGTCCGGCAGGCACACGAGACGCTGCCCCGGACGCTTCACCATGAAGAACGGAAACGCCTCGTCGGTGCCCACGAGCAGCCCCGCGCAGGCCAGAAGGCGCATGTAGCGGCGGCTGCGGCGGCGCACCCAGACGGCTTCGCCAGCAAGCCCGGCCTCGCGCACGGCACGGCGCACGGGGCTTTCACCGCCGTCGCTCGCAGCGTCCTCGGCAATGTGCACGCGCACACCCGCCTCTCGCGCACGCCGCACGAGTTCGACGACAAAGCGGATGAAAAGCTCGGGGGCAGCGGCACGCCCCCCTTCACCGGCGCTGCCCGCGCCCTCGTCCTCGCCCGCATCGCCGGAGGCAGGCGCACATCTCCTTTCGCCTGTGCCGGCGACAGCCGATGCGCCCGCGCCCGCGTCCACGAGCACGGCGCCCGTGTCCACGGAGCATGTGTCGAGAGAGCGCGCGTAGGAAAACTGGAGCATCCCCCACTCATCCGCGGCGAGGCGGCGGCGCACGCGGGCGATATCGTCGGCCAACGTCATGCGCGCCGCGCCCCTAACGCCCGGTGCCCCGGATCATCACCTTGAAGGTGCGCAGGAAAATGGAAAAGTCGAAGGGGATGCTCGCATGGCGCACATAGTAGAGTTCGAGCTGCTGGCGCCCGCCGTCCTCGTAGACGGCCTCGTTGCGGCTGTGGACCTGCCACCAGCCCGTGATGCCCGGCTTCAAGCTGAGGAACTCGGATGCATCGTCGCCGTAGTGGCGCAGCTCGGCCGCGACGACGGGGCGCACGCCGATGGTGGACATGTGCCCGGCGAACACGTTCAAAAACTGGGGCACCTCGTCGAGGCTCGTGCGGCGCAGGAAGGCGCCGAGCCTCGTGACGCGCGGGTCGTTTTTCACCTTGCGCTCGCGCTCCCACTCCAGAATCTGGTCGGCGTCGAGGTATTTCTCCACGTTCTCGGCGTCTGCCACCATCGTGCGGAACTTGAACATGCGAAACGGCTTGCCGCACAACCCGAGACGCCGCTGGGTGAAGATGGGCGCGCCTCCCATGGTCGCCGCGATGACGATGCACAGGATGCATGCGGGGATGAAGCCGACGACGATGACCACCGTGCTCAAGACGAGGTCGAGGACGCGTTTGACGAAGCGGTAGGCGATGCGCTGCGAGGGGCGGGCGTCGGGAAACGCCGCCGTCTCGCCTGCCGGCGCGGCCACGTCGCCCATGAGGCGCATGTCGCAGGCAGCCACCGCGCTGTATGTCGAGTCCATATCCAAGAAAGTCCCGCTGCTCGCACGCGCGCCCGAGCACTCGTCCCCTCTTCACCGATTGCTAAAGAAGGCAAGTATTGCACATGAACCCCTGCGTGTCACCAGTTTCGGGGGCGAGCACGCAAAAGCAACAGGACGACAGGCGCGGCGCGGCGCAGCGCGGCGCGAACGAACGCCTGGCGGGCATGACGCGACGCAGGCGGAAACGGGCGCACGCACAGACGGGTGAAAGCAGCAGCCGCGCACAAGGGCGCCCCGCCCTTCACCGTCCCGCGAAACTCCCGAGGTCGAAGGCATACGCCACGTGGGTCTCCTGCTGCTCGACAGGCGGCGGGGTCATGTAGTCCGGGCCGTAGAGCTGTGCCAGGTAGGCGGACGCGTCGCGCGGGACGCAGGCCACGATCCCGGCGAAATCGGCGTCGGCGGCGGGGAAGAACGCATCGCGGCGATAGGTCTCCTTGAAGTAGTGGCCGCGGCCGACGGGAAAGGCGATGAAGGTGGAGGCGTCGTCCTTGCAACGCCCGTTCCAGGCGTCCCACACGCACGTCCATTTCTCCGCCGACCAAAACGAGAGCAGGCGGCCGAGGGCGATCTTGCGCTTGAAGGTGCGCGTCGCGGCTGCGTCGTCGGAGACGAGCTCGAGGAAACGGCTGGAAAACGCGGCGAAGCGCCGGCAGGAATAGGCCAGCCCGAACGCCATCGAGACCAGCCCGTGCAAGCGGCGCGCGATTGCGCCGTTCGGAGTGTTCTCGGCGAGGAACACATCCACGCACACGCCGCATGCGTCCTCGGGCAGGAAGGCGTCGTCGCGCACGCGCAACGTCGTCCCCTTCAGGCGGATGCGGGGGAAGGCAAGCAGGTAGCCGGGGGTGGAAGCGTCCTGTATATAGTACGCGTCGCCGTGCTCGGCTAAAAACGCCTGCCTGAAGCGCTCGAAATCGGCACGCGTCATGTTCAGGTCCATGTCGTCGTCCCAGGGGATGAAACCGCCGTGCCGTATGGCGCCCAGGCAGCTGCCGCCGCCAAGCGTGTAGGCGATGCCGTGCGCGCGGCAGGTCGCGTCGATGTCGGAAAGCATCCCTGCGAGCACGGTCTGCAAGTCCGCCAGGCGCTGCCCCGAGATCTCGACGGTTCCCTCGCCTGCCTCGACGTGCCTGAACGTGTCGGCCGTGCGCATCGCCACCGCCTTCGCCCTCCTCTTTCACCCGCAAGTGCAGATATCGCAGACACGGCCTCAGCGGCCGCAGCGGCCGCAACCACAATAGCCGTGCGCTCCTTCATCCGCCGCGCGCATCTTCTCCTTCTTGCAGCGCACCCCTTCGCCTTCTCCAGGGCGGCGCGCCTAATCTGCGGCAGCTCTCCTCGGCGTGATGCCCCAGGCGCGCCATGCGCTCTTCCAGTCGTAGCCGCTGCCCGCGACGTCGAGCAGGTCCTCGTAGGAGCCGATCGCCCCGTTTTCCGTGCTGTAGGTCTTCCCGTCTTTCTCGTAGCTCAGGTACTGCAGGTACTCGTCCGCGTATTTGAAGCTCTTGTCCGTGTCGATGTACTTCCACACGTCGTAGGCCGGGCGCTTCGTCTTCGCGTCCTTTTCCGTGAGCCCCGGCTGCTCTTTGCTGTCGTCGGATCTGGAATATCCGGTGAGCGGCCAGTACTCGATCGACTTCACGCAGGGCAGCAGCGCGAAACGGTAGTACATCCACGCGACGTAGCCGGCCTGCCGGCCCAATTCCTCCTCGCTTCTCCCCTCGGCGGAAGCCGCCACCTCGGTCAGGCGCACCGTGCGCACCTGCCCGCCGTAGAGCGCCTTGCTTTGCTCGAGGTAAGTTTCCACAATCTCGAAGTTCAGGGGGCTTACATGCGCGCTCGTCGCGAAGTCGGTGTTTATGCCGCCCTCGTCGAGGCTTTGCAGTTCCCAGTAGAACATGTCCGAACCTGCGATGCCGTTGTTGGCATAGGGGTGCAGCGCCAGACCCCAATCGTAGTCACCGCGCGCCGATTCGTGCGCGAAGAGCCAGTCCAGCTGGTCTTTCGGGGCGTAGCTGTCGAATCCGTAGTCGTATTCGGTCAGGCCGGCGCTTTTCGCGTAGGAGTCCGCCCACTGGTTGGTGAAGGAGACGCTGACCGTCATGTTGCTGTTGTACTTCTTCACCGCGAGGTTGCCCAGGCGCAGCGTGCGCGAGATTTCCTCCATATAGGTGTCGAGCGGCAAGGTCTCGTAGACGGTGCGGCCGTCGGCGCCCGTGTGCCACGAGGCGATGTGGTGCCAGGCAAACGCCCAGTCGATCTCGTTGCCGACGACGAAGTTGTGCACGAGGCCGTGCGCGGCGTCCTGCGACCAGCGCTGCGCGAGAAACTCCATGGCTGCGAGGAAGTACTTCTCGCCGGCGTCCGTGGCCGTGTTGTAGCCAAGGCACTCGCCCGACCAGAAGTTCTCCACGGGCGGCAAGCCCTCCTCGCCCACGTAGCTCAGGGCCTGCGGATACGTGCTCCAATCGCCATGCGACTTGTAGCACAGCAAGACGACCTGCACGTTTATCTTCTTCTTGGTGTACGCCTTGATGATGTCGTCGTACTTCTTCAGGCCCTCGTTCGAGAAGCGGTACGTCGTGCCCTCGTAGGTGAAGGTGGTCGTGTCGTTGTAGAGCGCCGCGTCGACCGCAGAGCCGTCGGCGTTCTCGTTTTTCACGAGCACGGCGCCCAGGTCGACCGTGACGTTGGTCCAGCCGCAGCCCAGGTCGGACATGATGTCCGCCGAGCTCGCCTTGGTCCTGCCGTGCGTGTTCGCGCCGCCTTTTTTCGTCGAGGTGGAAAAGGTCACGGCAGAGTCGGACGCGTCGACGCTCGTGGCGTAGTACGGGCCTGCCAGCACGCGCCCGTCTTGCACCACGTAGTACTTGCTGTAGAGATAGTCGTGGCCGCTGGCGCTTTCACGCGCGGCATGGAGAACCTGCGTCGTGCCGCAGGTGTACTCGCCCACGGACTCGCCGGCAGAGCCGGCCGCCACGGTGCCCTTCAGCGGGTCGCCGTCGTGGTAGGCGTTGGCCTCGTAGCGCAGCACCTGCGCCGTGCCCGACGTGCCCACGTTGCGTATGGTCAGGTCGATGGCATCGTCGTGGACCGTGACCACCACGCCGTCGGCCGGCTGCCCGGACTGCCCCTGCGCGCTTTGCAGGTGCGTCGCGAGCAGGCAGATGCAGGCGATGGCAAGCACCGCCACGGCACAGGCGGCCGCTGCCACCAGTGCGCGTCCGTGCGTCTTCACGTCGTCGGTGTCGATGTGCATCTCGTCCATTGTTCGAGGGATTATCCCCTATCGTCGCGCCCTTGTGCGAAACCCCACGTTTTCGCCATGGTCTTTCAGGTTCACGCGTCGCCCGTGCGCCCGCGCAGGCCCGGCACGCGCCCGTGCAAAAGTGGCGAGGCAGGGCCGACACGCGCCCGTGCGCCCCGGCGCCTACTTGTCCACGCTCTGTCCCAGCGGCGTCGTGTCCACGGACAGCTCGTTTCCCGACGGCGTCGTGACGGTATACGACAGCGTCGCGCTCTCGCCCGGGGACAGCGTGACGACGCCGAACCACACGTCGCGCTCGTCGTAGCACACGAGGCTCATCCCCTCGCCGGGCTCGCCCGCAAGCCACGCCTCCTTCTCCACGTCGGCCACGTTGGCAAAGCGCGCGTTCGCGTCCATGTTGGCCACCGTCGCGCCGGCCGGGGCGTAGATGTAGGTCCACAAGGCCATGCTGCCGCCCGTCGGGCACACGCCGGACGTGTTGCTCGCGGCGACGTACTTGGGCAGCTCGCCTTCCTCGGCCGTCGTCATGGTATTGGTCATGGTCGTGGTCACGCGGTAGCTCGTCGAGCCGTCGGCGTTTTTCGTGCCCTCCCCGATGCTCGTGTCCGTCTTCAGCCACCAGCTGAGCTTCGAATACGAGCTGTTGTTGAAGTAGACGCCCACGGTGGGGTTTGCCACGTCGTCAGAGACCGCCCCCGCGCAGCCGAGCGCGCGCACGACGCTCTCCTCGCCCTCGTCGACCATCCACACCTGCAGGCGCCGGTTGTCGAAGGCGCGCCCGACGGCGACGAGCGCATCGACGCCGTCTATCGCAGACGACGAGGTCGTGAGTTTGGTGAAGGCCGCTTTCGCCACCTCGGCGAAGAAGCCGTCCTGCTCTTTGACAGGCAAGTCGTAGTAGACGTCGTGCTCGAGTATGCGCGCCGCGTTCGTGCCGTCCACGACCGTGCCGTTGCTCGTCGTGATGCCGCCTGTCAGGGCCAGCACCTGCTGCAAGAAGACGGGGTCGATGGCGACGATGCCCTGCACCTCGGGCTGGCCGCTGCGCTGCCATATCTCGCGGTAGCGGCTCGCCGCCGCAGGAAAATCAGGAATGAAGTTGGTGTCCGCAGGCACGAAGCAGATGCGCTCGCCGAACAAGACGCGTTCCTCGTCGGTCTCGGAAAGCACCACGTTTCCCGAAAGGTAGTCGGTGAAGTGGGCGCCGGAGTAGAACTCGCCCAGCTCCAGCTTGCCGTCGCGCAGGTAGACGAGGCCGGCCGAGCCCCAAAAGCCGCCCGTCGAACGCACCTCGGCGTTTTGCTGGGCGACGAGCAGATAGCTGCGCTCGCCGTTCGCACCCAGAAGGTCGGGCACGTCGTCGGCGACGGTCTGGGCGTTGCTCGCGACGCCGTCGAGCAGCGCCAGCCCGGTTTTGGCCGCGCGCAAAAGCTCGTCGACCCTGCCTATCGAGGCCTCGTCCATCTGGGCGACTTCCTCGGCCGAGCGCTTGATGGCCGAGCTTGCGCTGCCCAAGGGCCGCACGAGCGTGGCAAGCGCCGTCGCGTCGATGGACTTGTCCGCGCGCACGAGCCGCACGCTGCCGCTTTCCGGCAACGCCGCGACATAGGGCACGAGGGCGTTGTCGCACAAGTCGACGCACACCACGACTAGGCTGCGCAGCTTCGCGATGTCGCCTCCTGCGACGGGCACGTAGGTGAGCGCCGTCCACACGGGGCCTTCCAGCTCCGAGGAAAGCCCCCGGACATTTGCGGCGATCGAGGCGGCCGAGTTCTGCGCCGACGCCTTGTCCCCCGCGCAGATCTGGGTTGCGAGCGTGGCGACCTGGCGGCCTGCGGCCTTCGCTTGGATGGTCAAATGGAGCACGCTGCCCGCGACGATGCAGACGACGACGATGAGGACGGCGAGCACGGCGATGCAGACGCGCACGGCGACGCGCGGACGGCGACGCGTGCGCTGCAGGCCGGCGGGTGCATCTTCGGCGAAATCCTCGGCCTCGCGCTCTTGCGCTTCGAGCTCGGAGCCTTCCCGCTCGAGCTCTTCGGCGACGGCGTTTTCACCCTCGCGCGGCGCGCGTTGTTCCATGTCGTCTACGTGCTTCATGCACCTTTTCACATGCAATTGCAATCCGGTAATTTGTGCAAGGGTTCAGAGTAGTACCCAATTTTGCGAAATGGAGAAAAAGTCCGAATTGGGGCGGGCGCACACGCAAAACCCACAAGTAGGCTACACTCGCGAATCGAATCCAAATCAAGCGACGTGAAAAGGGGAAACGTGCGCGACAACGCTCCAGACGACATGAACGCGTCCAACGAGGCACGCACGGACGGCGCGGCGGCCGGCGGCGCGAAGACGGCGCACGCAGCCCAGACGGCGGCGAGCACGGCGGCGCGCCCGGCCGTCTCGGTGGTGGTGCCCGTCTACAACGCGCTGCCCTACCTGCGCCCGGCCCTCGAATCGCTGGCCGCGCAGACCTTGGAGCGCATCGAATTCGTCTGCGTGAACGACGGCTCGACCGACGGCTCGCTTGCCGTGATGGAGGAGTTCGCCGCACGCGACGCACGCTTTCGCGTGGTCGACCGCGAAAACGGCGGCTACGGACGCGCGATGAACATCGGCATCGAGGCGGCACGAGGCGAGTTCATCGGCATCCTGGAGCCCGACGACCTCGTGCCCCCCGAGATGTTCTCCGAGCTTTTCGCCGACGCGCAGCTGCCCGCCGACGGCCCTGTCGACGTGGTGAAATCCTCCTTCTACCAGCTCTACGACGGCGACGAGAACCACCCGACGCACCTTATCGAGCGCGACCTCTTGGGCATCGGCCTGCCGCGCGACACACGCGTCGTGCGCGCGACCGACATCCCCACCGTCTTCATGAACCACCCCTCGATCTGGACCTGCATCTACCGCGCGGACTTCCTGCGCGACAAGCAGATCCGCTTCGTCGAGGCGCCGGGCGCGGGCTGGGTGGACAACCCCTTCCTCTTCGAGACGCTGTGCCAGGCCGAGACCATCGTCTTCGACCCGCGGCCGTTCTACCGCTACCGCCGCACGAACGAGAACGCCTCGTCGTATCTGAAGAACTGGCAGATTCCGCTGGACCGCACCGACGAGATCTTGGACCTGCGCGACACGCTGCCCATACGCGACCTCTATATACGCATGATCATCGCGAAGCGCTCCTTCTACTACTACCAAAGCATATTGAACGGCATCGAGTTCGACGAGTTCGAGCCTGCGCTGTGGGAGCGCATAGACGCCGAGCTGGCGCGGTTCTCGAAGCGCGAGGTCGTGCGCAACCCGCACTTGAACCACGACCACGTGCGCTTCTATCTGGACATGACCGGCCGCAGCCTGAAGAAGGTGAAGCGGCGCAGCGCGACGGAGGGCGGATCTGCGCGCCTGTCGGTGGTCTCGCACGGGCACAACCGCTGCGCCTACGTGTACGAGCACCTGGAAGGCTTCTTGCGCGGCGTGCCGGGCGAGGCCGAGTTCGTGTGGCAAGACGAGGACGGCAGCACGGATGCCACGCGGCGCTTCGTGGAAGAGATCGCCACACGCGATGGGCGGGTGAGCTATCGCACGGCGCCGGATGCGACCTTGGCCGACGACCTGGCTGGTGAATGGGTCTTCTTCACCGCGCACGACACGCAGGCGGCCTCGAAGAAGGCGCTCGAGCGGGTCGTGAAGGCGCTGGAGGCGACGAAGGCCGACCTCGTCTGCTTCGGCGCGGCGCGCACGCCCGACAAGCGCTGCGGTTTCATGGAACGCGACGAGGCGCTGAACGTGCTCTTTTCCTGCGTGGATGGCGCGATGTCGAACGTGGCCGTGCGCCGCGGGCTGCTGACCGAGGTGCTGGCCGGTTTCGGTGAAACGGGAGACGGCGGCGAGGCGCGCGGCGGCGCGGACGGGACGACGAGCGAAAGCGCGAGCGCGGCGACGGACAGCGGCGAGACGACCGGCGCCTGCAATAACAGGCCTCTGGCCAACGAGGGCCGCGAGCTGTTCGCCGCGCTCGCGCTGGCCGCGCGCGGCGGCATCGAGTTCGTGGAGGCCGCCGCGACCAAGCACCTGCGCCGCAGCCCGAAGGTGCCTTCCATCGTGCTGCCGCCGCGCGCGGCACGCCTCGCCGACACGCATGTCCCCGTGCTGCAGCGCATAAAGGCCGCGATTGAAGCCGCGGGCATGCACGAGCAGATGGAGGCGGATTTCGCCGCCTACGCCGCCCGCCTCATGGTGGCCGACCTCGACGCCGCCGAGACGCGCGAGGCCTTCTGCGAGACGGCCGACATGTTCACCGAAGAGCACATCCCCGCCCTCGTGGGCGACATCGAGCGCTTCACCCCCCTCCAAAAAGGCAGCGCCCTGGAGCTGCTGTGGCAGCTCGAGCGCGGGCGCGACTGCTATCTCTTCGCCCGCCCCGAGGCCACCTACCTCGACAAACTCGTCGGCCGCAAGGCCCTCGTGCAGCGGGCGCGCGCCCTGCTCGTCAAGTTCTCGTGCCTGCCCGGCCCCACGCACTGGTTCCACACGCTCTCGCGCCGCGTGAACGGGCTGTAGGGCGGCGCGCACGATGAAAGCCGCCGCCGTCCGCATCGCCACCGCGCTGCTCGCCGTCTTCTACAGGCTGTGCCGGCTCCTGCCCGCCAAGCAGCGCATCGTCATGCTCAGCCGCCAAAGCGACCAGCCGGGCGTCGATTTCACCATGCTGTCCGATTGGACCGCCCGCACGCATCCCGGATGGGAGTGCGTCATCCTCGCCAAGAAGCTCTCGGGGGCGGGCTATGTCTTCCACATGCTGCGGCAGCTCTACCACATCGCCCGCGCGCGCGCCGTCGTGCTCGACTCCTACTGCATCGTCGTCAGCCTGCTGAACACGCGCATCACCGTGCCCGTCCTGCAGATGTGGCATGCGCTGGGCAATATGAAGAAATTCGGGTACACGGCCCTCGACACGCCGGGCGGGCGCAGCTCACAGGCGGCGCGGCTCATGCGCATGCACGACGGCTACGACTCCATCCTGTGCTCGTCGCTGTCCTTCGTCGACGACATACGCGCCGGATTCGGGGCGCCGCGCGAGAAGATGTACGAGGCGCCGCTGCCGCGTGTGGACCTGCTGGTGGACCCGGACGTGCGGGCCGCGCGGCGTGCGGAGATACTCGCGGCCTACCCCGAGCTGGCCGGCAAGAAGACCATCGTCTACTGCCCGACCTTTCGGCGCGGGGCATCGCCTGGCGAGGACGCGGCCATGCACGCGCTCGTCGATGCCGTCGATTTCACCCGCTACAACCTCGTGTTCAAGAAACACCCCGTCAGCGACCAGCGCATCGACGACACGCGGGTGCTGCAAGACTACGACCGAAGCCTCGACATGCTCTACGTGGCCGACTATGCCATCAGCGACTACTCGACTGTCATCTACGAGGCCGGGCTGCTCGAGGTGCCGGTGTTTCTCTACGCCTGGGACTGGGAGGCCTACCGCACACAGCTCGACCTCTACATCGACATCGAGCACGACGTGCCGACGCTGTTTTCCGCCGACGCGCGGGCCCTCGTGGCCGCCATCGAGGCCGATGAATTCGACGCGGCCGCCTACCGGGCCTTCACGAAGCGCAACGTGGCCGTACCCGCCGACACGAGCTGCACCGAGCGCGTGGGCGCGCACCTCTTCGCCATGATCGACCAGGGCAAGTGCAATCCCCGCTAGGAAATCACCTGTTCGTGGGTGAAACGGGTGCCGTCGTCGTTTGCCACCGCCGCGCGTAGAGTCGCGAGG
>CAVAWX010000020.1:0-7918 GCA_963592385.1 Acidaminococcaceae bacterium | reverse complement strand
TCTTCGCCATGATCGACCAGGGCAAGTGCAATCCCCGCTAGACCCGGAACCTGATATGTTCGTGAAGTCGAGAAGTCTATTTGTATATCTCGCTGCGATGCCCGACAGAAAAAACCTCGACAATGAGCTTGTTGTCTTTGAAAACGCATAGAACGCGATAATCGCCGACCCGGTAGCGCCATTCTCCCACGCGGTTGCCGCTGAGGCCCTTGCCGTGCGTGCGAGGATTTTCGCAGCCTTCAAGATTTTTCCCTATCCACGAGAGGATGCGCCCCGCGTCGAAGCGATTCATTTTCTTCAGCTGCTTGAGCGCCGTCTTTGTGTATTCAACGTGCCAGGCCATCTACAGCCCCAGTTCGGCGAGCACCTGTTCATGGGTGAAGCGGGTGCCGTCGTCGTTTGCCACCGCCGCGCGTAGAGTCGCAAGGTCCTCTTCATCCTCAATCTTTTCGAAAACGGCGTCCCGTATGAAATCGGAAATGGTCTTGCCTTCGAACGCCGCGTATTTGCGCACTACGAGCGCGTCGCCATCATTGATGCGCATAGTCATCGTCGCCATGTCAGGTTCCTCTCCGGCACTTCCTCCGCCATCTGAATACAATGTATTCTATACCTGGGATCCGAAACCGCCAGCAATTTTTTCAAATAGCCCAGCGAAAGACGCGTCGGGCGCCCCCTACTCCTGCAGCCAGGCGGCGAGGCGCGCGTACATGTCCGCGAGGTCGTGGCGCGGCTGCCAGCCCAAGGCCTGCAGCGCGGCAGCGTCGAGCGGCAGATGGTGCTCGGGAGGATAGGGCGCGTCCGGGTCCAGCTCGACGCGCACCCGCGTCCTGCCGGCTCCGAAACGCGCGGCCACAAGCTCGGCCATCTCCTTCACCGAGCAGTACGTGGCCTCGTTGGCGACGTTGTAGGCGGCGCCGGGTTCGCCATGCAGCAGCACCGTCAGAACGCCCGTGACGGCGTCGGAGACGTCGCAGTACATGCGCGTGCTCGCCCCGCTCGTCTTCAACACGATGTCGTCTCCCGCCAGCGCGGCGCGGGCGAACTGCGCGAACACGCGCGCGTCGTCTTTGGGCACGCCCGGCCCGAAGCTCTGGGCAAGACGCGCGGACGTCGCCCGAACGCCGTGCTGCGCCGCGTAGGCCGCGACCATCTGCTCGGCCATGCGCTTGCTTTCCGGATAGCAGCTGCGCGCGGCAAGCGGGTCGAGATAGCCCACGTCGCGCTCCGCGAGTTTGCGCGCAAGGCCCGGTTCGGCGTTGCCGTCGCCGTAGACTTCCATGCTGGACAGGCAGACGATGCCCGCGCCCTGTGCGCGCGCGAGCTCGAGCATGCAGTAGGCGCCGTCCACGATGGTCAGTATCGTCTCGACGGGACGCGCGGCGAAAAAGGCGCTGGCCGTGGGCGCGGCGCAGTGCACGATGTAGTCGCAGGTCAGGCCCATGTCGGTAAAGGTGGCAACGTCGCCTGTCGCAAACGACAGGCCGTCTTTCTCGCCGTAGCCGGCCAGCACGCGCTGCGCCTTGTCCGCGTCGCGCACGAGCGCCACGACCTGCGTGCCCGCGTGCAGTTCGCGGTTGCGCTCCAGCAGAAAACGCGCGATGTGGCTGCCGACAAGCCCGGTCGCGCCCGTCACGAGCACACGCGCCCCGTCGAGCGCCGCGAAACGCGCCCCCTCCTCGCGGGCAAGGCGTGCGCTCTCTTCCTGCAGGTCAAACACGGTCGCCCCTTTCATCCTGCGTGCCGGCGGCGTCCCCTTCACCCGCGCCGATACCGCCCGCGCCCGCGCCCGCGCCCCCTTCATCCGCATCGAACGCGCCTGCCGCGCCGTCCACGAGGCCGGCGAAGCTGTAAAAATCGACGGGGGTCGTGATCTTGATGTTTTCCGGGTTGCCCTCGACGACGTGCAGCTCGCAGCCGTAATGCGCCATGAGCCCCGCCGTGTCGATGAAGGCGTCGCCCAGCCCCTCGGCGCACGCCCGCTCGTGCGCCGCCGCCAGCTCGCCCAGCACAAACGCCTGGGGGGCGCGGGCCATCTGGCAGCTCTCGCGGTCCACGATCTCTGCCACGACGCCGCCGGCTTGGCGCACGATGGTCTCGATGGCCGGCACGACCGTGACGGCGCTGCCGTGCGCACGCACGCTGTCGATGCAGCGCGATATGGTGGCCGCGTCCACGAGCGGGCGCACCCCGTCGTGCACGAGCACGCAGCTGTCTTCGGGATAGCGTCCCGCACACGCGCGCACCCCGTTGCGTATGGAAGCCTGGCCGTTTTCGCCGCCCTCCACGATGGCGTCCACCTTCTTCAGGTCGAAGGCGGCGACGCACTCGGCGAGGAAATCGGTCCAGCCGGCCAGGCACACCACGACGATGGCATCTACCTGCGGGTGCGCCTCGAAAGCCTCCAAGGTGTAGACGATGATGGGCTTGCCGTGCAGCTCCAGAAACTGCTTCGGGCGCGCGGCCGAGCTCATGCGCTGGCCGGTGCCCCCCGCGAATATGAGCGCGACGTTTTTCATCTCGACGGTCCTCTTTGCTGCCTTTCAGACGTGTGCGGCAAGCTGTGCGGTGGCGCGGCAACGATGCGACGGCGGCGTTGCGGCGGCGTGGCAAACGATGCTGTGCCGACGATTGCAAACACCCCCGAAAACGGCGCTGCGGCGCAACTAGACGCTGTACATGAACTTGAAGACGTCCTCGCGCTGGATGCGCACCTGCAGCCCCAGCTTCTCGCCGTCGGCCTCCAGGCGCTCCTGCACCTCGTTGAAGCCGGCCTCGTCTTCGTCGAGCGTGACGAGCATGGTCATCGAGAAGATGTCCTTCAGCACGTTTTGCTGGATGTCGTCGATGTTGGCGCCGCATTCCGCAAGCGTCGTGGCAATCCTCGCGACGATGCCCTTGGTATCTTGCCCCAACACGGTCACGACGGTGTGCGTTGCCTGCATGTGCGTTTCCTCTCGACGAATGTGCCCCTTGCCGCGTTGCTCACGCGTGCCTTCTCACTCGCGCGCGCCATCTGCGTCCGCGTCCGGCATCGAGCGCCAGCTTCACCTTCACGTCGCGTGCGCGCGAGGCCGCGCGACCTTTCACGCAACGCCTATGGTAGCGCAAGCGCGCCTTCGCGCGAAACGGCGCCCACGCCCTGAAATGCCCTGCCTCAAAGCAGGCGGCTAGTCTTGCGGCGGCAAGCTGGGCAAGGCGACGATGAAGACGGCGCCGGCATCAGGCAGGTTGGCCGCCTCGACGCTGCCGCCCATGGCCTCGGCCAGCGCGCGCACAATGGCCAGCCCCAGCCCCGAGTTGCCCGAGCCCTTGAAACGGGCGCGGCTCTGGTCGGCGCGGTAGAAGCGGTCGAAGAGATGCGCGGGGTCCTCGTCGCCGAAGCCCGGCCCGTCGTCTTTGACCGCGATGACGGAATGCGCGTCCATGCCCGCGACCTCGACGCGCACGTGCCCGCCCTCGCCCGCGAAACGGCTTGCGTTCTCTATGAGGTTGACGAGTATCTGGTTGACCGCGTCGGCGTTGCCGTTCACGTCGGGCGCCTCGCCCACCACGGACAGCTGCACGCCGCGCTCCTCGACCAGCCCCTCCATCAGCAGCGCGCAGTTGTCGGCCACGGCGCGCAGGTTGATGCGCGACATCTCGATGTCCTCGCCCTCGGCCTTCTGGAGGGTGAGCAGGTCGTTTGCCAGGCGGGTCAGGCGGTCGCATTCGTTGATGATCTGGTTGAGGAAGCGCTGCGCCATGTCCTCGGGCACGCCGCCGTCTGCCAAAGTCTCGGCTGCGCCGCGTATGGCGGTGAGCGGCGTGCGGATCTCGTGGCTGACGTCGCTGACGAACTGGGCCTGGCGCGCCTCCTCGCAGCGCATGTCGTTGACCATCTCGCGCACGCATTCGCGCACCTTCTGCGGCACCTCGGCCTGCTCGAAGTAGGCGAGCACGTCGGGCGGCAGCTCCTGGGCCAGCACGTCTTCAGCGCAGTCGCAATGCGCGCGGCGCCGACGCGGCGTGCGTCCCGTCGCAGCCGCACCCGTCGTAGACATGTCGTTTCCCTGCATGATCTCCCTCTTCACCCTTCCCGCCCGTCCGGGCACTTTCCTCGCCGTGCTGCCCGTCCGGGCACTTCAACGTCCTCGGCTTTTCAGCGCGTCCGCGCCCCGTGCCCTCTCACGCATCACCATAATGCAGTACATGCCGCCTGATTTCCAACACATTATCGCTGCCATGAGAGCCGAACCAGCTTACTACGGAAAACAAATTGGTCTGACATGAAGCACTGGGCGGACAGAGACAGAAGTCCATGAAGCGGAGCGACTTTTTTGCGTCGGCGCTCGCGCCGGATTTTCAGCGCCCGCCGAGGTCTTGCAGCAGGAACTTCCACACGGGCTTCACCTCGATGCGCACGTCGCCCTCCGACACCTCCCCTTCCTCCTCCTTCGTCACGACGAGCAAGCGCTTGACAGACCCGTCGATGCGCGCGAGCTTCGCCAAGCCGCCAATCTCGCGCGCGCGGGCGCTTTCGGACAAGGAGTACGCGACTTGCACCGCAAGGCCACGCTCGGGAACGTAAAAATCAATGTCGATGCCGTTGCGCGGCGACTTCAGATAGTGCAGCCCAGAGCCGAACACGTCGCGCATGGCGACGGCCACCTCGTTTTCGAGCAGCGCAGGCTCCTTGTTCACCAAAAACAGCGCGAGCAGCCCGTTGTCGCCGAAATAGCGCTTGGGATTGCCTTCCCGCTCCACGAATTTCGCCACGGCGTTTCTCACGTCGAAGAGCAGGTACGCTTCGCGAGCCATCGCCAGATAGTCCACCAACGTGCTTTTGCCCACGTCGTAGCCTATACCACGCAGCATGCCGTGCAGCGACGTCGCAGAGGTCTCGTTGCACACCGTTTCGGCGACCTTCTTCATGAGCACACGCAGGGCCTCCGGGTTGCGCACGCCGTTGCGCGCGGCGACATCTCCGAGCAGCACCTTCTGGTACACGCTTTCCACGTACTCGCGGGCAGAGGCGTAGCGCAGCGATTCCGGAAACCCGCCATGCCGGTAAAACTCGTCAAACGCCCCCGATACGGCGCCTTTCGCCTTCGTCGCGCACAAGTCTTCGGCGCCGTAGGGAATCGCCCTGGCCTCAAGATATTCGTCAAAACGATAGGGGGTAATGTGCTTGACGAGGTAGCGCCCGCCGAGCGTCGTGGCTATCTGGCTGCTGAGCATCTTCGCATTGCTACCGCTTATCCACACGCGCTCGTCGGCATCGGCCATGCGGCGGGCGAACTTCTCCCAACCGGGCACGTTTTGTATCTCGTCGAAGAAGAAACAGCCGGGCTCGGGGCTAAGTTCGCGCTGCACCGTCAGGATATCGTTGAAGTCTTCCATGCGGAACTCGACGAGGCGCTCGTCTTCAAAGTCAATGTAGACGATGCGGCTCCAGTCCGCGCCCGATTCCACTAGACTGCGGGCCCTCGCGCGCAAGATCGTGGACTTGCCCGCCCGCCGCAAACCTGTGAGCACATAATTTGCCTGCGGGTCGAAGGTGTAGCGTCTGGGCACGATGCTCGCGTTGCGGATAATCTCGCGCTGATCGAGTATGACGCTTTTCAAAAGCTCGTGGTTCATGCGAATTCTCCATTTGTCCACTACACTGAACAAATATCATAGCATTTTGTTCAATATGATAAACAAAACGCTCGTAAATACGAGGATGCAGAGCTTGAGTCACTTATTGCAGCGCGAAAGCGAACCTCAATCTTCTTTGCGGCGCGAGACGGCGCACCACAGCACGGTGCCGGCCACGCCCGCGGCGCTGGCCGCGAGGCCGACGCCGGCACCTGGCGTCGCGTACGCCAGCTCGATGTCGTGCTCGCCCGGGTCGAGGTAGAGCCCCATGAACATGGTGTTCGCGCGGTGCAGCGCGACCTCCCGCCCGTCCACCTTCGCCGTCCACCCGTCCGAGTAGGGCAGGTTCACCAGCAAGAACTTGCGCTGGTCGCGCACCTCGATGCGCCCGGTGATGCGGTTCGTGGAGGCCGACTCGCCCGCCTTGTGGAAGTCGACGTCGCGCAGGGAGTCCGCCGCAAGCGCGTCGAGCTTCTCGGCCTGGCCGGACACAGGCTGGCACAGCACACGCAGGCTGTCGAGGGAGTAGCTGCCCTTCTGCGCGAACGTGATGGTCACCGACGTCTGGGGCGCCTCGCTGTAGCCGCCGTTTACGAGGAAGTCGTGCTGGTTGTAGTAGTACTGGTAGGAAGGGGTGAAGTACTTGAACCTGTCCGAGTTGCCCGACGAGAACTTCACGTAGATATACGAGCCAGTCCCCACGCCCTCGGCCCAAAGACCATCCATCTGCACGTAGGTCTCCGCGTCGGCATCCCCCGCGAAGGAGAGGGTGACCTGCCCCTTCGCCTTCTTAACCACGAAGGAGTCCTCCTCCTGGCGCACGCCCTCGCCGCAGGAGAGCTCGAAGGGCACGTCGCGGCTCGTCGAGGCGGGCCGCACCTCGGGCAGATTCCCGCCCCCGTCCGAGTCCGAGCCAGCAACCTCACCCGTGCCGCCCTCGGCACCCTCGACCAGCACGCCCTCGAGCATCCCCTGCTCGCGGTCGAGGGCATCAGCCTGCGCGTACCAGCCGGCATCCAGCTCGCAACTGTAGGTGTAGCCGAAGGGCAGCGCCTGCGCGTTCTCGTAAAGATTAAGGTCCCCGGAGAAGCCCTCCTCGACCTTTTCCGCGCCGCACGGCAACGCCTCGCCGTCCTTAGCCAAGAGGTAGCGCACGCCCGACAACGCGTTCAGGGCACTCCTGCCGTTCAGGTCGTCAAACCTCCAGAAACCCCCGCCTGCGGTCCTCGGCACGACGGAGAGCTCGGCCCAATAGCGCGCAAGCTCGCCTTGCGCCAGGCTCCAGTAATAGCCGACGGTGGAGATTCCTTCCGTCAGCTGCTCGTTGAGGTGCGAGCTGCACGAGGCGCGCGCAAAACCGCCGCTTGCCCCCTCTTCGTCGAGCATGTCGGCAAGCTGCGCATAGGGGTTTTCCTCCGCCTTCTGCGCCAACCCGTCAGAGGTGAGCCACTCGTCGCCGTGGTACACGACGAACATGGCGCCGTTCGCGACGACGACAAGCAGGACGAGGCAGGCAGCGCAGCGGCGCACGCGCAACTCCGTCTTCGGTGCGAGACGCGGGGCACCGAGGCGCGAGAGCGCGAAGAGCGCGAAGAGCGCACCCAGGGAGAAAACGAGCCCCGGAGCCAGCGAGCACATTTGAATCGCCTCTCCTTTCGAGAGGCCGAAATCGCATGCCCAGATGAAGAGGAAGGCCGCGAGTGCATACGCGCACACAAGGGCGATGCACATGCCCCGCGCCCTCGTGCGGGCGGCAGCCGCGATGGCGCCCCACTGCTGCGAGACGAGCCATGCGGCGAAAAGGGAAAACGCCCACGACCAGCGGTTCAGGGGCTTCGAAAAACCGTTGAAGACATGTGCGCAGACGGGGAGCAAGAGAAAGAGGATCAGCACGCAGGCAAGGACTTTGATCCCTCTGTCCGCCTTGCGACCGCTCCCCGAAAAGAAGAGGGAGAAAAGCGCGAGGAAGAAGAGGGGGCCTATGGCGATGAAGGTCCAGCTCCCCGGCCTCATCACCGGCGAAAGGGCAGCAGCGGGCAAACTCGCGTAGTAATCGAAGCTGTAGAGCAGTCCGAAATCCGTCGAGGCGCCCTGGCGAGCCCCTTGGGAGAAGAACAAGGCGACGGGCAGGAGCGCACACGCCGAGGCGAGGATGCCGAGCGCGCCCGCGCCGACTGCCCGCCCGAGGTCGGCCGCTGTGCCCCGCAGACCCCGCGTCCCGAACCTGCAGGCAAGCCTCCACGCGAGGTAGATCAGGGCGGCCACGGCGATCATGTAGGCGAAGTAGAAGTTTGAG
>CAVAWX010000019.1:0-24163 GCA_963592385.1 Acidaminococcaceae bacterium | reverse complement strand
CTCATCCTTCGCTTATGGCTTTTCCAAACACGCGGCACCACAATTTCTCCAGAAAGGCCGAAACCCCACGGCATTGGCAGGCGGTCTAGGAGCCTGCCGCATCGTGCGGGGTTTCGGCGCACGTGAAAGCCCCGGACACGAGGGGCTTTCTGCAAAGGAGGGGTTGCCATGAACGTTTCCCGCTACGGCGTGCAAGACCGCCAGCTCAAGCCAAGCGAGCGTTGGATCTGCTTCGCAGCGCTCTTTTTCCTCGGCTTCACCGCCACGTTCAACCAGTTCAAAGCCGCGCCGGCCATCCAGTTCATCGGCGCAGACCTCGGTATGTCCGCAGACATGCTCTCGCAGATCATGGGGGTGTTTTCCATCGCGGGCATGCTGCTCGCGTTTCCCGGCATGCTCGTGATGCAGCGCTGCGGGGTGAAGTTCTCCATCGTCGTCACTTCCGTCGTCCAGCTTCTCGGCTCGCTCATCTGCGCGTTTTCCACCGAGACGGCGCTTTTCCTGTTCGGCCGCACGCTCGAGGGGGTGGCCTACGGCCTCATCTGCGTCATAGGACCCAACATCATGCCGCGCCTGTTCCCGCTCAAAGACCAGGGCGCGGTCATGGGGATATGGTCGCAGTGGACGCCCATGGGCGTGGTCATCGCCTTCTTCAGCGCCCCGGTGATATACGAGGCCGCAGGCGGCGCCGCGATTCCCTATTCCTGGCAGCCCATCTGGTTCGTCTCGATTGCGATGGAAGTCGTCTCCATCGTCTGGCTGCTGGCCAGCTGCAAGATGCCGGCGGTGCCCGAAAACGAGCTCGTGGCCGGCGACCCCGCCCGCCGCATGCGCCCGGGCAAGAACTTCATGCTCGCGGGCTTCATGGTCTGCGCGTGCTTCTTCGTCTGGGTGTTCGTCTACGTGGCCAACATCAACACCCTGTATCCCACGTTCCTGCAAAACGCGAAGGGCCTGAGCGTCTTCGACTCGTCCATGCTGCCCAACTGGACCGCGATCATCACCATCCCGCTGGGCATCCTCTTCGGCGTCTTGGCCGACAAGTTCAAGTTCCGCAAGTGGATGGTCGTGGTCGGCTACCTCATCGTCGCCATGTGCGTGGGATTTTTCTTCTACACCGACGGTGCGGACATGACAGGTCCTTGGACCGCCTGCATCCTCATGGGGCTGGCCGGCGCGCTCGTTCCCACGGGCACCAGGGCGATTGCCCCCGTGCTCGTGCCCGAACCCAAGAAGACCGACCTCGTTTTGGCGACGATGGCCTTTGCGACGGGACTTGCGCAGGTCGTCGGCGGCTACATCGTCTCTCCCATCGTCGCGGGAATCGGCTACCAGGCCAATGCCCACTTCATCCTCGCCCCGCTGGCCCTCCTCGCCGCCCTTCTCGTTGCGGTGTTCGTGACATCCGACAAGAAGGTCGGCGCACTGCGCCAGCGCGAGGCACAGGGCTGCGAGGACCGCGGCCCGCTGGAGAGCTGAGCGAAAACGGGAGAGCGTGAGAGAGAAAGAGAGGAGAACAGGCAGATGAAGACCGCAGACAGGACAGTCGTCCACAACCTCGGCCTGGAGGCATGCGGCGGTGGCGCCAACATGGTGGCGGCGGATGTGAAGGACGGCAAAATCGTCCGAATCCGCCCCATGAGCTTCGAGGACGACTACACCAAAGAGGAGCTGAACTACTGGGTGCTCGAAGGCCGTGGCGGAAAGACCTTCGAGCCGGGGATGAAGACCCCGACGCCCGCGTTTCCGCTGGTGTACAAGCGCCGCACCTACTCCAAGAACCGCATACCCTATCCCATGAAACGCGTCGATTGGGACCCGGCCGGGCAGCGCAACCCGCAAAACCGAGGGAAGAGCAAGTACGTCCGCATCAGCTGGGACGAGGCCTGCGCCCTGATCGCAGCCGAGGTCAAGCGCGTGCACGACGAGTACGGCCCGTACTCGATCTTGTGTCAGGCAGACGGGCACGGAGAGAGCAAGGCCATCCACTGCTGCCACGGCTGCCAGACCACGATGCTGGATTTATGCGGCGGCTACACGGTGCAGGCGCGCAACCCGGACAGCTGGGAAGGCTGGTACTGGGGTGCCAAGCACGCGTGGGGGATGGACCCCGTCGGGCAGAACACCTACTCCACCAACACCGCGCAAGACATAGCCCAACACGCCGACGCGATGCTGTACTGGGGCTGCGACCTGGAGACGACCACGAGCGCCTGGGGCGGGCAGCTCGCGAGCAAACTCGCCTTCTGGTTCGACGACTGCGGGGTGAAGCACATCGCCATAGCGCCGGACGCCAACTACACGGCCGTCGTGCACGCGGACAAGTGGATTCCCGTGCTCCCCAACACCGACGCCGCGTTGCAGCTCGCGATCGCGTACGTGTGGATGACGGAGGGCACCTACGAGAAGGAGTACGTGCAGACGCATTCGACCGGCTTCGACTGGTTCGAATACTACGTGTCCGGGCGCGAGGACGGCACGCCGAAGACCCCCGAGTGGGCAGAACCCATATGCGGCGTCCCCGCCTACAAGATAAAGGCGCTCGCCCGCTACTGGGCACGCCACAACGTGTCCATCGGGCACTGCAACGGCGGGTCGTTCATCCGCGCCGCGTTTGCCACCGAGCCGGCCCGCCTCGAGGTCTATCTCATGTGCATGCAGGGCATCGGCCTTCCCGGGCGCACGACCATCAAGTTCATCGAATGGACCTTGTTCGGCATGCAGTCGTGCAGCCCCATGCCCCCCTCGAAGATCGCCCCGTCAAGCTTCGGGTGCTTCAACGGGTGGGTCATCGGCTCCAATCCGGACCATATGATCGCCAAATGCCACGTGCACAAGGCTCTGAGGGGGGAGAGCCTGAGCTGGTACGGGCACGGCACCGCTTCAAACGACCGCCCCGACCAGTTCGAGAAGCTCTCCTTTCCGGGAGACCAGCCGGCCGGCATCAAGATGCTGTGGTCGGACAACCCGGCGTTTTCCACGAGCCTCAACGGCGGCTACGAGTACCACGACGCCCTGCGCAGCGACAACCTCGAGTGCTATGTCGTGCAAGCGCCGTGGTTTGAAGACGACGCCCGCTTCGCCGACATCGTGCTCCCCATCACCACGAAGTTCGAATCCTCCGATTTCGGCATGGATTCCGACTCCGGCCAGTGGAACGCGGTGATCTACGAGGAGCAGGCCATCGAGCACGTGGGGGAGGCGCGGACCGACTGGGAGGCCGTGCAAGGCGTCGCCCGTGCGCTCGAGAAGTTCGGCGGCCGCTACGAGAACCTTCACGCCAGGTTGACGAAGGGCAAGTCCACGCAAGACCAGATCCGCGACGGCTACGAGGCCTGCGGCATCCCTGAAGACGAGCGCGACTGGGAGGCGTTCAAGAAGCGCAAGTACCAGCTCATCCCCACGGTCGAGGGGTGGCAAGACGCGCCTGTGGGACTGTCGACTTTCGCGGAAGACGCGGACTTGTGCCCCATGAGCACCCCCTCGGGCAAGATCGAGTTCTACTCCCTCGGCCTGGCCGAGCACTTCCCCGACGACACGAAACGCGGGCCTGTGGCCCACTGGATCGAGTCGGGCGACGGCCACGACGACCGCCTTTCCAGCCCGCGTGCCGAGAAGTACCCGTTCCTGGTCGAGTCGAACCATCCGCGCTGGCGCGTGCATGCAGAGTTCGACGATGTGGAGTGGTTCCGCGAGATCGAGACCTGCAAGGTCGTGGGGCCGGATGGATACGCCTACGAGCCGGTCTGGCTGAACCCGAGGGACGCCGAGCGGCTGGGGGTGAAAAGCGGCGACGTGGTCTCGGTCTTCAACGAACGCGGCGAGGTGCTAGGTGGCGCGCGCGTGACCGAGCGCGTGCGCGAGAGCGTGGCCTACATGGACCACGGGGCCAACAGCGATGTGATCGTGGGCGGCATCGGCGGCCTCGACCGCGGCGGCGACATCAACCTCATATGCCCGACGGCGACCACTTCGAAAAACGCTTCGGGCGAGGTGACGAGCGGGTATCTGGCCGGGGTGAAGAAGGTGGACGTGTTCGAGCTGGCGAAGAAGTACCCGAAAGAGTTCGGGCGGGGCAACTACCGTCCGGAATACGGCGCGGACGTCCGCGACTACATCGTGGACGAGGAGCAGGAAGGAGACGCGCGATGAAATGCATAGTCGTCGATTTGAGCAGGTGCAACGGTTGCTACAACTGCCAGATCGCCTGCAAGGACGAGCACTGCGGCAACGACTGGCGCCCCTATGCCGCCGCGCAGCCCATGACGGGGCAGTTCTGGTGCAAGGTCGACCAGGCCGAGCGCGGCCGCGTCCCCGTCGTACAGGTGGACTACACGCCGACCTTTTGCGGCATGTGCGACAAGGCCGACTGCATGGAGGCGGCCCGCGACGGGGCGGTCTACCGCCGCGAGGACGGGATCGTCGTCATCGACCCCGACAAGGCCAAAGGCCAGCGCCAGCTCGTCGATGCGTGCCCGCTCGGGATGATCTACTACAACGAGGAGCTCGACATCGCGCAGAAGTGCACGGGTTGCGCCCACCTGCTCGACGACGGGTGGCAGGCGCCCCGCTGCGTCGACGCGTGCGCGACGGGCGCCCTGCGCTACGGGGAGGCGGAGGAGTTTGCCGAGGAGCTGGACGAGGGGCAGGCAAACGCCGCGCTGGAGGGGAAGGGGTCGCACGTCTTCTACGTGAACCGCCCGCCCGAGCGCTTCATCGCCGCGACCGTTGCCGACCGGCAGGCCAACGAGGTGCTCATCGGCGCGAAGGTCGATATATCCAACGCGCAGGGAAATGTGGCGACTCTCACAACAGACGAGTTCGGCGACTTCAAGTTCGAAGGCCCCAACCCCGGGGCGTGCGAGGTGCGCATCGGCGCGGACGGCTACGAGCCGGTCTGCCTGTCGGCTGACGCGTCCCAAGGCGACGTGGTCTTCGACGACGTGTTCATGAAGCCTGTGGCCTAGCCGCCGGGCGGCCATAGACGGTATCGGAAAAGCAAGGAAAAGGAGGGCTTTACATGTGTGGGAAATCTGAGAACTCGCGAGGAGAGGGAGGTGCGGCCCTATGAAGGAGAAAAGCGCACTCGTTCGTTTCATCATCGTGATCGCAGGCCTCGCCCTCATAGGGGGCGTCGCCGTCGCGCCGACCCCGGACGGCCTTAGCTACCAGGGCAAGCTCGCCCTCGTCATCTTTGTCGTCTCGATCGTCTTTTGGGTCACGGAGGTCATGCCCATAGCCATCACGGGATGGGCCATGGTCGGCCTCCTGCCCCTGCTGGGGATATTGACCCCCGACGAGACCTGGGCCGCGTCGATCAACAACGCCATCATCTTCTACCTGTGCTGCTTTGCGTTTGCTTGCTTCGTGGGCCGCTCTTCCATCGCGACGCGCCTCACCGCGATGATCTTGAAGTGGGCGGGCACCAACTCCTCGCGCGTGCTCTTGGGCTTCATGGTCGTCACGGCGCTCATCTCCACGCTCATGGACAACCTGCCCCTGTGCGCGGTCATGCTGCCCATCGCCTACGGCGTGCTCGACGCAAACGACACCCCGACCGGCGGGAAGTCGCCGTTTGCCAAGTGTATCGCCATCGGCATTCCCTGGGCCGCAGCTATAGGCGGCGCGATGACGCCCTCCGGCTGCATCATCAACGTCTTGGCGATGACGCTCATCGAGCAAAACTTCGGCGTGTCCATCAGCTTCGTGCAGTGGATGGCCTTCGGCGTGCCCCTGGCTGTCATCACCATACCCGCCGGCTGGTTCGCGCTGGTGAAGATCTTCAAGCCCGAGCCCCTCAAGCAGGCGGCGGTCGATGCCGGCATCCAGCGTGCGGCAGAGCTTCCGGGCATGTCGAGAAACGAGATCGGCGGAATCGTCGTCATGCTCGTCACGCTGGTCGTGTGGATCGCGAGCTCTTGGGTCACCGAGATCAACATCACGGTGGTGAGCCTCATCGCGCTCGGCTTCATGTTCTTCCCGGGCATCGAGTCCATCCGCTTCAACGACTTCCTAAGCGACAGCCCCTGGGGCATGATGCTGCTCATGATGGCGGTGAACGTGCTCGTCGCAGGGCTGACCGCGACGGGCGCCATGGAGTGGGTGGTCAGCACCGTGATGGCGCCGATGACCTCGTGGCCGCTGCTCGTGACGATGATCGTGCTGTCCGTGCTCGGCTGCATCCTGCACAACGTCATCCCCGCAGGGCCTGCGTGCGCCGGCCTCATCGCCGTGCCGTTTGCCACCATCATCGGCGGCATGGGCGGCTCTATCGCGGCGACCTGCGCCATGGTGGCCTGGTGGTCGGCGATCGCCCTCATGCTTCCCCTCGACGGGGTGCCGCTGCTGTCGTATTCCAGCAACCGCAAGTACTTCTCCTTCGGCGATATGGTGAAGGTGGGGTGGGCCCCGAGCCTTGTCATGGTCATCATCACCGTGACGATCACGCCCGCTACGGCGGCGCTTCTCGGGCTGTCCTAGCGCTGCTCCCTCGAAGGGGGCGCACGTCGAAAAAGCAGGGTGAACGGGTCTGTTCCCACGGGGGAGCAGGCCCGCCTCTTTTTTCGGTGCTACCATGGATTCGAGATGGCGCGCAAGACGAGGGGGCGGCATGCAGACGAGTTATCTCAAGTATTTCGTGGACGTTGCCCGGGAAGGGTCTGTGAGCGCGGCCGCAGCGGCCAACTTCATGTCCCCGCAGGGGATGAGCCGCTCTATTTCCGTGCTGGAAAACGAGCTGGGATGCCCGCTTTTCGTGAAGACGCCAAACGGGATGGTCCCCTCGCGTTTCGGGGAGGCGCTCCTCGACGACGCCAACCGCATTCTCGGCCTCGAGCGCCAGATGAAGGACAGCGTCGTCGCCATACGCGCGCACGAGATGGAGACCAACGACAAGTCGGTTCTGCTCTACTTGAACAACGTCGCGTTTGACGAGGCGCTCTTCTCGCCGCTGACGGACAGCATCGAGGAGGTGTTCGCGAGGGCGCGTTTCATCCAGTGCGACAACGAGAAGGCGGTGGAGCGGCTGCTTGCCACTGACGAATTCAGGCACGAGGTCACGGCCATCGGCCTTCTATGCCTGTTCAGCACGGACGCCGAGCACAACACCGCCCTTTTGGAGCGGCTCTACGAACGCGGCTTCATGTTCCAGCCCTATCTCGAGAGCTACGACGAGGTGCTCGTCGCCGCCGACAGCGAGCTTGCCGGCAAGACGGCGCTCTCGAAGGCAGACATCATCGCCCATCCCATCATCACTTCCGAAGGCGATATCCAGCGTGTGTGCGAGTCAAGGTTCGGGAAGGCGTCGATCTACATGGTCACCGCCGACAGCAGCTTTCGCTACGAGATAGTGAAAAAGGGCCAGGGGATCACTTTCGTCCCGGCGTTTCACAGACTCGTGGCAAAGCCGGACGAGGCCACGGCGATCGTGCCTATGAAAGACCCGTACTATCTGGAGATCGGTTTTGCGGCAAAGCGCGAGGTGATGGAAAGCCCCTTCGTCAAGACGCTGTTCGCGAGACTCAACAGCTATTATGCCCGGTTTGCCTCGTCTCCCTACATCTCGCTTGCCGCGGGCTTTGCCGAGCCGTCAAGCGACGAGGAACTGCGCATGCCCGACGACGCGGGGAGAAGCGCTCGGGCGGCTGCGCGGTTCGGCCTGTCGCAGCGCGAGGGGCAGGTGCTGGCCTTGCTTTTGGAGGGCAAGACGGCGAAGATCGTGGCTGCCGAGCTTGCGACGAGCGTGTCCACGGCGAAAAGCCATATCTACAGCATCTACAAGAAAGCGGGGGTGCACTCGCAGGAGGAGCTTGTCGCCGCCGCCGCCGAGGTCAGAGCGGGGGATTGAGCTTTGGCCTCGTGCGCCGATGCGGTGCATGGGCCCCTGACCTTCGCCCGTTGCGCGAGCTGCGGGCATGCCCCCTGTTCACGCGGCGGGAATATTCGCCGACGGCGAAGCCGTTGTCCTGAAAATGCAGGCCGCCTAGTGCTAGGATGCACCGACGCGTCTCCTGCGCACGCCCCGCACGCTCGGGATGCCATCGGCGCGAACCGCACGAACGACACATGTCCCGCACGACACGACGGAGGCCCCATGCCCGCGACGACCAAGCCCACGATGAACTTCAAGCGCCGCCTGCCCATCCCGCAGGAGATCCGCGCCGAGCTGCACCTTTCACCCGCCCTCGAGCGCGCCAAGGAGGAGTTCGACCAGCGCGTCGTGGACGTGATCTGCGGGGCAAGCGACAAGAAGCTGCTCGTCATCGGCCCGTGCTCGGCAGACCGCGAGGACTCCGTGCTCGACTACATGACGCGCCTGGCCGCGCTGGCCGACGAGGTAGCCGACAAGTTCGTCGTCGTCCCGCGCGTCTACACGAACAAGCCCCGCACGCGCGGCACCGGCTACAAGGGCCTGCTGCACCAGCCCGACCCGGCCGGCAAATCCGACCTGCTCGAGGGCATCAAGGCCATACGCCGCATGCACCTGCGCGTCATCGAGAACACCGGCATGTTCACCGCCGACGAGATGCTCTACCCGGAAAACTACCGCTTCCTCTTCGACCTGCTGGCCTACTCGGCCGTGGGCGCGCGTAGCGTGGAAAACCAGGAGCACCGCCAGGTGGCCAGCGGCATCGAGGTGCCCGTGGGGATGAAGAACCCGACGGGCGGCTCGACCTCGGTCATGCTCAACGCGGTCTACGCCGCGCAGGCCGAGCAGGACTTCATCTACCGCAACTGGGAGGTCCACAGCACGGGCAACCCCTACGCGCACGCGATTCTGCGCGGCTACAAGGGCCTCGACGACATTAACTACCCGAACTACCACTACGAGTACCTGGAGCGCCTCGCGGCCGTCTACACGCGCGACGAGTACGCGAACCCGGCCGTCGTCATCGACTGCAACCACGACAACTCGGGCAAGCGGCCGCTGGATCAGGGACGCATCTGCCACGAGGTGCTCGACTCGTGCGCGCGCAACGCCGACATCGCGGCGCTGTTCAAGGGCTTCATGGTGGAAAGCTACATCGAGGACGGCAACCAGCCCGTGGACGGCGGGGTGTACGGCAAGTCCATCACGGACGCGTGCCTGGGCTGGGACAAGACCCGCGCGCTCGTGTGCGAGCTGGCCGAACGCCTGTAGTGATTTAGGCGGCCGCCCGTAGGGAAGGGCGGCCGCCCGTAGGGAAGGGCGGGCGCGCATCTGCAGCGAGCTGCCCGAGCGCCTGTAGCGGTTCGGGCGCCTGCGGGGCTATTTGCCAGGCACGCGCAGTTCTTCACGTGAAAAGGCCTCTCCACGCCGGAGAGGTCTTTTGCTGCGGGCGAAAACAGCTGCTTGTGTAGCACTGTGCAACAAGTTCGGTTTTCAGGGATGTGTAAAAAAGCGGTGCGGGCTTTTACCTTCAATGAAAAAGCTGGTCGGGTGGACAGGATTTGAACCTGCGACCCCTTGACCCCCAGTCAAGTGCGCTACCAAACTGCGCCACCACCCGAGCCGTATGCGAATGCGCGTCCGTTGAAACGCGCGAGAAGGAATACTATCACAACGTCGGGCGTTTTGCGGGGGATTTCTGCCCCTTATTTGCCGTACCATAGTCGCCCGCGCCAAGAGAAGAGGGGAGAGCGCAGCACCAATGGATGTCTTCATGCACGCGACGACGCAGATGCTCGTCTTGTTCTTGCTGGTCGTCGTCGGTTTCATCGCACGGCGCATGAAGCTCATGAACGACAGCTTCGACACGATGCTCTCGCAGCTCGTGATGAACATCGCCCTGCCCGCCATGATCATCAACGCGCAGCTCTCCACCGAGGAGACGCCCGGCCCGCAGGCCATATGGCAGATCCTCGCGTACTCGGCGCTCGCCTACATCCTCATCTGCGTCGTGGCCGCGCTCGTGCCGCGCCTCTTTCCCCGCACGTCGGCCAGCTCGCGCGGGGCGCATTCCTTCGTCATCGCCTTCGGCAACGTCGGCTTCATGGGCCTGCCGGTGCTCGACGCGATATTCGGCTCGAACGCCGTGCTCTACGGCGCCATCTACAACATCCCCTTCAACCTGGCCGTCTTCACGGCCGGCGTGGCCTTCGTCTCGCGCAAGGAAAAAGGGGAGGGGGCACAGAAGGCGCCGCTGCGCGCACGTGCGCTCAAGGCGGGCAAAAGCCTCGTGACCCCGGCCACCCTCGCCTGCGTCCTCGTCGTCGTCTTGGCGCTTTTGCAGGTGAGCGACCGCGGCGGCATCGTGCAGCTGACCTGCTCGTATCTGGGGCAGCTGACCGTGCCGGCGTCCATGCTGATCATCGGCTCGTCGCTGGCCATGCAGCCGCTGCGCTCGACGCTGTGCCACCTCACGCCCTACATCTCCGTGGCGCTGCGCCTGCTGGGCATCCCCCTGCTGGTGAACCTCGTGTTTCGCTTCTTCGTCACCGACCCCCTCATGCTCGGGGTCCTGACGGTCAGCTCCGGGATGCCGGTGGCGGCCATCGGCGTGATGTTCACCCTGGCCTACAAGGGCGACCGCGAGACGATGATGCGCGGGACCTTCATCTCCACCGTGGCGAGCATCTTCACCATCCCGCTGCTCGCCATGTTCGTGAGCTAGAGGGGGATGGTGAAGCGGGGCGCCTGCGCGCGCTCTAGGCGCTGCGGGCAACGCCGGGCTCGGGCGGCAAGGACGCGTATTCGGATGGTGAAACCGAGCGGGCGTGTTTCGTTTCGGGCGATTGCGTTCTCGGATGGTGAAAGGGAGCGCCCGCGCGGGATGTCTTAGACGTTCGCGCCGAAGCCGAGCATGCGCACCTCGCACTCCAGCTCGACGCCGCAGCGTTCGCGCACGGCGGCCTGCACGTCGCGTATGCAGGCGAGGATGTCGGCGGCCGTCGCGCCGCCGTTGTTCACGACGAAGCCCGCGTGCTTGCAGCTGACCTGCGCCGCGCCCACGCTGTGCCCCTGCATCCCCGCGTCCTGGATGAGCTTGCCGGCGAAGTGCCCGGCGGGCCGCTTGAAGGTCGAGCCGGCGCTCTTCTTGTCGAGGGGCTGCTTGTCGCGGCGGCGGGAGGCCAGCTCGCGCATCCTGTCCTCGATGGCCGTCCTGTCCCCGGAAAAAAGCGCCAGCTCGGCGGAGAGGACCACGAGGCCGCGGCTGCTGATGGCGCTGCTGCGATAGCCCCAACCTGCCTCTTCGCGGTCCAGCTCGACCTGTTCCCCGCTGGCCGGGTCGAGGCAGGAGACGTGCGTGCACACGTCCTTGAACTCGCCGTCGTAGGCGCCGGCGTTCATGACGGCCGCCCCGCCGATGCTGCCGGGGATGCCGTGGAGGAACTCCAAGCCGGCAAGGCCGGCCTCGCACGCGGCCTGCGCCACGTGCTTGTTGGAGGCGCCCGCCTGCGCGACGATGCGCCCTGCGGCCGCCCCTTCGCTGGCACCCGTGCCACCGTCCGCGTCCGCCGCATCCGCGCCGACCTCGATTTTGGACATCCCCTCGCCGATGTGGACGACGAGCGCCGCCAGGCCGGCGTCGGCGACGAGCAGGTTGCTGCCGCGCCCGAGCACATGCCAGGGAAGCCCCGCCTCCCGCGCGAGGGAAAGCGCGCAGGCGACGTCTGCCGGCGAAGCCGCCTCGAGAAAAAGGGCCGCAGGCCCGCCCACCCCGAAGCTCGTGTGCGCGCTCATCGGCTCATCGCGCAAGAGGACGCTGCCTGCGCCCGCGTCCAGACGTGCCTCGAGCTCGCGGGCACACGCCCCCCAGTCCGCCGAGCTCACTCGCGCCACCCTTCCTCGACGGCGGCCTTCCTGTAGGCGTCGATGCTGGCCTTGTGCGGCCACATGTGGCCGATGGGCCCTGCCCCCGCGCCGAGGCCGGGAGCCGCGAGCAACGCGCCCGTCACGTAGTCTTTCGCGAGCCGCGCCGCTCGGTAGACCGCGCGTCCGTCGGCCAGCCAGCAGGCGATGGCAGACGACAGCGTGCAACCCGTGCCGTGCGCGTCGTGCGTCTCGATGTGCGGGGTGCGAAACCAGAAGACCGCCCCGCCGGGGCCTGCGAGCACGTCGTTTGCCGAGGCGCGGCGGTGCCCGCCTTTCACGAGCGCCCACTTCGCCCCGTATTCGAGCAGCTCCAGCGCGGCAGCCTCCTGCTCGGGTTCGCTGTTGATGGGACGCCCGAGCAGCTTTTCGGCCTCGGGGAGGTTCGGGGTGACGAGCTCGGCGACCGGCAGGAGATGGCGGCGCAGCGCCTGGGCCGTCTCGTCGTCGCCGAGCGCGGCGCCGCTCGTGGCGACCATCACGGGGTCGACCACGACATGCAGCGCCCCGCGGCGCCTGAGCGACTTGGCGATGGTGCGCACGTTTTCCGCGCAGCCGCAGGCGCCCACCTTCACCGCGGCGGGGAAGATGTCGGAAAACACGGCGTCGATCTGCTTTTCCACAAGCCCCGCCCCGACGCTTGCCATAGCCGTCACGCCCGTGGTGTTTTGCGCGGTGATGGCCGTGAGAGCCGTCTGGGCGAACAGCCCGTGCGCCTCGATGGTCTTGATGTCTGCCTGTATGCCCGCTCCGCCGCCGCTGTCCGACGCGGCTATGCTCAAGACCGATTTCATCGTGGCCGCCTTTCCGTTTTTCCAAGAGATATGTGCCCTTCATCATACCCGATGGCGCGCGCCGTGTGGATGTTGCGTGACATGTGGCCGTGGTGCATCATGTGGGCGTCGCGCTTCGTTTATCGTGAAGCGAAAGAACCTACGTCGAAACGCCGAGGTGGAATAGCCGATGGAACGCAAGAACGCTTGGAAAGAGTACAGCGACGCCGACGTCTCGCAGCTCGAGCGCCTGGGGCACGAGTACATAGACTTCATCAGCGAGAACAAGACGGAGCGCGAATGCGTCGCGGCGGCCATCGCGCGCGCGCAGGCGCACGGCTACGTCTCGCTGGAGGAGGCGCGCCGCTCGGGCAAACCGCTGAGCGCCGGCTCGAAGATCTGGGCGGCCACACACGGCAAGGCGCTCGCCCTCGTCCACGTGGGCAGCCGCCCGCTCGAAGACGGCCTGAACATACTCGGCGCGCACATCGACTCGCCGCGCCTGGACCTGAAGCAAAACCCCCTCTACGAGGGCGGGGACTTCGCGTTTTTCGACACGCACTACTACGGCGGCATCAAGAAGTACCAGTGGGTGACCATGCCGCTGGCCCTGCACGGCGTGATCGCGAAGACCGACGGCACCACCGTGCCCGTCGTCGTGGGCGAAGACGCCGGCGACCCGGTCTTCTGCATCACCGACCTGCTGCCGCACCTGGGCGCCGAGCAGTTGAAGAAGGAGGGCGCGAAGGTCGTGGAAGGCGAGGCGCTCGACGTGCTGATCGGCAGCCGCCCGCTGATCATCGAGGGCGCCGACGCGGGCAGCTTCGAGCCGGCAGACGACGCGCCCGACTGGGAGCGCATCGCCGCGAAAAGCCCCGTCGCCGCCTTCATCTTGAAGATCCTCGAGAGCATCTACGACATCGAGGAAGAGGACTTCGTCTCGGCCGAGATCGAGGTGGTGCCCGCCGGGCGCGCGCGCGACCTGGGCTTCGACCGCTCGATGGTGCTGGGATACGGCCAGGACGACCGCGTCTGCGCCTACACGAGCCTCGACGCGCAGCTCTCCATCGACGACCCCGAGCGCTGCGCGGTGTGCCTGCTCGTGGACAAGGAGGAAATCGGCTCGGTGGGCGCGACGGGCATGCACTCCAACTTCTTCGAAAACGTCATGGCCGAGGTCTTGCAGCTGGCAGGCGTCGCCGACCCGCTCGCGCTGCGCCGCATGCTGAAGAACTCGCGCATGCTGTCCTCGGACGTCTCCGCCGGCTTCGACCCGGCCTACGCCAACGTCTTCGAGACGAAGAACTGCGCCTACCTGGGGCGCGGCCTCGTGTTCAACAAGTACACAGGCGCGCGCGGCAAGTCGGGCAGCAACGACGCGAGCGCCGAGTACGTGGCCAAGGTGCGCGCCGTGATGAACGAGGCCGACGTCGCGTGGCAGACGGCCGAGCTGGGCAAGGTGGACGCGGGCGGCGGCGGGACCATCGCCTACATCCCGGCCAAGTACGACATGGACGTGATCGACTCCGGCGTGCCCGTGCTGTCGATGCACGCGCCCTGGGAGGTCACGAGCAAGGCCGACATCTACGAGGCGCGCTGCGGCTACGAGGCGTTTCTGCTGCACGTGTAGGAGGGAGCGCGGGACACGAGCGGGCACACGAGAGGAGACGGCGTGGGAGACGAGCGCTTCAACGACCCGGGCAAGACGACGGTCTTTCCGCAGGGTGAAAGGGGTGCGCGGGCGGATGCGGCCCCGGACGTCGAGGTGGACGCCACGTTTTCGCGCGTCGCGCCCCTGTCGGCCGACGAGACGGCCATGCTCGGCGCGCGTGCGGGCCGCGGGGGAAACCCGGGCGAGACGCAGGTCCTCGCCGGCGGCGCGGACGCGACGCAGGTCATGTTCTCGGGGCCGGGCGAAACGCAGGTCTTGCAGCAGGGCGCGGGCCGTGCGCAGGTGCTCGGCGCCGATGCGACGCAGGTATTTGCTGCGGGAGTGGCCGCCGCTGCGGGCGCAGGCGCAGGCGAGACCCAGGTGCTCGGCGCGGACGAGACGCAGGTGTTTTCCACGGGCGCGGGTCGCGGGCGCAGGCGCGGGGGAGCGCCGGATGCGGCCTTCTCCCCGCAGGGGTACATCCCCGAGCAGGCCGTGAACCCGCAGATGATGCCCGATGCGGCCTTCGAGCCGCGCGGCGCCGCCTACAACAGCCCGTCGGCGACCTCCGTGATGCCCGCCGAGCTGATCGCGGAGCGCCGCAAGCGCAACCAGAAAAACGCAGGCCAGGGTGCGCGCTTTGCCGCCGGTTCCTTCGCGCAGGAGGCTCCGGCCGCCCAGCAGCCCTATGCGCAGGCTGGGTGGGACCAGCCCGTCTATGCGCAGCAGCCCGCCTACGCGCAGCCGGCGCCGAAGAAGAAGGGCCATGGCTGCCTCATCGTCTTCATCACCGTGCTGGTCGTCCTCGTCCTGCTCGGCGCGGCGGCCATCTTCGCACTCGACTACGCCGTGCAGCAGACGGACGTGCCCAAGGAGGAGATCCTCTCGCGCCTCGCCAAGCCGGTGCAGGATTTCGTGAACGGGCTGATGAGCAAGAAGTAGCCGCCGCGCGCACGCCGCGCGCACGCCGCGCAGCCCCTGGCGCCGCGCGAGAGCTGCGGCGTTTTTGCGGCTCGCATCTGCATGATGCGTGTCGTGCGGGTTTGCGGCCTCAGGCCTGCAGGCGCCCGACGAGGCGGGCCACGGCGTCCGGCAGCTCGCGCGCGTCCTCCACGACGATGTCGGCCGGCTCCAGCTCCTCGGGCTTGCCGAACCCGTAGGCGCAGCCGATGGAGAGCAGGCCGTTGTCGGTCGCAACGCCCAGGTCGTGGAAACGGTCGCCGATCATGATGAACTGCTCGTGCAGGCTTTTCTCCGGGTCGGCCAGCGCGGGCGCGGCCTCCTCGGAAAAGACGCGGCTCTTCGGCTTCCAGTCGTAGTCCTCGGCGCAGTAGTAATGCGCAAACCAGCGGTCCAGGCCCAGCAGCTCGCGAAATAGCTCCATGTAGTCGTGGTGGCAGTTGGAGAGAAACACCGGCACGTAGCCTTGCGCGCAGAAGGCGTCGAGCACCTGCGGGATGCCCGGATAGAGCTTCGCGCCGCCTTCGCGCGCCCGCCGCCGCATGCCGGCGCCCACGATGCCCGCGGCCTTTTTCTGCCATTCCTCGGGCAGCTCGGGTGCGAAGTTGTGCCACATCTCGACGGTGGAATACCCCAGCCAATAGCCTATCTCGCGCGGGTCGGCCGGCGCGTCGGGCACATCTTGGCCCTGCTCGCGCAGCCAGGCAAGCCCCTCGCGGAAGGCAGGGACGTAGATCTCGTCGGTCTTGTGCAGGGTGCCGTCGAAGTCGAAGAGCAGCTTCAGGCGGCCGCGCGCCTCGCCCTCGCACGCTGCGTTTCCGCGCACCTCTTCACCCTGCGCGCCTACCGCCGCGCCCTTCTCGTCTGCGCCGCCGGCCACGGCCCTCACGCCTCCATCTTGCGCAGCAGGTTCACCATCTCGATGGCGCCCTGCGCGCACTCGGCGCCCTTGTTGCCCGCCTTCGAGCCGGCACGCTCGACGGCCTGCTCGATGTTTTCGGTGGTCAACACGCCGAACATGACGGGCACGCCGCTTTCCAGCGAGGCGGCCGCGATGCCCTTGCTCGTCTCGTTGACGACGGCCTCGTAGTGGCTCGTCGCCCCGCGGATCACGCTGCCGAGCGCGATGACGGCGTCGTAGCGGCCCGAATCGGCCATCTTCTTCGCCACGAGCGGCAGCTCGAAGGCGCCGGGCACCCAGGCCACGTCCACCTTGTCCTCGGCCACGTCGCGCCGGCGCAGCCCGTCGAGGCAGCCGTCCAGCAGCTTTCCCGTGATGAACTCGTTGAAGCGGCTGCAGGCAACGCCCACGCGGATGTCGCCCGCGCTGTAGAGATCGCCTTCGTAGACTGCCATGTCGTGCCTTCTTTCTCTTCGGTGGTTCGTGTCCTGCGGTTTCGTCGCGCCGTTTGCCGCGCCGTTTGTCGCGCCTATTGTATCGGCTCGGCTTCGAGCATATGCCCCATTTTCTCGCGCTTGGTCTGGAGATAGCGCCGGTCGAACTCGGTCGCGGGCATCTGCAGCGGCACGCGCTCGACGATCTCGAGGCCGAAATCGGCCAGCTGGTAGACCTTGTCGGGGTTGTTCGTCAGAAGGCGCATGGTCTTCACCCCGAGGTCGGCCAGGATCTGCGCGCCGATGTAGTACTCGCGCTCGTCGGCGCCGAAACCCAGCGCCTCGTTGGCCTCGACCGTGTCCATGCCCTGCTCCTGCAGCTCGTAGGCGCGAAGCTTGTTCACCAGCCCGATGCCGCGCCCCTCCTGGCGCATGTAGAGCACGACGCCGCGCCCCTCCTCGGCCACCTGCGCCATCGCCGCGTCCAGCTGGTCGCCGCAGTCGCAGCGCAGCGAGCCGAACACGTCGCCGGTCAGGCACTCGGAGTGCACGCGCACGAGCACGTCGCGCCCGTCGCCCACCTCGCCTTTCACCAGCGCGACGTGGTGCTCGCCGCTCAGGCGGTTCACGTAGGCGTGCGCGCGGAACTCGCCGAAGCGCGTGGGCAGGGCGGGGGAGGCCTCGCAGGAGACGAGTTTCTCGTGGCACTTGCGCCAATGCGCGATCTCGGCGATCGGCACGACCTTCACGCCCCACTCCCGCGCGTGCTCGAGCAGCTCGCTCGTGCGCATCATGGTGCCGTCGTCGCGCATGATCTCGCAGCACAGGCCCGCCTCCTTCAGGCCGGCGATGCGCAGCAGGTCCACGGTGGCCTCGGTGTGGCCGTTGCGCTCGAGGACGCCGCCGTCGCGTGCGAGCAGGGGAAACATGTGGCCGGGGCGCCTGAAGTCGGTCGGGCGCGCGCCCTCGTCCACGCACTTCATCGCCGTGATGGAGCGCTCGGCGGCGCTGATGCCCGTCGTGGTCGAGACGTGGTCGATGGACACGGTGAAGGCCGTCTCGTGGTTGTCGGTGTTTTCGGCGACCATCTGGGGCAGCTGGAGTTTCCTCACGTACTCAAACGACATGGGCATGCACACGAGGCCCTTGGCGCGGCTTGCCATGAAGTTGATGTTCTCGCAGGTGGCGTGTTCCGCCGCGCAGACGAGGTCGCCTTCGTTCTCGCGGTCGGGGTCGTCGATGACCATGACGATGCGGCCCGCGCGCAGCTCCTCGCAGATCTCGGGTATGTCGGAATATCCTTGGCGCTCGTCCATGTGCTGTGCCTTCTCCTTTGTCCTTTCGGCAGGCTTCCCTTGGCGGGTTTCCTGGTTTTAGATGAATCCGTTCTCCGCGAGAAACGCCGCGTCGATGCCGCGCGCGCTTCCCGCGTCTCCTGCGTCCGCGCCGTCCGTGTCTGCGTCGCCCGCAGCATCCGCAGCGCCCGCACCCGCGCCCAGCAGCTTCTCGACGTATTTCGCAAGCAGGTCGCATTCTATATTCACCGCGTCGCCTTCCCGCCGCTGTTGCAAAACCGTAGCTTCCAGGGTGTGCGGGATGCACGAGACGTCGAAGCCGTCCGCGCGCACGGACGCGACGGTGAGGCTCATGCCATCGACGGCGACCGAGCCCTTCTCGACGATGTAGCGCAAGAGGGCGGCCGGCACCGAGATGGAAAACCACACGGCCTGCCCGTCGCGGCGCACGCGCTCGATGCGCCCCGTGCCGTCGATGTGGCCGGTGACGACGTGGCCGCCCATGCGCGAGGCCGGCGTGAGGGCGCGTTCGAGGTTCACCATGTCGCCCGTGGCGCACGCGCGAAACGACGAGCGCTCCAGGGTCTCGTTCATGATGTCGGCGCAAAAGGAGCGTGCGCCCATGGACGCGACGGTCAGGCACACGCCGTTCGTGCAGATGGAATCGCCGGGCTGGGTGCCCTCCAGGACCTTCGTGCAGCCGACCTCTATGCGCGCGCCGGCCGCGCTCTTCGCAAAGCGCGCGACGTTGCCCGTCTCCTCGACTATGCCCGTGAACATGCTAGCGGGCCACCTTTCCCTCGACGAGCAGGTCCGCGCCGAGGAAGCTGCGGCGCACGTCGTAGAGCTGCAGCGCCTCTTGGGGGGAGCGCACGCCCGTGCCGGCCACAGGGCCGGGCGCCTTCGCGCCGCCGAAGAGCTTCGGCGCGATGTAGACCTGCACCGCGTCCACGAGGCCCGCATCCAGCGCAGAGCCCGCGAGGGTGGGGCCGCCTTCCAGCAGCACGGAGTCGATGTCGCAGGCGCCGAGCATCTTCACGAGCGCGCGCAGGTCTATCTTGCCCGCGCCGTCGCCCGGCAGCCGCTCGACGATGCAGCCCGCGGACTCGAGCGTGAGCCGGGCCGTCGTATCCGCGCGGGTGCACGCGATGATGGTCGGGACCTCGCGTGCCGTCTGCACGATCTGCGAGCGCAGCGGGATGCGCAGGTGCGAGTCGCAGATGACGCGCAGCGGGTTGCGCCCGCCTTCCATGCGGCAGGTGAGCAGGGGGTCGTCGGCGACGACGGTGCCGACGCCTGCCATGATCGCCGACAGCCGGTTGCGCGTCTCGTGCGTGTGCGCGCGCGCCGCCTCGCCGGAGACCCAGCGCGACAGCCCCGTGTGGCAGGCCACGCGCCCGTCGAGCGTCATGGCGTATTTCAAGACGACGTAGGGCAGATGCGTGGTGATGAAGTGGAAATAGGGGGCGTTCACGGCGTCGCACTCCTCTTTCAGCACGCCCGTGTCCACCTGTATGCGCGCCGCCCGCAACAGCTCGACGCTGCGGGCCGCCGCCTGCGCGTGGGGGTCGGTGCTGCCGACGACGACGCGCGAGATGCCCGAGGTGATGAGGGCGTCGGTGCACGGCGGCTGCTTGCCCACGTGCGAGCAGGGGGTGAGGGTGACGTAGGCGCATGCGCCGGCCGGGTCGATGCCGTTTGCCAGGCAGTCGTCGATGGCGGCGCGTTCGGCGTGCTTGTCGCCGTAGCGCGCGTGCCAGCCCTGCCCGACGATGATCCCGTCTTTCACGAGCACGCAGCCGACGAGGGGGTTGGGCGCGACGTGGCCCGCCCCGCGCAGGGCAAGCTCCAGGGCCTGGCGCATGTAGCGCGCGTCGCTGTAGTTTTGCTCGTCCACCGTCTCCTCCGTCCGTCTTTCGCCGCATGTCCTGCCCGCGTTTGCGTGGCGCCGCCGCCGCCGCTGCGGGCTTTCACCATATCTGTTCGCGCGGGCGCATAGTTGTGATACAGCCACTTTGCCACATCGAGCGCCCCCGCACGGCGCCGTTCGGGTGAAAAACCGAATTTCACCGCAGCGCGCCCGCGCCTTTTCACCCGCCGCCGATTCCCCTTGCGCGGATATTCACGGCATCGGCACATTTTCACGCGCTGTATTCCCGTATAGTCGTGCTGCAAATCCGCTGCATGCGCATACCGCGGTTTTCAGGTTCGTGCCCGCCACGCCCGGCTCGTGGCCGCAAGCCGCCGCGCACATCGCCGCATGCCGCACAAGAAAGGAGCTTGGTGTGGAGAGCCTTGGAACAGCGCTCGTGGCGTTTCTCGTCTTCTTCCCGATGTTCATGGCGCTCGTCATGCTGGCGGCCCGCAGGGATGGCGCGCGCGTCGCGTGCACGGTCATAGGCGCGGTGCTCGTCGCCGCGGCCTCCATCTTGGTGGCCGCCGTCTTCGGGCTGGCAGGCGGCAGCATGCAGATGAGCGTGGACGCCGCCACCGCGCACGCCGTAAACATCGTGGCGCTCGTAGTCGACGTCGTGTTAGGCCTCTACATCATGGGCAAGGCGCTGCGCCACGGACGCGGCCTCGTCTTCGTGCTCGCGCTCGCGCAGACGGCGCTCGTGGTGTGGTTCGAGCTGGTCGCCGCAGAAGGCGTCCAGGTCTCGCACGCGCTCTACATCGACGGCCTGTCCGTGGTCATGGCGCTGATCATCGGCATCGTGGGCAGCGGCATCGCCGTCTACGCGCTGGGCTACATGCGCGACCACCACGACGGGCGCCACCCGGACGTGGCCGACCGGCGCCCCGTCTTCTTCGCGGTCGTCTTCGCCTTCCTCGGCGCGATGTTCGCCATCGTCTTCGCGAACAACCTCGCCTGGATGTTTTGCGCGTGGGAGATCACCACGGTGTGCTCGTTTGCGCTCATCGGCTACGACAAGACGAAGGTCGCCACGGACAACGCCTTCCGCCAGATACTCCTCAACATGGTGGGCGGCCTGGCCTTCGCCGTCGCCCTCGTGTGGGTGGCGCAGGTCTACGGCGTGCTCGAGCTCGACCAGTTCATCACGCAGTCGGTCCAGCTGCTTTCCTCGACCTCGGGCAACGAGCTGATCGCCTACATGCCCGTCATGCTCTTCGCGCTCGCGGCCTTCACCAAGGCAGCGCAGTTCCCCTTCCACAGCTGGCTGCTCGGCGCGATGGTGGCGCCCACGCCCACCTCGGCGCTGCTGCATTCCTCCACGATGGTGAAGGCGGGCGTCTTTCTGCTGGTGAAGCTCGCGCCGTGCTTCGGGGCCAACATCCCCGGCTATATGGTGATGATGGTCGGCATCGCGACCTTCCTCTTCGCCGCGCTGGCCGCCATCAGCCAGTCCAACGCCAAGCGCGTGCTGGCCTACTCGACCATCTCCAACCTCGGCCTGATCGTCGCGTGCGCGGGCGTGGGCACGGACGGCGCCGTGTGGGCGGCCATCTTCCTCATCATTTTCCACGCCGTCGCGAAATCGCTGCTCTTCTTGGCTGTGGGCACCGCAGAGCACAGGATCGGCAGCCGCGACATCGAGGACATGGACCTGCTCTTCGAGCGCATGCCGCGCCTCGCGCGCCTGATGTCGATCGGCATCATGGGCATGTTCATCGCGCCCTTCGGCATGCTCGTGTCGAAGTGGGCGGCGCTGCAGTCCTTTGCCGACACGTCCAACGTCGTGCTGCTGCTGGTGCTGGCCTTCGGCTCGGCGGCCACCTTCATGTTCTGGGCGAAGTGGCTGGGCAAGCTGCTTGCCGTCTCGTCGGGCAAGGTGCGCGACCTGGAAGACGGCGTGCATTCGAGCGAGTGGGCGGCCCTTGCGCTGATGTGCGTGCTGACCGTGGGCTGCTGCATCGCGTTTCCGCTGATCTCGCAGACCCTCGTCGTGCCCTATCTTGAAGGGGTCTTCGCCGAGGTCGGCCAGGACATCTCCGTGGGCGATTTGTGGATCATGTCCGTCATCGCGCTCGTGGTGGCGGTGGTGTTTCTCGGCGCGTCGTTTGGGACGAGGAAAAAGCAGGTGCCGGTCTACATGGCGGGTATCGCGCAGGCAGACGAGCCGCGCAGCTTCTCCGGCTCCCTCGGGGCGCCCGTGGCCTCCGCGCAGCGCAACTGGTACATGCGCGACCTCTTCGACGAGAAGAAGACGGCCTTCGCGGGCAGCATCGTCGCCCTCGTCCTCATAGTGGGCACTTTCGGATTCGTCGGCCAGACGACCTTCGAGTCCAAGGACAGCATCGAGACCTACGCCTCCGAGCACGCCATCTACGTGGGCAGCGAGTGGGAGGAAGCCGGCCTCAGCTTCAGCACCTTCGACAGCTACTACCAGCAGTACGCGCCCACCTACGAGCAGTACAAGACCGAGTACGCGAGCATGGGCATCGGCGACATCAGGACCTTCATGGACTTCCTTTACGAGCAGCTCTCGCAGTCCTACTCGTCGTCGAGCTCGTCTAGTTCTTCGAGCTCGTCGGATTCGTCGAGTTCCTCGTCGGATTCCTCGGGCTCGTCGGGCTCGTCGAGTTCCTCGAGTTCCTCGAATGCATCGGGCAGCGGCGCCTCGAACGGCTCCGCGAACGCGGAAGGAGGCGAGTAGCCCATGGAGTTCAACATCATCGGGATGAACGTGGCGCTGTGGTCCCTCATCGGAATGGCCGCCTTCCTTCTGCTCGCGGGTCTGCTCGGCTGCCTGCTGGCCGGCCTCGACCGCAAGTTCAGCGCGCGCATGCAAGGGCGCGTGGGGCCGAAGATCTTGCAGCCCTGGTGGGACGTGCGCAAGCTGTGGGCCAAGGAAGACGCCACGGTCAACGGCGCGCAAGATCTCTACGTGCGCCTCTACTTCCTCTTCGTCGTGCTGGCGGGGATGGCGTTTTTCGCCGGCGCGAACTTCCTCGTCTGCGTCTTCATCCTCACGCTGGCCGAGCTGTTCTTGATCGTCGCGGCCTACGCGTCGCGCTCGCCGTACGCCGAGATCGGCGCCGAGCGCGAGACGGTGCAGGTGATGAGCTACGAGCCCATGATCTTGCTCGTGGCCGTCGGCATCTACATGGCCTGCGGCTCGTTTCGCGTGGAAGATGCGATCGCGGCCGACCTGCCGCTCGTGGCCTACCTGCCCTTCCTGTTCATCGGCTTCCTCTACGTCCTCACGATCAAGCTGCGCAAGTCGCCTTTCGACATCGCGATGTCGGCGCACGCGCACCAAGAGATCGTGCGCGGCGTGGTCACGGAGTTTTCGGGCAAGACGCTCGCGCTGGTCGAGGTCGCCCACTGGTACGAGACGGTGCTCTTCCTCGGGTGGACGGCCATGTTCGTCGTCTGGCAGGGCAGCGCCATCTCCATCGCCATCGCCATCGTGGTCGTGCTTCTCGTGTGGTTGCTCGAGATATGGATCGACAACAACTTCGCCCGCGTGAAGTGGCAGAGCATGCTCAAGACGGCATGGTGGGCCGCGTTGGCCGCCGGCGCCGTGAACATCGTCTATCTCATGGTCTTTTTCTAAAGGAGGCGCATCTGTGAGCACGAAATCGTACGCAGGCAAATCGCCTTGGGTCATCCACTACGACGGGTCGAGCTGCAACGGCTGCGACATCGAGGTGCTGGCCGCCCTCACGCCGCTCTACGACGCCGAGCGCTTCGGCGTGGTGAACACCGGCAACCCCAAGCACGCCGACATCCTCGTGGTGACGGGCGGCGTCAACGAGCAGAACGCGCCGGTCGTGCGCCAGATCTACGAGCAGATGCTCGAGCCGAAGGTCGTCGTCGCCTGCGGGGCGTGCGCCTGCGGCGGCGGCGTCTACGTCGAGTGCTACAACGTGCGCGGCGGCACGGAGACGGCGGGCATTCCCGTGGACGCCTACGTGCCGGGCTGTGCCGTGCGGCCGGAATCCGTGCTCGACGCGGTGGTGGCCGGGGTGAAGCTGCTCGACGAGAAGGCGGCGAAGATGGGGTGCGCGCCGGCCGAGAAGCGCCGCGAGCTGCGTGCGGATGAAAGCGGCACAGCAGCAGACGGCGGCCGGACGGCGGATGCAGACGGGCAGCGCGAGGAGGTGCGGGCATGACGGCACACGAGGAGCTGGCATTCGGCGCGGCGGCCGGCGCGAAGGACGCGGCGGACGTGCAGGGCGCGGGTAAAGCCGACGGCGGCGCGGCGGGCGCGGCGGCGCTGAACAGCACCACGCCCAACAGCTACGAGGAACTGACGACAGACGAGCTGGCGCAGCGGGTCGCCGCATGCAAGAGCCGGGGCTTTCGCTTCATCCAGATGTGCGCGACCACCACGGACGCCGGCGTGGAGCTGCTCTACTCCTTCTCCGACCCCGACCCGCATACGCGCGCCAT
>CAVAWX010000018.1:0-24451 GCA_963592385.1 Acidaminococcaceae bacterium | reverse complement strand
GAGTATAGCGGATTGTGCGGCCTGTGCGCGGACAAAGTTGCAACCGCTTCAAACTTGCCGCGCCAGCAGGCCGCGCGCGACCGCGCGCTAGTTCGCGACGATGTTCACCACGTTGCCGGCGACGATGGTCTTGCGCACGGTCTTGCCCTCGAGGCGCGAGGCGACCGCCTCGAGCGCCGCCGCGACGACCTCTTCCTCGCTCGCGTCGGCGGGCGTCTCGATGTGCGCGCGCGGCTTGCCGCCCACGATGACGGCGCGCTCGACCGTGTCGGCCACAAGCGCCGCCTCGTCGAACTCGGGCCATGCCTGGTCGTAGACGCTGGCGTCTTCGCCGATCGCCGCATGCCACAGCTCCTCGGCCCAGTGCGGCGCGTACGGCGCGAGCAAAAGCACCTGCACACGCGCGACCTCGGCGGACAGCGCCGCGTCGCGCTGCGCGGCCGGCAGCTTCAGGTAGTCGCCCACGGCGTTGGCAAGCTCCATGTGCGCCGAGATGGCCGTGTTGAAGTTGAAGCGCTCGATGTCGGCGCCCGCCTTCTTGATGCTCGCGTGCATCTGGCGCACGAGCGCCTTGACAGCCGGCGCCTCCGCATCCGTCGCACCGCCGTCCGCTTCACCCTGCGCCGCATCCGCGCCAGCGTCCGCGCCGCCCGCGCCACCCGGCTCTTCGCACAGCTGCCACACCTGGCCCCACACGCGCTGCAGGTAGCGCGACATGCCGGCCAGCCCGTCCTCGTTCCACAGCAGGTCCTTGTCGGGCGGCGCCATGAACATGATGCAGGCACGCACCGCGTCGATCCCGTAGCGCGCACGCACGTCCTCGGGCGCCACGACGTTGCCCTTCGACTTGCTCATCACCTCGCCGTGCTCGTCTTTGACCATGCCCTGCGTGAGCAGGTTGGTGAACGGCTCGGAAAAGTCCACGAGCCCCAGGTCGCGGGCGACGCGCGTCCAAAACCGCGAGTACAGCAGGTGCAGGATCGCGTGCTCGATGCCGCCGATGTAGTGGTCCACCGGCATGAAGCGCTCGGCGGCCTCCTTCGCAAAGGGCAGCTCGGCGTTTCTCGGGTCGGTGTAGCGCAGGAAATACCAGCTCGAGCAGGTGAAGGTGTCCATCGTGTCCGTCTCGCGGTGCGCCGGCCCGCCGCACTTCGGGCAGCGGCACTCGTAGAACTCGGGCACGTCGCGCAGGGTCTGGCCGTCTGCGATACGCAGGTCGCGCGGCAGCTCGACGGGCAGGTTCTCCTCGGCCTCGGGCACGATGCCGCATTCCTCGCAGTAAATCATGGGGATGGGGTTGCCCCAGTAGCGCTGGCGCGAGACGAGCCAGTCGCGCAGGCGGAAGTTGACCGTGGCCTCGCCGCAGCCGCGCTCCTCGAGCCACGCCGTGACGGCCGCCGCGCCCTCGCTGCCCTTGCCGCCGCGCATGCCGGTGAACTGCCCGGACTGCACCATGACGCCCGGCTCGTCGCAGGCCGCGTCCCACTCCACGTCGGTCACGACGCGCCCCTCTTCACCCGCCAGACGCGCGAGCAGCGGATCGTCGTCGCCCACGACCACGGGCACGATGGGCAGGCCGTATTTGCGCGCGAACTCGAAATCGCGCTGGTCGCCGGAGGGCACGGCCATGACGGCGCCGGTACCGTAGCCGGTCAGGACGTAGTCGGCCACCCACACGGGCACCTTGTCGCCGTTCACCGGGTTGACCACGTAGCGCCCCGTGAAGGCGCCGTGCTTGTCGCGCGTGCCGCTCGTGCGCTCCACAGCCGTGGCCGCCTCGGCCGCCGCGCGCACCTCCTCGCAGCCGGCCGCGTACTCGGTGCCCGCCACGAGCCGCTTCACCAGCTCGTGCTCGGGGGCGAGCAGAAAGAAGCTGCACCCGAACAGCGTGTCCGGCCGCGTGGTGAAGACGGTGATGGTCTCGTCGGTGGGCTGCCCGTCCGCGTCGCACAAGGTGAAGTCCACGTGCGCGCCCTCGGAGCGGCCGATCCAGTTGGCCTGCATCTGCTTCACCCGCGCCGGCCAGCCGTCCAGCCCGTCCAGGCCGTCGAGCAGCTCTTGCGCGTAGTCGGTGATCTTCAGGTACCACTGGTCGAGCTCGCGATGCTCCACCTTGCTGTGGCAGCGCCAGCATTCACCCTGCTCGACCTGCTCGTTTGCCAGCACCGTCTCGCAGCCGGGGCACCAGTTCACGGGGTTGGACTTGCGGTAGGCCAGCCCGCGCTCGTACATCTGGATGAAGAACCACTGGCCCCAGCGGTAGTACTCGGGGTCGGCCGTGACGACCTTGCGGTCCCAGTCGTAGGACAGGCCCATCTGCTTGAAGGAGGCCTCCTGCGTCGCGATGTTGGCGTAGGTCCACTTCGCGGGCTGCGTGTCGTGCTTGATGGCGGCGTTTTCGGCCGGCAGCCCGAAGGCGTCCCAGCCGATGGGGTGCAGCACCTGGTAGCCGCGCATGTGCAGGTAGCGCGCGTAGACGTCGCCGATCGTGTAGTTGCGCACGTGGCCCATGTGCAGGTCGCCGCTGGGGTAGGGAAACATCTCGAGCACGTACTTGGCCTCGCGCTCGGAGCCGGCGTCCACGTGGTAGAGGTCGGCCTCTTCCCAGGCCTTCTGCCACTTGGGCTCGATGTCTTGGGGGCGGTACTCGTGCTCGCTCATCGTGTGCTGCTTCCTGTCCGTGTGCTGCTTTTTGCCGCGTTGTGCGTTTTCGCTGGTGAAGAAGACGGCGGCAATGCGCGCGCCCCTTCACCGCATAATCCACGATGATACCGCAACGCCCGCAGCCTGCGGCGCAGCTCAGCCCAGACGGCAGACGGTGGCGCTCATGCGCGCGACCTTCGTTCCCGCGCCGTCGCGCACGTCCACGGTGAAAAACGCGAGCTTGCGCCCTATCTTCTCCGGGCGCGCGCACGCGATCAGCGTGTCGTCTTTTGCCATGCGCATGAAGTCGATCGAGTGGTTCACCGAGCAGGAATCGGGCTGGTCGGTGTTGCAGGCGACGGCCAGCGCGAAATCCGCCAGCGAGAACATCACCCCGCCCATGACCGTGCCCAAGGCGTTGTGGTGGCGTCCGTCGATGCGCATGCTGACCTGCGTTTCGTGCGTCTCGAAGTCGTAGGAGTCGATGTGCGCGCCGAGGCATTCCCGCGCGAACTCATCGCGGGAGTAGTGCGCGCGCAGCTCGTCGATGGTCTCGAAATGCATGGTGAAACGCCCTCCTCGCGGCTACTGCCGGCCCGCCAGGGCGCGCGCGCCGATGTCGTGGCGGTAGAACATGCCCTCCCACGAGATGTTCCCGCACGCCGCATATGCCCGCTCGCGCGCCTCGGCGAACTCGGGCGCCAGCGCCGTCACGTTCAACACGCGCCCGCCGTTCGTGAGCACGCGCCCGCCGTCGAGCCGCGTGCCCGCGTGGTAGACGCGCACCCCCTCCAGGGCTTCGGCCTCGGCGATGCCGGCGATGGGCAGGCCCTTCTCGTAGGAGCCGGGATAGCCGCCGCTTGCCAGCACGACCGAGACTGCCGCCTCGTCGCTCCACTTCAGCGCCGCGCCGTCCAGCTGCCCGCGGTCCACGGCGCACATGATGTCCACGAGGTCGCTTTCCAGGCGCGCGAGCAGCACCTGCGTCTCCGGATCGCCGAAGCGCACGTTGAATTCCAGCAGCTTGGGGCCCGCGTCCGTGAGCATGAAGCCGCCGTAGAGCACGCCGCGGTAGTCGATGCCCTCCTCGACGAGGGCCGCGGCGGCCTGCTGCATGACCTCCTCCATGCGCGCGTGGTCGGCGGGCGAGACGCCGGGGACGGGGCTGTAGACGCCCATGCCGCCCGTGTTGGGGCCGGCGTCGCCGTCGAAGGCGCGCTTGTGGTCTTGCGCCTCGGGCATGCACGCGACGTCCGCGCCGCTGACGAACGCGAGCATCGACGCCTCCAGGCCGCTCAGGCATTCCTCGATCACGACCGTGGCGCCCGCGTCGCCGAAGCGCCCGTCGAAGCATTCGCGCACCGCCGCAGCAGCCTCCTCGCGCGTCGCGGCCACCGTCACGCCCTTGCCGGCTGCCAGGCCGTCGGCCTTCACCACGATGGGGGCGGGGTGCTCGTCCAGGTAGGCGAGCGCGGCGTCGCAGTCGGTGAAAGTGGCGTACGCGGCCGTGGGCAGGCCGTGGCGCACCATGAACTGCTTGCTGAAATCCTTGGAGCCCTCGAGGCGGGCGCCTGCCGCCCCCGGGCCGAAGCACGCGAGGCCCGCCGCGCGCACCGCGTCTGCCACGCCGGCCACCAGCGGCGCCTCCGGGCCTATGGCGACAAGTCCGCAGCCGTGCTCGCGCGCGCAGGCCACGACCGCCGCGCCGTCGCAGATGTCGAGGTCGTCGATGTTTTCACCCAGCGCGGCCGTCCCCGCGTTGCCGGGGGCGATGAACAGCTTCTCGCACAGGGGGCTTGCCGCCAGCGCGACCGCGATCGCGTGCTCGCGCCCGCCCGAGCCCAAGAGCAATATCTTCATCTGCGCCGTATCCATGGGTCTGTCCTTTCGACGAGAGGCTGTGGCCTCGTGGTCGCGTGGCCTCATGCCCGCGTGCCGTTTTTCGCGGCGCAGCTTTTGCGGCGCCGCCTCCACAACGCCGTTTTCGCAGCGCCGTTTCGTAGCGCCACTTCCGCAGCGCCGTTTCGTAGCGCAGATTCTACCCCGTCGCACGCGATGCGGGGCGCCGCGCTTTCACCGGCCGGGGCAATCGAGGCGCTTGAAAACGCAGAGGGGTCACGGCACTGCAATCGGGTGCTTCAAACTGGTATAATTTTTCGGTACTACCGACAGGAGCTTGCCGTGGAGCACAGGTTCGACGAAGAGATATACGCGCTCGAAAGAATTCACGAGCGGCATCCGAACGTGGCAAAAGAAGACGCGATACACGCATGGCGCTTCTGCATCAAGAGCATGCCGCGTCTGGGCAAGGAGCCCGAGGAGTGGGTCGGGATCGGGATGGATGCGACGGGCAGGTTGCTGGAAGTCGTCGCAATCAGAGACGAGCGGGGCGCCTGGCTCGTCAGGCATGCGCAGACGCCGCCGCAGGAGAAGATCAAGCGCGAGCTTGGGTTCAAGAGGAGGCAGCGATGAACGACAAGGAGCTTTGCGAGAAGTTCGGCACCACGCTCGAAGAGGTGGAGACGGACGCCGAGCTGTACGAGAAAGGCGATTTCTCCGAGATGAGCTTCGGTGCGCCGATCGACGGCAGACCGCAGGCGAAGATGAAATCGACCTCGTTCAAGCTCTTCGACTTCGAACTTGCCGCGATCGACCGCGCAGCCGCTGCCGAGGGCATATCCCGCTCGGCGTTCATCCGCCGTGCATGCGACAACGAGCTGATCGCAACAGCATAGCTGCTGCGGGCTATCATCGCGACCTTCTGGGTGTCCTTCGCGTCGTAGACCACCGTCACGCGCCGCGTACCCACCGCGTCGAGATGCGAGCCGCTGAGCACCTGTCCATCGGGCTCGGGCGCAAAGGTGGCGCCCTCGTAGGGCGCAGCCATGCGGTCGAGGTCGACGTCGCTGATGCCGTGCATATTACAGCGCGTTGGTGCGGAGCAGCCCGTCGAAAACGAAGGCCCAATCAGCGGCCGAGAGAGGATTAGGGAGATGGCAGAATATCATTTGGACGTGTTCGAGAAGGCCGGCATCGCGCCGTGCGCCGACGCGGTGATCTACGGAATCGAAAACGGATTTCTCCCCTCTTTCGCTGCTGGCGACTTCGAAGAATGGGCAATGGAAAACCGCGGCGCGAAAGGTTCTCCGGAGATATTCGCAGCCGACGATGAGGCGGAAGCTCTCGCCGCCCTCGACGCGGCCGGATACGAGGATTCCGGAAACGGGCGCGACGTGCTGCGCTACGCGATCCTTGCGTCACTTGACTCAAACGGCGACGAGCTGCTTGCCGACATCGAGGACGTCTACGCCGACTTCGGCTACCCCGAGGATATGAACTCCTTCATCTACTACATGCCGGCCGCCGAACGCGACCCCTCCCCGGAAAAACTCATCAAGCGATTTCAAGCTTTCCTGGCAGAGGAAAAGGTTCGCTTGAATCTGTGAGAGGTACGCGCGGGGCGTGGGCGAGGAAGAAACGGCAGCTGTGGCAGTTCTCCTTGCGCGAGGCCAATCCAAGATCCATGCCGAAGGAGAACTAGCATGAAGAAAATCAAAGTTCAGCTGGAATATAAATGCTATCCGGTATGGCTGTACGACGCTGACGGAACCGTCGAAGACACGGCGCTTCCCCCGGAGCTGGCCGGCGAGCACGAGCTTGACGAGAAGTTCAAACTGGCGAAATCCCTTCGCGTGATCGCGGCCCAGACGGAAAACCCCTTGCGCCGCAGCCGTTTACCTTGTAATGTAACACGCGTCATACATCCTAGGAGGGCGCGATGGAATCCACGGTCACGGCGCGCATGGACGCGAAGTTGAAGAAGCGCGCAATGAAGGTCATGGAGCGGCAGGGATACTCTCCGTCGCAGGCCATCCGCGAGCTGTACGCCTACATCGTGCGCAACGACCAGCTGCCGTTTCCGCAGGCCGAGCTGCCTGCGGGCGACGACGTCGCGGCGCGAGTCGCCGCGTTCGACGCCTGCATCCTGAAGCAACCCGTTCAGCTCGACGACGCGGAGCTGAAGATGCGGCGCCTGGAGGAACGCTATGGTCTTGATGCTTGACACCAACATCATCCTCGACCACGCCATGCAACGCGAGCCGCACTGCAAGGCATCGCGCACGGTCTGCATGCTCGGCATCACGCGCGAGGCCCGCACCCTTGTCAGCGTCAGCATGGTCACCGACCTCTTCTACCTGCTCCGCAAGGACTATGGCTCCGAGCGGGCGCAGCGCATGATATCCGACGACCTCTCCTTTCTCGAATACGTGGGCATCTCGCCCGAAGACGTCGAGACCGCCCTGTCGCGCAAGTGGAAGGACTTCGAGGACTGTCTGGTAGCGACCTGCGCGGAGAAGGCGGGCGCGGACTTCATCGTCACGCGCAACGCCGCGGATTTCGAGGACTCGAAGGTCAAGGCGCTTTCCCCAGAAGAGCTGCTCGCCTGGTTCGAGCGCAACGGGATGGACTACGACGCCCTCGACCGATGACCCCGGCGCGGAGACGCGCCGCGAAACGCCAGCCGGGCTAGACGCGCGGGGCGTGGGCGAGGAAAAAGCGGCAGCTGTGGCAGTTCTCCTTGCGCGCGGCGGCGAAGTCGACGTCGGCGGCCTCGAACATCTCCATGCCGCTTGCCCGCGCGTACTGGGGCTTGTCGCACACGGACTTCAAGCACGAGCGCGGGCACAGGCCGGCCGTGTCGTGCGGGCAGTCCTGCATGTCCTGCCCCTCGCAGCCGCGTGTCTCCCAGCATTTCGCCGCCGCCGCCATCTTCGCCTTCACCCGCCCCTTCCCGCTCTCGCCTTTTCCCCTCGGACGCTCATCCGCCTTCGCGCGTTCTCACGCATCCCACGCGCCTTTTCACCTGCGTTTTCGTGCGCCTTCGCCCGCGCGCGCTAGACGCCGAGCGCCGTCATGATGAAATACGCCACGGTCAACGCGAAGACCACGACGATGAGCGCCCACACGAGCGCCGTCAGCACGCGCCCGTAGCGCCGATCTCCCATAATGCGCGCGTCGCCCATGATCTTCACCATGAAGACGAGCAGCACCGGCAGGAGGACGCCGCTGATGAACTGGGCGAGCAGCATGACGCCCATCAGGTCCACGCCCGGCAGCAGCACGACGGCCACGGACGCGACGATGATGCCCGTGTACATGCCCTTGAAGGCCGGCGCGTCGCGCCAGGTGCTGTCCACGCCGCGCTCCCAGCCGAAGGCCTCGCACACGGCGCTGGCCGTGACGAGCGGCAGCACGCAGGCGGCCAGGAAACTCGCGGCCACGAGCCCGACGGCGAACAGGACGCTCGCATAGGGCCCGGCGATGGGCGCGAGCGCACGGGCGGCGCTCTCGGCGCTGTCCACCCCGACGCCCTGCGGGAACAGCACCGTGCCCGTCGTGACGATGATGAACCAGGCGACCGCACAGGCCACGATCGCCCCGCCGATGGCGTCGATGCGCTCCGGCCCCAGCTCGTCGGCCGTCACGCCCTTGTCCACGACGTTGTTTTGGGTGAGGAAGATCATCCACGGCGCGATGGTCGTGCCCACCGTCGCGATGATCAGGCTGATGAAGGCGGCGTCGCCCTGCACGTGCGGCACGATGGTCGCCACGCCCACCTCGCCCCAATCGGGCTGGGCGAGAAACGCCGCGACGATGTAGGTGACGAAGACGCAGGAAATGGCGAGCAGCACCTTCTCCACGCGCTTGTAGCTGCCGCCCATGACGAGCAGCCACACGACGAGCGCCGCGACGGGCACGCTCACGTACTTGCTCACGCCGAACAGCTCCATGCCGGCGGCGATGCCCGCGAACTCGGAAAAGGTCGTCGCCGTGTTGGCCACGAGCAGCGCGAGCATGGCCAGCGAGGCCGGGCGCACGCCGAAGGTCTCGCGGATCATCGAGGCGAAACCCTTGCCCGTGACGGCCCCCATGCGCGCCGTGCCCTCCTGCACGACGGCCAGCATGAGCGCCATGATGGGGATGATCCACAGGGTGCCGTAGCCGTAGCTCGCGCCGATGGTCGAGTAGGTGGAGATGCCGCCGGCGTCGTTGCCCGCCATCGCCGCGACCACGCCCGGGCCCAGCGCCGCCAGCACGACGAGGACGCGCCCGCGCTTGCGGCGGGGCGCCTGGCGGCCGGCGTCGTGCTCGGGGGCGGCGTCGGCGACGGCCTGCACGCGTTCGGCCTCGCGGCGGCGGCGCTCGTTTTTGCTGCGACGCTGCTGCTTGGCGGGGGTGACGTGGCGGCGGTCCTTGGCGCGCGTGCCGCCCGGGCCGCCCGCTTTACCCGCTTTGCCCGTTTTACCCGCGGCGCCCGTCCTGCCGGCCTTGCCCGCTTTACCGGCCGCGCCCGCTTTCGCCCGCCTGTTCGCGCCCCGCACCATGCCCGCTCCCTAGCGCATCAGCAAAAAGACGAGGGCGACTATGACGGCCAGCAGCACGACCCCCAGGCCGATGACCCACGGGCTGAAGATGGAGCGCTGCTGCAGGTCCTCCTCGTGCTCCTCGTCCACGACGTCCATGGCGTCGTCGACCGTGACCAGCCCCAGCAGCACCCCGCGCTCGTCCACGACGGGCAGGGCGAGCAGGTCGTACTTGCGTATGGTCTCGGCGCATTCCTCCTGGTCGGTCTCGGGCGCCGTGGTGACGAGGTCCTTGTAGGCGACGGCGGCCAGCTGCTCGCCCGGGTCGCTCACCACGAGGGTGCGCAGGCTGAGCACGCCGGTCAGGACGTTGTCGCCCGTCGTCGTGTACAGGTAGTGGATGTTTTCGGCGTCGTCGCCCAGCTCGCGCAGCAAGGCGATGGCGTCTTGCACGGTCGAGCCCTCGTCGACGGCCACGTAGTCGGTGGTCATGATGCCGCCGGCGGTCTTCTCGCGGTACCCCAGCAGCGCGCGCACGGTGGCCTCCTCGCGCACGCCCATGAACTTCAGCAGCGTCTCGGCCTTCTCGTAGTCCAGATCGCCGATGATGTCAGCCGCGTCGTCCGGGTCCATCTCGTTGAGGAGCGCGGCGCCCTGGCGCTCGTCCATGTCGTCGATGACGTCGGCCTGCACCTCGTCTTCGAGCTCGGCGATCGTGTCGGCGGCCTGCTCGGCGTCCAGATGGTCGAAGACGCTTTGGCGCTGCTGCGGGTCGAGCTGCTCGATGATGTCGGCGACGTCGGCCGGGTGCATGTCGTGCAGGCGGCGGTGGCTGACGGAGAGCTTGATCTGCGACATGTCGCGCTCGATCAGCTCCATGTAGTTCCACGCGATGAGCTTTTCCTTCAGCGGATGCCCGAAGGCCTTCGATATGGTGAAAACGAGTTTCTCGAACCACGGCGCGATGCCCCAGAGCAGGCCGCGCAGGCCCGTCTCGGCGCCCAGCAGGCGCATGCCCGCGCCGGAATCGGAGAGTTTGAGGTCGTTCACGCGCACGACCTTCATGCCCTGCGTGTCCACGATCTGCTTGTCCAGCAGGTCGCGGGCGAGCAAGACCTCGTCGGGCTGGAGATAGCTGAAGCGTATGTCCTTGGTCGGCACCTTCAGGTGTATGGCGTCGCCGGTGAAGTCGCGCACGTACTTGCGCCACGAAATCATGAAGGGGGTGCGGCCCGGGCCGGTGAAGGCCAGCGAGGTGACGCGCGGAAAGACCTCGCCCGTGGCGATGGCGAGGTCGCTGATGCGCCCGATCTCGCTTCCATCGGAATCGAGCACAGGCTGCTTGAGTATTTGGCGCAGATAGATCATGGCGTGACGGCCCAGCCGGGCCGCGCACAGAGTCGGTCCGGTTCAGGCTAGCAACTGTGAGGTCGAGGCTTCACAGAGCATCCTTTCTCCTAGACGACATGACGGCGCACGAAGCGCTTTTCGCCGGGTTCGAATCCCCGGCAGGCCCAACTTTCCGTCTCTGGCGGAGAGCTGGGGATTCGAACCCCAGATAGGAGGCAATTCTCCTATACTCGCTTAGCAGGCGAGCGCCTTCAGCCAACTCGGCCAGCTCTCCGCGTTCAGACGAACAAGACGGCATCATAGCAGAAAGAACGTGGCCAAGATGCGAGATGACAAAGCAGATATCGAGGAAAAGATTTCAGAGCTGCGAGCGGACATCGCAGACCTGCTGCTGGAGATCGACGACATCGCCTTGCAGCAAAACCCGCGAATAGAGGCGGAGTACGCGACGAAGGTCGGCTATCTGGAAAACGACCTGCTGAAATGGCAGATAGCGGCCAGGCGGGCGAAACGGCGCCTCGCGCTGGCCCAGGCGCGGGCGAACTCGGGGCTGTCCTTTACCGACGACGAATTCGAGGCGCAGCTCGACGAAGAGCTTGCCGAGTGGAAGAACGCCCTTGCCGCGAGCATGAAGAAGTTTCTCGAGATAGCGGAACGCGCAAACGGCAGGCGCCCGCTCTCCCCCGCCCAGACGCGCGAGCTCAAGCAGCTGCACCGCACGCTCATCAAGCGCCTTCACCCCGACCTGCACCCCGGGCAAAGCGAGGAGGCCGCGCGCTTTTTCCAGGCAGCGCAGGGCGCCTACGAAAACGGCAACCTGGACCTGCTGCGCTCCATCGCGGTGGCCACCGAGGGCATGGGAGACGACGAGGACATGCCCGCCGCCATGACAAGCGACGAGGCCGCGGCCGAGCTCGAGCTGGTGTCGGCCCACAAGCATCTCGTGGAGCAGCAGCTCGCCGACCTGAAACGCGCGAACCCCTACGCGCTGAAGGAAAAGCTCGAGGACGGCGCCTGGGTCTTGCGCCGCACGGCAGAGCTGAGAGAGCAGGTCGAGGAGCAGAAAACCGCCGCGCGCGCCTACGACGAACGCTTTGCGGCGCTTGCCGAAGGGGGCGCGCATGGACGCTGAAACCGCCGCAGACAACGCCCTCGTGCCCGCCGGCGCGGGCACGCTCATCTCCGCGGCCGACGCGAGCGGCACGCCGCTGTCCGTGCCCATCCCCTTTCAACAAAAAATAACCCTCGTCGAGAGCACGCGCATCGCCGGGACCATGCACGTCCACGGCATAGAGCACGTTCTCGAAGGGCTCGGCGTGGGCAGCGAGCTGCGGCTCGAGCGCGAGCCCGGCAACGTCTCGGATGCCTGGGCGATCAAGGTGTGCGCGGGAAGCACGCGCATCGGCTACGTCTCGGCGGATTGCAACGAGATACTCGCCCGCCTCATGGACGGCGGGAAATCGCTATCGGGCACGCTCGTCGCCCGGGAGCGGGTCGGCACGTGGGACAAGCTGTATATGGAGGTGGTCCTCGATGACTGAATTCGACGAGACGGCATGTGGTGGCGCGGGGCTCGACGATGAAGAGTGGGGCGGCGCGGCGTTCGACGACGCTGAATCCGACGATGCAACATGGGACGACGCAGAGCCCGACGACGAGATGTGGGGCGAGGCGGCATTCAATGTCGTCGCGCCGCGGAATGCCCGCCCCGTGGAAAAAGACGCGCCCGTCTTCACCGTGGACACCACCGCGACGACGGACTACCCGAACGGCGACAGTCTGCCCGCCGTCCGCGTCTACGAGCGCCTGCTCGACGAAAACGGGCGCGACGCGGGGCGCGTCTTCGCCATGGACTACCCCTTTTACCCCGACGAGGACGGCAACGACGCCCTCTACTACGGCGGCGGCTACTACGAGGAGGGCATGAGCTACACCGACCCGGCCGACCACGACAGGCGCGTCGCGTGCTTCCAGGCGGCCGAGCTGCTGTATCGCCATGCGGCCGGGCGCAACAACGCCGTGGCGAACCTGTGCCTGGGATACGTCTACAGCTACGACCGCTGCGAGGGGCGCTATTGGCGCGGAGGGCAGGCGACGCAGGGTGAAGGGGGCGGCGCGCAGCAGCCCTACCCCCACGAGGAGCGCGCGTTCGAGTGCCTGAAGGCGGCTGCCGAGGCCGGCATTCCGGAAGCGTGCTACAAGCTGGGCGACATGTACAAGCACGGCACGGGATGCACGCCGGATGCCGTGGCGGCGTTCGGCGCGTACGTGCGCGCCTCCGAGTTCGCGGAAAAGGAGCGCCCCGTCGTCTTGGGCAGCATCGCGCTGCGCCTGGGCGGCTGCTACGAAGAAGGTTTCGGCTGCACGCAGGACTTCGCGCGGGCCGCCTCCTGGTACGAGGAGGCGGCGGCGGGCCTGGAGTTCGCCGTCGAGCACGGGGAGGCGTGGTACGAGAAGGCGCTCGCGGGGGCGCAGGCGGGCCTGCGGCGCTGCCGCCAAGAACTCGCCGGGTGAATTTCAAATTTTAGAGGGAAAATCTCCGTGGTTTTAGAGGAAAAGTTTCCTCAGTTTTAGAGGGAGCGGCGCCGGGCGCGGGGGGCGTACGCCCCCCCGCCTCTTCGCTCCCTGTTTACCCTACGCGCCCTGCAGCCCGGCCTCGGGGCGCATATGCGGGAACAGCAGCACGTCGCGGATCGACGCGTTGTCGGTCAGCAGCATGACCAGCCGGTCGATGCCGATGCCGATGCCGCCCGCCGGCGGCATGCCGTATTCCAGCGCGCGAATGTAGTCGGCGTCGTAGCCCATGGCCTCGTCGTCGCCGGCTTCCTTGGCGGCGATCTGCGCGGCGAAGCGCTCCTCCTGGTCCACCGGGTCGTTCAGCTCGCCGAAGGCGTTGGCGTACTCGTGGCCGCACACGAACAGCTCGTAGCGCTGCGTCAGCTCGGGGTCGTCGGCGCACTTCTTGGCCAGCGGGCTGATCTCGAGCGGGTGGCGCGTGACGAAGGTCGGCTCGACCAGCTTGTCCTCGGCAAACGCCTCGAAGATCTCGGAGACGAGCTTGCCCTTGCCCCATGCGTCCTCGACCTCGACGCCGCCGCGGGCCGCGATGGCGCGCAGCTCCTCGATGCTGCGGGTGAAATCGACCGTCTCGCCGGCCGCCTCGCTGGCAAGCTCGACCATGGTCGCGCGCCGGAAAGGCTTGGAAAAGTCCAGTTCGACGCCTTGGTAGCTGCATTGCAGGCTGCCGTTTGCCGCCATAGCCGCCGCGCGAAACGCCCCCTCGCAGAAGTCCATCATGCCCTCGAGGTCCGAAAACGCGCAGTAGGCCTCGAGCGTGGTGAACTCGGGGTTGTGCGTCAGGTCCATGCCCTCGTTGCGGAAGCAGCGGTTGATCTCGTAGACGCGCTCGATGCCGCCCACGAGCAGGCGCTTCAGGTACAGCTCGGGCGCGATGCGCAGGTAGACCTCGGTGTCGAGCGCGTTGAAGTGCGAGGTGAACGGCTTGGCCGTGGCGCCGCCCGCGATGGGATGCAGCATGGGCGTCTCGACCTCGATGTAGCCCTCGCCCTCGCAAAAGCTCCGCAGCGCCGAGACGATGCGCGAGCGCTTGACGAAGGTCTCCTTCACCTCGTCGTTGACGATCAGGTCCACGTAGCGCTGGCGGTAGCGCGTCTCCTTGTCGGCCAGGCCGTGGAACTTCTCGGGCAGCGGGCGCAGCGACTTCGACAGCAGCTGCACGCGCGTCGGCGCCACGGAAAGCTGGCCGCGGCGCGTGCGCATGACGAGCCCTTGCGCGCCGATCCAGTCGCCCACGTCGAGCTCTTTTATCTGCGCGAAGGCCTCTTCGCCCACGTTGTTGATGCGGATGAAGAGCTGGAGCGTGCCCGTCGCGTCTTTCAGGTCCGCGAACACGACCTTGCCCTGGCCGCGCAGCGACATGATGCGCCCGGCCACCTCGACCGTGTCCTCGGTGGTCTCGCCGTCGGCCAGCTCCGCGTAGCGCTCTTCCAACCCGGCCGCGTCTGCCGTGCGCTCGAAACGCCCGCCGTAGGGGTTCTCGCCTGCCGCGAGCAGCGCCGCGCGCTTGTTCAAGCGCACCTCGCGCGGGTCGTCCACTATTTCAGCATGCGCCTGCTCGGCGCCTGCGTTGCCCTCGTCTGCCATATTCTTCTTCCTTGCCGCTGTTTCTCGCCGCAGTTTCCTGCCTGCGGGTTTTTCATCGATGGCTGCTGCCGCAGCTTTCCGCCTGCGGTTTTTTCGCTATGGGTTCCCCCGCGGTCGGCCGCCTGCGGTTTTTCCGCCCGCCGCTTCCAGCCGCAGCTGCCCGCCGCGTCCTAGCCGTTGTCCACCTTCGTGATGGTGAAGGAGAGCTTGCGCCCCGTGGGGCCCTCGTACTCGATCTTGTCGCCCTTCTTCTTGCCGATGGCCGCCTGCGAAAACGGCGCCTCGTTGGAGATCTTGTCGTCTTCGAGGCTGGCCTCGGCGGCGCCCACGATGGTGAAGACCTGCTCTTTGCCCTTGTCGTTTTTGAAGGTGACCGTCGAGCCGACGCCGACCACGTTTTTCACCAGCACGGGCGCATCGGTCGCGTTCGAGAGCGTCTGGTTGATCTCGTTGATGCGCAGCTCGTTCATGTTCTGCTCGTTTTTGGCGTCGTCGTACTCGGAGTTCTCCGAGATATCGCCGAACTCGCGGGCGATGCGTATGCGCTCCGCGATCTCGGCGCGCTTCACCGTCTCGCGTTGGCGCAGCTCGTCTTCAAGCTTCTTGCGCCCCTCTGCGGTCAGTATCTCTGCTGCCATCGTGTCAATCTCCTCGTGTCGTCGTTTCCTCGCCGGACGCGCCATGCGTCCTCCGACAAAAACGACACGTGCAAGCCTATGCCCGCACGTGCCGCGTGAACCCTATGCGAAGGTGTGGGGCTACTCGTCGTCCTCGTCGGACTTTTTCGCCTTGACCTTGGCGGTCTTCTTCACGGGGGCTTCCTCGCCCTCGATCTCGTCTTCGTCGTCGCCGGCTTCGACCTTCTTCTTCTCGGTGCTCGCCTCTTCTTCCTTCTCGTCGCCGCCGAGACCGTCGCGCAGGCCCTTCACGCTGCGCCCGATGGCCTTGCCGAGCTTCGGAAGATTCTTGGGCCCGAAGATGAGCAAGACGATGATGAGTACGATGATGATGAGTTCCGTGGGACCCATGCCAAAAATTCTCATACGTGCCTCCCGTGTTCCTATTAGATAGCGTCGGGTATATTAGCACGAGTCCACGCGCGTGCCATGTCGTGCACCGCAAACACAGAAAACAGCTCGGCAACCATTTGAGGCGCGGCGGCAGGGGAAACGGTGCGGCGCGGCAAGGGGCGGGTGAAGCGGGACCCGGCAAGGCGGGTGAAGCGGCCGGCGCGACGCGGCGCGGTGAAGCGGTGCGCAGGCGCGGCGCAACGAAGCGGTGCGCAGGCGCGGCGCGCACGAGGCGGCGCGCAGGCGCGGCGCGCGCATGAAAAAGGGGCGCCCGAAGACGCCCCTGCCTGTGACGATGGTCGGGATGACTGGATTTGAACCAGCGACCTCTCACTCCCGAAGCGAGCGCTCTACCAAGCTGAGCCACATCCCGTCGCAGCGCGAAACGGGATTTTAGCACAACGAGGGCGCAGTGGCGCGGGTATAATTCGGCGCGTCGAAAACGAGTGCGGCCGCGCGCCCTTCACCTTCACCCGGCGCAGCTGGCCGCAGACAAGCGGGGGGATGAACATGGGCATGCTCGAATCGGTCGACCTCGAGGCGAGGATCGACAAAGAGGACTACAAACCACGAAAAGACGAGCTGGTCGCACGCCTGGCCGCCCTGCAGCAGCAGGCGCACGCCGCCGAGCTGCCCGTCATCGTGGTCTTCGAGGGCTGGGACGCCGCGGGCAAGGGCAGCCGCATCTCGGACCTGGTCGCCAACCTCGACCCGCGCCTCTTTCTCGTGCACGTCACGGGCGATCCCGTGGGCTACGAGGGCCGCCTGCCCTTCATGCAGCGCTTTTGGGCAAAGGTCGGCTCGCACGGCACGATGAGCATCTTCGACCAGTCGTGGTACCGCCGCGCGGTCCATGTCCTGACCGAGCCGGACAGCTCCAAGAAGAAAAAGCGCCGCGCGAAGGAGTTCGGCCAGTCGCTCGACCACATCGGCGACGCCTACGGCACCGAGGAAGCCGGCGACGTGAGCGAGGTCGAGGCGCTGGCGGCGTCCATCGTCAGCTTCGAGAAGCAGTTCTCCGACGACGGCTACACGATCGTGAAGTTTTTCCTGCACATCTCCGAGGCCGAGCAGAAGCGCCGGCTGGACAAGCTGGAGGCCGACCCCGCGACGAAGTGGCGCGTGACCAAGAAGGACCGCCGCCACAACCGCTACTACAAGCAGCTCCACAAGGCGGCCAACGCGCTGCTGGAGAAGACCGACTACGACTTCGCGCCCTGGCACATCGTGGCGGCCAGCAACGCACGCTGCGCGAACCTGCAGATCATGGAGACGCTCGCGCAGGCGCTTGAAGAGGGCATCGCGCGCAAGAAGGAGCGCGTGGCGGCGGCGAAGGCGGAAGGCGAGGCGCGCGCGCAGCTCGAGCCGGCGGCCCAGATCGGCGACGCGAGCAAGCTTGTCTCCCGTTTTCCGCTGGTCAAGGTGCCCACGCTCGAGGATGTCTCCTACGACAACGTCCTCGAGGCCGACGACTACCGTGCGCAGCTGAAGGCCGAGCAGAAGAAGCTCGCGCGCTACGGCCAGCTGCTGCACGAGGAGCAGATCCCCATGCTCGTGGCCTTGGAGGGCTGGGACGCGGCCGGCAAAGGCGGCGCCATCAAGCGCATCGCCCGCGCCCTCGACGCCCGCGGCTACCGCGTCGTGCCCAGCAGCTCGCCCACCTGGGACGAGAAGCACCACCCCTTCCTGTGGCGCTACTGGACGAACCTGCCGCGCACCGGCCATGTGGCCATCTACGACCGCACCTGGTACGGGCGCGTGCTGGTCGAGCGCGTCGAGGGGTTTGCGACGCAGGCCGAGTGGCAGCGCGCCTACGACGAGATCAACGAGTTCGAGTGGGAGCTGCAGCAGTGGGGCGCGATCCTGGTGAAGTTCTGGGTCGACGTCAGCAGCGACGAGCAGCTCGCCCGCTTCGAGGCGCGGCAGGCGGACCCGGCCAAGCAGTACAAGATCACCGACGAGGACTGGCGCAACCGCGAGAAAAGCGAGCTGTACCGCGTCTGCATCGACGACATGCTGCGCCTGACCTCCACGGAGTACGCGCCCTGGCAGATCGTCGAGTCCGACAGCAAGTACTATGCGCGGGTGAAGGCGCTCAAGGCGGTGAACGCGGCGGTCGAGAAGCGCCTCGGGCTGTAGAGCGTGTGCGGTTCGGGTCGTAGCTCAAATATAAAGAGCATATGAGTGGGCCGCGCGGCCGGGCTTGCCCGGCCGCGCGGCCCACCCTCTTCTTTACCCTGCGCCCTGCGTGCGCCTCTACGCCTACGCGTTCAAGACGGCCGTGTCGCGCACCTGCTGCTCTTCGGCCTGCGCGAGCTGCGCTTTCACCGCCTCATGCCCCGTGCCGCCTTGCGTCGTGCGGCGGCGCACCACCTCGTCGATGTCCACGGCGCCCGTCGCGTCCGCGCCAAACAGAGGATCTGCCGCCGCCAGCTCCGCAGCCGACAACTCCTGCAGCGTCTTGCCCGCCTTCTCGCACTCCAGCACGAGCCGCCCCACGACGGCATGCGCCTCGCGAAACGGCATCCCGCGCCCCACGAGGTAGTCGGCCAGGTCCGTGGCCGCCATGAACCCGCCATGCGCCCCGTCGCGCATCGCGTCCGCGTTCACCCGCATCGTGCGCAGCATCCCCGACATCACGGCCAGCGAGCACGCCAGCGTGTCCACCGCGTCGAACGCGCCCTCCTTATCCTCCTGCATGTCCTTGTTGTAGGCCAGCGGCAACCCCTTCATCGTGGTCAGCAGCTGCACGAGGTCCCCGTAGACGCGCCCGGTCTTGCCGCGTATCAGCTCGGCGAAGTCGGGGTTTTTCTTCTGCGGCATGATCGAGCTGCCCGTCGAGTACGCGTCGGAAAGCGTGATGAAGCGGAACTCGTCGCTGGACCAGTAGATCAGCTCCTCGCACAGGCGCGAGAGGTGCATCATCGCGACGGCCGCCGCGTAGTCGAGGTCGAGCAGGAAGTCGCGGTCGGACACGGCGTCCATGCTGTTGGGCGCGACGGCGGAAAATCCCAGCTCGTCGGCCACCATCTGGCGGTCCAGCGGATAGGTCGTGCCCGCGAGCGCCGCCGAGCCCAGCGGCAGCACGTCGGCGGCCTCGTAGGCGTGGCGCAGGCGGGTGAAGTCGCGCGCGAACATCCAGTAGTACGCGAGCATGTGGTGGGTGAAGAGGACGGGCTGCGCCTTTTGCATGTGGGTGTAGCCCGGCATGACGACGCCGAAGTTGTCGCGGGCGACGGACAGCAGCGCGGCCCGCAGGTCGAGCACCTGGTGCAGGAGGCCGTCCGCGAGCTTCTTGGCGTGGTGGCGCGTGTCGGTGGCCACCTGGTCGTTGCGGCTGCGCCCCGTGTGCAGGCGCCCGCCCGCCGCGCCGATGGCCTCGGTCAACTGGCGCTCGATGGCCATGTGGATGTCCTCGTCGGCGATGTCGAACTCGAAGGCGCCGTCTTCGATGCGCGCGGCGATGTCGTCGAGCCCGGCCTCGATGGCGTCCACGTCCGCGGCCTCGATGACGCCGCAGGCGCCGAGCATGCGCGCGTGCGCCTTCGAGCCAGCGATGTCGCTTTCCCACATGGCGCGGTCCACCGGCAGCGACGCGCCGAAGGCCTGGGTGAAGTCGGTGGGCGCGTCCTCGAAACGCCCGCCCCACAAGGCGTCGTTTTCATGCGCGTTTTCACCCGCGCCCACACCCGCACCTGCGCTTTCGCATCCGTCCTCGCGCTCGTTATCGCGCGCGCACCCGGCGTCGGTCATGCTCGCCACCGTCCCTTTCACCCTCGTCTGTCTCGTCGAAAAACCGTCCGCCCATTATGGCACGAGACGCACGAAGAGCCGGGACGCGGCCAAACGGCACATCCCGGCTCCCGTTTCGAATGCCGCCCGGCCATATGCCGGGATATCCCCTTCGAGCCTCACGACCCCGTGCGCATCGTGCGCATGGGCGCTAGAACTGCGTGGGGTTGCCTTCCTTTTTGATGCTCGTGCCGAGCCACACGCAGATGCCGGGAAGGATCAGGCTGATGATGGCGCTGATGATGGCCGAGGAAGCGCTCCCCGCAGCAGACGAATTCGTGCAGATCGCACCGATCGTGAGCGCCAGCGAGATGATGGCGAAGATCAGGCCGATGATGGCGAAGACGTTGAACGCGCCGACCTTGGCGGCGTTGTTCGCGCCGCGGATGCCGAGCACGCCGATGATGATGTCGATGATGCAGCCGATGCTCGAGAACACCAAGAGGACCACGCCGATGCTGCCGGCGAACAGCGCGGTGCCCGCGTCCGCCGAGCCAGATGCCGCCGCGAGCGTGCTCACCACGCCGACGCCTGCCGCAAGCAGGACGCAGCCCCCGAAGCCGATCGCTCCGAAGATGATGAAGATGACGGATATGACAAACAATGCTTTCTGCTTGCCGGTGCGCTGTCCTGTTGCCATGGGCGAAATCCTTTCCACAAAACCCTCAAATAAAATAGAGCCGCGCGTGCCGCCGCGTGCCCGCAGGCCGCCACGCGCGTCGCGCTCGCTTTATCCTACACGATACGAGGGCGAATAGAGGCGTGCGCTGCGCTACACTTCGCCAAATATTGCGCACGTGCGGGGATGGATGCTCCGCGGGCCGCGCGAGACGCACGAACCATGAACCGCAAGGCACGAAAAGGAGCATATATATGAGCAACGACCGCGAGCAGGAATCGCGCGGGCAAGAGCCGCAAGGGGCGGAGGCTGCCGAGGCCACGCCGGGCGCCGCCGACACCGCATCTGCCGCAGCACCCGAGCCCGAGGCCGCGTCCGCCGCTGCGACTGCGCCCGAATCCAAGGCCGCCGCGCCTTCGCGCGAGGAAGTCGAGCGCTTCGCGGCCAGCATCCCGCCACGCCGCCCCGACGGCAGCGAGTGGCCCGAGATCGCCGGGATGAAGCCGGGCGACCCCTACTACGGCGTCATGCTCGAGCAGGTCGAATGGGAACAGCGCAAGAAGAGACGCTACTCGCTCGTGCTTGCCGTCCAGATCGCGTTCATCGTCGCCGTCATCGGCATCATCATCTACTTCATCGTGACCGCCTCCTAGCCCTCCGACCCGCAGCACAGCCGGCGCGCGCCACATCGCGCACACGCCGCGCCCTGCACCGCAGCCGCGCACGAGGTTCACCGCACGATTCGCCGCACGGCTCACGCACGTCCCCGTTTTCGAGAAAGGCCCCTTCGTGTCCAACGCAACACCCGCCCCCAAGCGCCCGACCCCTGCCGACAGCCCCACTCCCGAGCAGCCGCTGGCGCAGGCCCAGGCCCGCGCCCCCAAGCGCGACTCCTTCCGCTCCAAGCGCGGCTTCATCATCGCCTGCATCGGCTCGGCCGTCGGCATGGGCAACATCTGGCTGTTCCCCACGCGTGTGTCGGCCTACGGCGGCGCCACCTTCATCATCCCCTACCTCATCTTCGTCGTGCTGATCGCCGCGACGGGCGTCATCGAGGAGATGGCCTTCGGCCGCGCCATGCGCTCCGGCCCCATCGACGCCTTCGGCAAGGCCACCGCCTCGCGCGGCAAGGGCAAGAAGCTGGGCAACGCGTTCGGCCTCGTCCCCGTGTTCAGCTCGCTGGCGATGGCCATCGGCTACTCCGTCGTCGTGGGCTGGATCTTCAAGTACACCTTCGACGCGTTAACCGGCGGACTTGCGCCGCTGTCGGGCGCCGAGGCCTTCGGCGGGCAGTTCAACGACGTCGCGGACGGCAACGTCCTGTGGCAGGTCGTCGCCATCGCGGCCGCCGTCGCCATCCTCGCCCTGGGCGTGGGCTCGGGCATCGAGAAGGCCAACAAGGTGATGATGCCCCTGTTCTTCCTCATGTTCCTGGGGCTGGCCGTCTACGTGTTCTGCCTGCCCGGCTCCGGCGCGGGCTACGAGTACATCTTCCTGCTCGACCCCGCCGGCCTGGCCGATCCGCTCGTGTGGGTCTTCGCGCTGGGGCAGGCCTTCTTCAGCCTGTCGATCGCGGGCAACGGCACCCTCATCTACGGCTCCTACCTGGGCGACGACGAGGACATCCCCAACAGCGCGAAGTACGTCGCCATCTTCGACACGCTGGCCGCCGTGCTGGCCTCGCTCGTCATCATCCCCGCGATGGCCACGGCCGGCCAGCAGCTCAGCCAGGGCGGCCCGGGCCTGCTCTTCATCTACCTGCCCAACCTCTTCTCGCAGATGCCGGGCGGCGTCGTCTTCCAGGCCGTCTTCTTCATCGCCGTGCTCTTCGGCGGCCTCACCTCGCTGCTCAACCTCTACGAGGCGCCCATCGCGAGCCTGCAAGAGCTGCTCGGCCTGTCGCGGCGTGCGGCCTGCCTGCTGATCGGCGCGGTCGGGCTGGTGGTCAGCCTGCTGATCGCGGGCATCGTCAGCGAGTGGATGGACTTCTTCTCGGTGTACCTGTGCCCCATCGGCGCGTGCTTGGCCGCCATCATGTTCTTCTGGGTGATGAAGAAGGATTGGGTGCTCGCGCAGGTGAACAAGGGGCGCGAGAAGCCGCTTGGCCCGTGGTTTTTCCCGCTTGCAAAGTACGTGCTCCCCGTCGCCGTCGTGGCTGTCCTCGTGCTGGGTACCATACTCGGAGGCATCGGGTAGAGCGCGGCGCGGGCGGCGCGGCGGCGTAAAAGGCGCGGCGCCCCAGCAACGTAGCTCGGCGCCAAGGCAACGCGGCGCCCCCGGGATACGACGCCAGGATAAAAAGGAGTCCTCATGCAAAACGGCGATTTCATCGTCATACTCGCGATACTCGTCTACTTCATCGTCATCTTGATCATCGGGCTGTCCTACGCGAAGCGCTCGAACAAGTCCTCGTCGGAGTACTTCCTGGGCGGGCGCAAGGTGGGCCCGTGGTTCACCGCGCTGTCGGCCGAGGCCTCCGACATGTCGGGCTACCTGCTGATGGGCCTGCCCGGCCTGGCCTACTTCACGGGCGCGGCCGACGTGGGCTGGACGGCCATCGGCCTGGCCGTCGGCACCTACCTGAACTGGCTGCTCGTGGCAAAGCGCCTGCGCCGCTACTCCGAGCGCGCGGGCGACGCCATCACGCTGCCGGGCTTCTACTCCAACCGCTTCCACGACGACAAGAACGTCATCGGCACGATCGCCGCCGTCATCATCCTCGTGTTCTTCTGCGTCTACACGGGCAGCTGCTTCGTCACCTGCGGCAAGCTCTTCCACACGCTGTTCGGCATCGACTACGCGCTGATGATGGTGTTCGGCGCGATCATCGTCTTCCTCTACACGATGGTGGGCGGCTACCTCTCCGTCGTGGCAACCGACTTCGTGCAGGGCTGCCTCATGTTCTTCGCGCTGGCCGTGGTCGTGGCCGGCTCGATCACGATGGCCGGCGGCCTGGACAACACCGTCGCCTTCCTGCGCGACATCCCGGGCTACCTGTCCATGACGCAGACGGCCACGCCGACTCTGGGCGCAGACGGCGCGCAGCTCGCGCAAGGCGGCGCCCCCGTGTTCGGCGTCCCGGCCGAGTACGGCGTCCTGACCATCATCTCGACGCTGTCGTGGGGGCTGGGCTATTTCGGCATGCCGCAGGTGCTCGTGCGCTTCATGGGCATACGCAGCGACGAGCAAGTGAAGATGTCGCGGCGCATCGCCATCGTGTGGGTCGTCGTGTCGATGTTCTGCGCGGTGATGATCGGCCTCATCGGGCGCTACCTCATGCCGACGCAGCTGGCCACGCAGTCGGCCGCGGAAAACATCTTCATCGTGCTGTCGCAAGACATGCTGCCTGCGTTTTTGTGCGGCATCGTCGTGTCGGGCATCCTGGCCGCGTCCATGTCATCGGCCTCGGCCTACCTGCTGATCACCGGCTCGTCGGTGGCCGAGAACATCTTCCACGGCATCTTCAAGAAGGACGCGACCGACAACCAGATCCTCGTCGTCAGCCGCATCACGCTCGCGGCCGTGCTGCTGCTGGGGATTTGGATCGCCTGGGACGAGAACTCCGTCATCTTCACCGTCGTGTCGTATGCGTGGGCGGGGCTGGGCGCGTCGTTTGGGCCGCTCACGCTGTTTTCCCTCTACTGGCGGCGCACGACGAAGTCCGGAGCCATCGCCGGCATGCTCACGGGCGCCATCGTCGTGCTGCTGTGGCACAACTTGGTGAAGCCGCTGGGCGGCGTGTTCGGCATCTACGAGCTGCTGCCGGCGTTCGTGTGCGGCTGCATCGCCATCGTCGTCGTCTCGCTGCTGAGCCGCGAGCCCGACGCGTCCATCTACGAGGAGTTCGACCACTACATGGACGAGGACACGGCGCAGGAGGCGCGCGATTTGGACGAGGTGCTCGAGGAGGGCGTGGCGCTGGCCGACGACCCCGTGGAGTATGCGGCGAACCGAGGGTGAAGCGGGAGGCTGGCGCGCGGGGCGGCACGCAGGTGAAGCCCCGACTGCGCGGGGCAAAAGGTGTGGTGAAAGTGCAGTCCAAATTTTCCTGCCGCACGCCACGTCGGCCAGACGGCGGCGGGATGCGGGGGCGGGGTAAACGGTGGACGCCGCGGCGCACGTGCCGGGTGCACAGAAAATTTATCTGCCACACGTACTCAATGTATAGTAGACTTACGGCTTGCGCTTCACGCGCGGTGCTTTCGCGCCGCCTGCATGTAGCGCGAAGCTCGGGACATGGTGGGTGTCGCCCAGTTGGTTAGGGCGCCAGATTGTGGCTCTGGAGGTCGAGGGTTCGAATCCCTTCACCCACCCCAATTTTCCCGGTTGCACACGGCGAAAACGTGTACAATACGTTTTCGCATCTCGATGGGCCGTTAGCTCAGCTGGCAGAGCAGGGGACTCTTAATCCCAAGGTCCAGGGTTCGAACCCCTGACGGCCCACCATC
>CAVAWX010000017.1:0-24904 GCA_963592385.1 Acidaminococcaceae bacterium | reverse complement strand
GCACAAAACTATCGAGTCGGTATCGTGCACCGCATCGCTTTGGACGACAACCGCCGGGCGCGGCTTCGATGCATAACCGCCGGCGGAAACCGTCCAGACCTCACCACGCATGTTCGATCATCTCGTCGGCCATCTTCGTGCTGAACTCCGTCGCCTCTTCCTCGCTCTCAAAGGGGACGCAGCGCGCCCCGCCCTCCAGCCGGACCTCGTAGGGAAAGCCCTTGCTGCGGTTGAAAGCCGCGATGAAGATGCGCAGGGCATCGCTGGGAGTGGTGCCCAACTCGGCCGTGTAGGCACGAAACCTTTTCGCCTGCTCGTCGTCGACCCTGGTTGCTAGCTGAACCGCCATGGCGCCCTCCTTTTCACAATATATAGCAATATATCACATTTTGATGAGTTTATCACTACTCAGTTTTTTCAGTCCTGTTTCCAGACGGGTCTTCCGCACAACTTGACTCGCACGTTGTCGAATTGTTGGTACCAACCCCTGGCACATCGGTTACACTTGCGGCAATGGCCCCGGGAATGACCTCTGATTCAAGTCACCGGGGCTCGATTTGTTTTCAAGGGGAGCTCGATGGAAGAGCAGCAAAAATCACTGGATGGGGCTGATCTCCGACACGCAGCGGCAGCGGCGCAGGTCAGCTCTCGAGGTCGAGGATGACGGCGTAGAGGTCCTCGGCGACCTGCCGGGGCACGCCCGGCGTGGCGGCCAGCTCCTCGAGCGTGGCCTCGCGCATCCTCTTCACGCTGCCGAACTTCTTCATCAGGGCCTTCTTGCGCGCCGGCCCCAGACCCGGCACCCCGTCGAGCACGGAGGCGACCATGCCCTTGTCGCGCAGCTCGCGGTGGAAGGTGATGGCGAAGCGGTGCGCCTCGTCGCGCACGCGCTTCACCAGATACAGCGACGGCGAGCCCGACGGCAGCACGACCGGCCCCTCCTCGTCCCAGGGCACGAACAGCTCCTCGTCCTTTTTCGCCAGGCCGGCCACCGGGATGTCGAGGCCGAGCGCGTCCAGCTGGCGCAGGGCGGCCGTCAGCTGCGGCTTGCCGCCGTCGAGTATGAGCAGGTCGGGGCGTGCGCCGAAACGCTCGTCGGCCATGCGCTCGGGGGCGTAGCGCCGGCCTAGCACCTCCCCCATCATCTCGAAGTCGTTGGCCTCGGCAAAGTCGCGGCGGATCTTGAAGCGGCGGTACTGCGCCTTGTCGGGGCGCCCACCCGTGAAGACGACCATGCTGGCCACCGAGTAGTTGCCGTGCATGGTCGAGATGTCGAAGCACTCGATGCGCATGGGCGGCGCGGGCAGGGCCAGGGCGCTTTCCAGCTGCAGCAAGGCCATGTCGATGCGCTCGTCGTCGTAGCGGGTGCGCGCCTTGAAGCGCATGAGGGCGTGGCGGGCGTTGGTCTGGGCCAGGCGCAGCAGCTCGTGGCGGGCGCCGCGCTTGGGCACCGTCACGCGCACGCGCGCGCCGTGCGGCGAGGCCAGACGCTCGGTGAGCCAGCTTTCCAGCGGGCGCGCGAGGTCGGCGGGCAGCTCGTCGGCCAGCACCACCTCGTGGGGCAGCTCGTCGGTGTCGGCGTAGTAGCGGGCGAGGAACTGGCCGGCGAACTCGTCGGCGTCCACGTCGAGGCCCTTGTCCAAGATGAAGTCGTTGGAGACGATCACGCGCCCCTCGCGCACCACGAAGACGTGCGCCGCGCCGATGGTCTCCTCGCGGAAAAAACCCACGACGTCGGCGTCGATGGCGTGCTCGAGCACGGCTTTCTGCTTCTCGCGCAGGGCCTGCACCGCCTGGAGCCTGTCGCGGATGCGCGCGGCCCGCTCGAAGTCCAGCTCGGCTGCGGCGGCGGCCATCTCCGCGCCCAGCTCCTCGACGAACTCGCCGCGCTTGCCCGACAAGAAGCGCTCCGCCTTCTCCACGTAGGGGGCGTAGTCCTCGGGGGTGATGGCGCCGCAGCACGGGCCGGTGCCGTGCCCGATGTGGTAGTCGAAGCAGGCCTTGTCGTCTGCGCTGGGCGCATGCCCGGCCGCGAGCTTGCGGCGCAGGGCGCGGTAGCGGTCGCAGCTCGTGCGGCACAGCGGCACGATGCGGCGCAGGGTGTCCACGGTCTCGCGGGCGGCGCGGGCGTCGGTGTAGGGGCCGAAGTAGCGCGTCCCCTTGCGGTGCTTCTCGCGCGTGTACTTGATGGCCGGGTAGACGTCGCCTTTCGTCAGGGCGATGTAGGGGTAGCTCTTGTTGTCGCGGTAGTCCACGTTGAAGGGCGGGTGGTGCTGCTGGATGAGGTTTTTCTCCAGGACCAGCGACTCGGTCTCGTTGTCCACGACGACGTAGTCGAAGCTGGCCACCTGCTCCATCATCAGGGGGATCTTGGCGCGCTCATCGGAGCCGTTCACGTACTGGGACATGCGCGCGCGCAGGTTCACCGCCTTGCCCACGTAGAGGATGGCGCCGCTTGCGTCCTTCCACAGGTAGCAGCCGGGCTTTTCCGGGACGCTTCTCAGCTGCTCGCGTATGCCGGGGAGGCGCTCGCTCACCGGCTGTGCGCCCCGTGTGCGGCGGGCGCATCGGCGGGGGCGGCAGGCGATTTGACGGCAGCACCGGGCTTGCCGTGCGCCCCTTCCCCCTCGCCCTGCGCGGCGTCGGCTGGTGAAGCATGTGCCCCGTCCGGTTCACCATGCACGGCGCCCGTTTCACCCTGCGCCCCGTCGGCTTCACCGTCTGCGCCGTCTGCTTCACCATTCCCGTCCGCGTCCGCCCCGTCCGGCGCGTCGGCCTTCGTGTGCTGCAGCACCGGCCCGAACAGGCCCAGGTAGTGGATGATGAAAGCCGAGGCCACGAGCAGCACGAGGAGCAGGCTGTACTTCAACACGCCCTCCGTGCTCCACAGAAGCGTCGCGCCCACGCACAGCACCGCCGTCCACGCGTAGATGACGAGCACGGCCTTGCGCTGGGTGAAGCCGCGGCGCAGCAGGCGGTGGTGGATGTGGCCGGTGTCGGGCTGGTCGATGCGCTGGTGGCCGCGCAGGCGGCGGATGATGGCCGAGAAGGTGTCGATCACGGGCACGCCGGCGATGACGATGGGCACCGCGAGGGCCGTGATCGAGGAGAAACGCGCCGCGCCCAGCAGGCTGACCGTGCCGAGCATCATGCCGATGAGCAGGCTGCCGGAGTCGCCCATGAAGATGGAGGCCGGGTTGAAGTTGTAGAAGAGGAAACCCACGCAGATGCCGACGAGGATGATGGCCACGAGGGCCGCGTCGTTGCGCATGAGGCCGACCGTGAGGACGAACAGCGACAGCGCCGAGATGCCCGTGATGCCGGCGGCCAGGCCGTCCAGGCCGTCGATGAGGTTGATGATGTTGGCGAAGGCGACGAGGTAGGCGATGGTGATGGGGTATGCCCAAAACCCGAGACCGATGACGGTGTTGGTGAGGGGGATCTTGAAGTTGGAGAGCAGGGTGCCCGTGAAGGCGATGATGCACGCGGCGAGGATCTGGCCGGCGAGCTTGACCCAGGGGGGCAGGGAGCGCACGTCGTCTGCCACGCCCACGGCGGTGATGCAGGCGAGGCCGGCGAGCACGCCCACGAGCTGGCCGTTGAAGACGCCGCCGGACACGATGGGGCCGGTCCAGACGCCGGCCGCGTCGCATATGCACTCGACGCCGACGGCGACGAGCACGCCGGCAAACATCGCGACGCCGCCCATGCGCGGGATGGCCGTCTTGTTCACGCGGCGGCCGCCCGGCTTGTCCACGATGCCGTGGCGTATGGCAAACGCGCGCACGACGGGCACGAGCGCCGCCGTCGCGGCAAGCGCCACGCAAAAGGAAACGAGATAGTGCCACCAAGTAAGCATGGGGGGTAGTTTAGCGCAACGCGGGTGCGGGGGCGCTACAATGGCGCACCATGAACAAGGAGACTGCAGAACAACTCGCGCGGACGACCTCGGAGTTCTACGCCGCGCACGCCGCCTCGTTTTCCGCGACGCGCACGCGGCCGTGGGCGGGGTGGTACCGCTGCGCGGACATGCTGGTGGAATTGGCGGGTGAAGCGGGCGGTGCCGGCGCGGGCGCGGGAGGCGCGGACGCGGGCACGCGTGCGGCGGGTGAAGCGGGCGGTGGTGCCGGGGGTGGCGAGGCCGGCGAGCTGGCGCTGCTCGACTTGGCCTGCGGCAACCTGCGCTTCGAGCGTTTCATGCACGAGGCGCACCCGCAGCTCGACCTGTGCACCTATGCGGTGGACGGCGACGACGCCCTCGTCTTCGATTTGGCGCGCGGGGTGGACGCGGCAGGCGAGCTGAGCTACCAGCACCTCGACATCGTGGAGGCGCTGAAGACGGAGCGCGCGCTCGAAGACGCGTTGGAGGCGCCCGTCTGCGACGCGGCCGCCTGCTTCGGCTTCTTTCACCATGTGCCGCAGTTCCTGTGGAGAAAACGCCTGCTCGATGCCCTCGTGCGCAGCGTGCGCCCGGGCGGGCTCGTCTTCGTCACGCTGTGGCAGTTCGCCGACGACGACGAGACGCGGGAAAAAGCGGCCGCGACGACGCAGCGCGCCATCGAGGAGCTGGAAATCGATGCCGCGGAGCTGGGCGCGGGCGACTACATCCTGGGCTGGCAGGACACGCCCGGCGCCTGGCGCTACTGCCACCACTTCTCCGACGCGGAAGTCGAGCGCCTGGCCGCCTCGCTTGCCGGCGCGGGCGGCGCACGCCTGGCTGCGGATTTTCGCGCCGACGGCCGCGGCGGCCACGCGAACCGCTACCTCGTCTTCACGTGCCTCTGAACAAAGGCCGCTTCTTCAGGCGCCCCCAAACGAAAGCCGGCTACTCGCTTCCGTTTCGCATGCGCTAACGGAAGTGAAACTAGGTTCACTTCCGTTTCACACGTCCTAACGGAAGTGAAACCGGGTTCGCTTCCGTTTTGCATGTGCCGATAAAAACGAGGACGGCCCTGCAAACCGCCGCCCAAGGCGCCCAGAGCGCCACCCCGCAAGGCCGAGGCGAGGGCCGCGCCGCGCGAAAAAAGGCGCTACAGGCTTGCTTCCGTCAGCGCGGCGAGGTCGGCCTGCTCGAAGGCGCCTTCCAGCCTGCCGCTGGCCCGTGCGAGGGCCGCCTCGTTTACCAGCAGCGCGAAGAGGTTGCCCATGTGCTTTTCCTTGAAGAAGAACTCGGGGTGCCACTGCACGCCCAGCATGAAGGTGCGCTCCTCGGCCTCGATGGCCTCCACCAGCCCGTCGTTTGCCCAGGCGACCGCCGCCAGCCCGCGCCCCAGCTCCTTCACCCCCTGGTGGTGAAACGAGTTCGCGGCCACCGTGTCGGCCTTCAGGATGCTGTGGATCTTCGAGCCGCGCTTGATGGAGACGTAGTGCGTGGTCTGCGCGGGGTCGGCGGTCTGCCAGTGCGCGAGGGGCTGGCGCGTCAGGGGGTCGACGCCGGAGAACTCGCTGGGCAGGTCCAGGTACAGGCTGCCGCCGAAGAACACGTTCATCGTCTGCATGCCCCGGCAGGTGCCCAGCAGCGGCACGTCGGCCTTCCACGCGTAGTCGAGGATGAGGTTTTCCACCTTGTCGCGCAGCGGGGTGATCTCGCCGACCTTGTCGAAGGCCTCGTGCGCCGTGTCCACGTCGTAGCGCTCGGGGTCCACGTCGTGCCCGCCCGTCAAGACGAAGCCGTCCACCACGGGGAAAAGGCGCTCGTAGACGCGCGGGTCGCGCGTGAGGGGCAAGATCAGCGGCACGCCGCCTGCCACGACGATGGCGTTGATGTAGTGGTCGTTCACGCGCAGCAGGTGCTCGGCGGGCAGCTGCGTGGGCACGATGGCGATCACGGGCGGCGTCGGGCGCGTGCAGGCGATCTGGGCGATGTCGGCGTCGATGCGCCGGCGTTGTTGTTCGGCGATTTCCATAGCGGCGGATGTGTCGGTGTGGTCGGGGCGGACGGGACGGACGAAACGGGCTGCGCGGTTCGGCTTGCGCTGCGGCCGACACGCGGCGCCCCCGCCCGCCGCCTTCGGTGGCGGCCGGCGGGGAGTGCAAGCGGGCGGCGCGTGGGCAGCGCGGACGCGCTAGTCGACGATGGACATGAGCTCGGCGAAGTCGGGCGCGAAGTGGCGCACCAAGCCCAGGAACTCCTCGCCGTCCACCTGCCGGCCGAAGACCATCAGGTCGTAGATCTGGCCGTCGTCGTTGGTGCGGAAGTCGAGGCAGGAAAAGCCGTTGCGCTCGTAGAAGATCTCGCGGCGGCGGCGCTGCTCGGCGTTGTCGGCCTCCTCGCGCACGGATTCGGCCTCGAGTATGATGGTCTTGCCGGGGTTTTGCAGCTTCAGGCTGTTCAGGATCTGCGTGCCGTAGCCCTTCGACTGGCGCGAGGGCGACACGGCCAGGTAGAACAGATAGACAAGGTCGTCTTTGGCCAGCCAGTAGGCCAGGCCGCTGAACTCGTCTTCATCGTAAAACGCCTGGAAGAAGACGCCGTCCTTTTCGGCCAGATCAAGCAGGCGCTCGTAGGAGACCAGGTCATGGGGCGGAAACACCGCCTGCATGAGGCACTTGACGTTTTCCGAAATCTGCGAACCCTTGCGTACTTCCTGAATGCGCAGCGACATGCGCTCCTCCTCTTCACCGATATGCGGTCGTGGCTCTTTCTTTCTCGTGCCCGCCCACCATACCACGCAGCCGGCCGGCGTGGCGCGGCAGCGCCCGCCCCCTTTACCCTGCTCGCCTTCAGTCCTTGTGCATGGCCGCCGCGAACTCGGCCAAAAACTCGGGGATGGCCAGGGCCTGCGGGCACACCTCGTGGCAGGCGCCGCAGGCGATGCAGGCGTCCGGCTTGGCCTCGTCGCGCAGCACCCGATACGACATCGGCGCGATGAAGCGGCCGGAGTCGCGCGAGAGCTGCTCGTTGTAGAGGTAGATGAGGTGCGGGATGTCGAGGCCTTTAGGACAGTGGTCCACGCAGTAGCGGCAGGCCGTGCAGGGCAGCCCCTTCGAGTACGCGAGGTCGTGGCCGATCTCCTCGAGGACCGCGCGCTCCTCGTCCGTCAGCGCCTTTTTCTCGTCGAAGATGGCGATGTTGTCGCGCATCTGCGCCATGTCGCTCATGCCGGACAAGACGGTGACGATGCCGTCCACGCCCTCGATCCAGCGAAACGCCCATTCCGCCTCCGACATGCCGGGGCGCAGGGCGGCCAGGCGCTCGTGGTGCTGTTCGGGCAGATTGCACAGGATGCCGCCGCGCAGAGGCTCCATCACGATGACGGGCAGTCCACGCTCGGCGCAGTAGGCGACCTTCGCGCGCGCGTCTTGGAACTCCCAATCCTCGTAGTTCAGCTGGATCTGGCAAAACTCCATGTCGTCGCCGTAGGCGTCCATGAAGCGCGTGAAGGTGTCGAAGCGGCCGTGCACGGAAAAGCCCAGGTGGCGCACCAGCCCGGCGTCGCGCTGCTGCTTGAAGTAGCTGACGGTACCGTACTTCTCGTCGTCGAGGTACTGCTCGATGTTCACCTCGCACACGTTGTGGATGAGGTAGAAGTCGAAGTAGTCCACGCGGCACTTCTCCAGCTGCTTGGCGAAGATTTCCTCATGCTTGCCGAAGTTGGACACGTCGTAGCCGGGAAACTTGCTGGCCAGGTTGAACGAGTCGCGCTCGACGCCGGCCAGCGCCGCGCCCACGGCCTCCTCGGAGTGCCCGCTGTGGTAGCCCCAGGCCGTGTCGAAGTAGTTCACCCCATGCTCGAGGGCGTAGGCCACCATCTCGCGCGTGGCGTCAAAATCGGGCTTGGACTCGTCGCCGTCGAGCACGGGCAGGCGCATCGTGCCCATGCCGAGCGCGGAAATCTTCTCTCCCTGGAAGTCGTGGTAGTACATGCGGCTCGTCCTCTCTCTTCGCGAATGCATGTCCCTCGATTGTACCCCCGCGCGCACGCGGGCCGCCCCCCCGCTCGAAAACGCCACGGCAACGACGGGGCACGGCGGCAGAAAGCAGAAGCTGCGCGTTTCACGGTAAACGGCGGCGGCGCAACGGTGCCCCGCCCCGCCTCGCCCCGCGCACGCGGGCCGCCTCTCAGTCCTCGGGCCCGGTGCCCCACATCTCGTAGAGGCGCCTGCCGGAGGCGTCCGTCATCTGGTAGCTGCAAAACGGGATGATGCGCCCGTCTTTCATCGTGACGAGCATCGAACACTCGCGCATGCGCTCCATCGTCGCCGTCATCGCGTCCATGTAGTTCATGATGATGAGGCTGACGCCGTGGTAGAGGTTCACGCCCTTCTTGAAGAGTATGTCGGGCAGCACCGAGCCCTGGGGGCTGGCCGCGTCGAAGTACTCCAGGTACTCCTCGCGGGTCAGGCCGCGCGTGGCCGGGACGTAGCCGCCATCCGGCCCGGGCGACAGGAAGGTGCCCGTGTCGCAGAGCGGGTCCGAGCAGCCGAGCGGCATGATGTCGGCCGCGCGTATGCGCCCGTCCGTCTGGCGCTCGATGTCGAAGATGGTGTCGCCTGCGGTGTAGGGCGCGTAGCTGTCCGGCTCGAAGCGCCCGGAGGTGAAGGCCGGCTGCAAGGCGATGCCGGCCACGATGTCGTTGTTGGCCCAGGCAAAATCGATGACCTGCCCCACCAGATGGTCGTTCACGCCCTTCACGATGGTCATGCACAAGATGACCTCGACGCCGACCTCGCGGCAATTCTCGATGCAGGCCATCTTGTCGGCAAGCATCGCCGCGTTGCCGCATATGGCCTCGTAGGGCTCCTCGTCGATGCCGTCGAAGGACAGGTAGACGCCGGTGATGCCCGCGTCCACGAGCTTTTGCAGGTACGCGCGGCTGCGGCCGAGCACGATGCCGTTCGTGTTCACCTCGATGCCGGTGAAGCCGTAGCTGCGCGCCATCTTCACGATGTCGGGCAGGTCGGGGCGCACCGTGGGCTCGCCGCCCGTGATCTGCAGGCCGGTCTCGGGGCCGACGTCGCGCGCGAGCGTGGCCACGAGGCCTTCGATCTGCTCGAAGCTGATGCCGTCGGTGGGAAAATCGGCGCTCATGAAGCAGACGGGGCATTTCGCGTTGCAGCGGCGCGTGACCTCTATCTCCACGAGGGTGCCGCGGCGCAGGTGACGCGGGCACAGGCCGCAGCTCTTGCAGCAGGCGTCCACGACGGGGGCGCGGCGCTCCTTGGGCGCGGTCGCGTCCGTGTGCATGCCGCGCAGCCATTCGTAGTGCGCGGCGTCCGGCCACACGTAGGTGGTCGTCTGGCCGTGCGCGGGGCAGGTGCGGCGCATCCAGACCGCGCCGTTCGCATCTGCGTAGACCTCGGCGGGCAGCACCTCCAGGCAATGCGGGCACATGGCGTGCACCGTGTGGAGGACGCGCTCCTCGCCGCCCTCGACGCTGCCCGTGCGCTCTCCCCCTTCACCCGCACGTTCCCCTACGTGCGCGTCCGCGCCCGCGCGCGCCTCATCCGCCTGCATCTTCACCATCCTAGAGAATGCCCTCGGTGGGCTGCGCGTCGAGCGCCGGCGCGTCGGCGCCCGTCACCGCGTCGTCGAGGTACTGGCGCGGGTCGTGGTTGTCGTTGGGGGGCGCCGTGACGCGTATGCCGACGGCGTCTGCCCACTCGATCACGCGGCGCGGCACGTAGATGCCCGTCTGGTACTCGGCCGCCGAGGCCAGCGCGCGCGCGCACGACAGGCAGTGCGCGAGGTCTTCGGGCTCGTCCACGTCGGCCACGGGCGCGAGGTAGGCGTTGGGGATCTGCTTGTCGGCGAGTTTCTCCACGTAGCCGTCGAGCGCGGGGCGCCCGTCCATGTTGTAGTAGATGCCCGTGTGGTCGATGGGCGTGTCGTAGTTGTAGCCCACGAGGCTCGTGCCGCACTCCTGGCACGGCGCCTGCACGAAACCCGGCGTGCCCAGCACCTCGCTGAAGTAGTCGAGCCACTGAAACGCCTGCGAGACGTGGGTGCGCGGCAGGGTGGGGATGTCGGCGCCGATGGAGACGATGGCCTCGTAGCCCTGGTCGAAGATGTCCTGGAAGGCGCCGTTGAAGTGCTCGTCGAAGCTCGCGCCGTGGTCGCACATGTAGTGAATTTCGTGCGGCCAGTTGCCGATCTCCTCAATCGTCTCCTTCATCAGCTGCACGTTTTCGGCAGGCGTGGTCGAGATGAAGAGGTCGTAGCTGCGCTGCGGGGCCCCGGGGTTGGCCTCGCGCTCCTGGCGGTTCAGCTCGGACAGGTCGTCCATGCACCACATGGCCAGCTCCGTCACGTCCCAGAGGCTGCGCTTGAAGAACTGCGCCGCCTGCTCCTGGGTGAAGATGCCGCCGCGCTCGCGCGTCAGGCGCGTCTTCACCAGACCGGGGATGGGGGGCTTGCTGAAAACGAGGATCGCGTACTTCTTCTCTTGCACCTCAGGCTCCTTTCTTCCTGATGCGGCAGGGTATGCCGTTGTAGATCCATGTGCCGATGAGCGGTTCGGCAGGGCCTTCGGCCGTGCCGCGCGTGAGCAGGTTGACGTTGCTGTCGTAGAGGCCGGAAAAGCCCGGGGCGCCGCCGTCCTGTTCGGGAAACCACCATCCGTACTCGGCAGATGCTACACCATCGACCATGGGCGCGATATGCACATGCTGCACGATTTCGGTCTCGGGGGCGTCCAGGCGCGAGATGAGGGCCTCGTCGCCTTCGGACAGGCCCAGCGCGTCGGCCGTGGCCTGCGACATCTCGACTAAGGGCTTCGGGTGGCGGGCGCGCATCGCGGGCACCTCGAAATACGACGAGGCCCAGTAGGGCTGCTTGCGCGCGCCGGTGATGAGCACGACGGCCTGCGGGTCGGCGCTGCGATGCTCGTGGACCTGCGGCACGGGGGTGAAGCAGGCGACGCGGCCTGCGCCCAGACGGGCGAGGAAGGGGTTGGCCAGCTCGATTTTGCCGCTCTCGGTGGCAAAGCCGGACGGCGCGCCCGTGGCCGGGTCGGGCTCGAGGTGCTTGTAGTAGCGCTGCGTGCCGCCGCACAGCCCCACCGTGCAGAAGTCCTCCCAGCTCATGCCCACCGGCTCGAGCATGCGGGCAAGCTCTGCGGACAGGTCGGGGGCGGGCCAGTTGCCCTCGGCATCGCCCAGCGCCAGGGCTAGATCGCGCAAGATGCGGTAGTCCTCGCGGCGCTCGAACTGCGGCTCCACGGCGGCCGGCCCCCCGTAGCAGAAGTCCGAGACGCCGCCCATGGCTTGCAGGCAGGGATGCTCGAGCGCGGCGGCGGCGGGCAGCACGTAGTCGGCCATCTGCGCCGTGGGCGTCATGACGAACTCCAGCACGACGACGAGCTCCATGGCCGCGAGCGCCCGGCGCACCAGCTCGGTGTCGGCATAGGTGACGAGCGGGTTTGCCGCATCCACGATCAGCGCGCTCACGCGGTAGGGCGCCCCGTCAATCGCGGCCTCCCACACGCGCTGCGGCAGGGCGCTCGTCAGATAGCGCATGGGCAGGTGGCGGCCGAGCTTGCCCGTGCGCGCATCGGCCAGCTCCCAGCCTCTATAGCCCTGCAGGCCGCAGTCCGGCTCGTTCAGGCAATGCGCCTTTGCCTCTTGCGACAGCTCCAGACTGCCCTCCAGCTCCAGCTCGGACATGAAGCGCGGCGCCTCGTTGATGCAGCAGCCGCCCGGCACGTCCACGTTGCCCGTGATGGCGCGCAAGGCGGCGAGCACCCGATGCAGCGGCGCGGTGTTGGGGCCTATCTGGTCGACGCCGCGGCCGGACAGCAGGGCGGCCGGGTAGTCGCCCGCGTAGGCCCGCGCGGCCGCCCGCATGTCCTCGACGGAGATCTTCGTAATCTCGGCGGCTTCGTCTAGGCTGCGCGCGAAGGCCGCCTCCTTGAACTCGTCGAATCCGTAGCACCACTGCTCGATGAACTCGTCGTCCGCACGGCCCTCCTCGATGATGATGCGCGCGAGCGCGTAGGCGAGCACGATGTCGGTGCCCGGGAAGGGATGCAGCCACACGTCGGCCTTCATCGCGGTCTCGGACAGGCGCGTGTCCACGACGACGAGCTTGCCGCCGTCGCGGGCGTACTGCGCGACGTTGCGCCAGAACAGCGAGTTGTCGCTTTGCGCGGGGTTGGTGCCCCACAGGATGAGGCAGCCGGTGAGCCCCGGGCGCAGGTCGCACTCGATGGACCAGCCGTAGGTCATCGTGTCCATCCATATGCGCGGGTTCCAGCAGATGGGGCCGATGCCCATGTTGTTCGGGCTGCCGATGAAGCTCATCAGGCGGTGCAGCGGCCAGTAGACGGCGTGCGGGCCGCCGATGGCCGAGGCCACGGTCCAGCCGCCGTACTCGTCGATCAGCGCGCGCAGGCGCGAGGCGATGTCGCCGATGGCCTCGTCCCAGGAGACGCGCTCGAACTTCCCGCTCCCCCGCTCGCCCACGCGCCGCAGCGGGTAGTTCACCCGGCTTTCGTCGTAGAGCTTCTCGACGTTCAGGCGCCAGCGGGGGCAGCGCGCCGAGACGGACACGTCGTAGGGGTAGCGCGTGGCGTCGGGGGTGAACTCGACGATGCGCCCGTCTTCCACGCGCGCCTCGAAGGCGCACAGGTAGCCGCAGTAGTGGCAGTTCGTTTTCCGGATATCGCTTTGCATGGTGAAGTGGCGCGGCGCGTGCATGCGTGTACGCGGGGGCGCGCGCTCAGGCTCCGTCCGTCGTCGGGGTCGTGTCGGGGGCGGCGCCGCCAGCGGCAGCATCAGGGGCGGCGTCGGCCGATGGGGGCGCGCCCGCGCCGCCGGCGGCGGCGCCGTCCGGTTCATCCGGCACGACCTGTCCCGCAAACACCGGCTCGCGCGAGGCGTAGAGGCCTTCTGTGCGCGCGTCGGCATACAGCGCGTCCACGCTCGCGTAGACGGCCGGCCAATCCACCTTCACCCCGAAGATCGGCTCCAGGTAGTGCCGCACGGGGATCTCGCGTATGGAGCGCTGCATGGAGTTCACACAGGAAAAGCAGGTGGACAGGCACATGCCCGCCCCCGCGTCGTCCACCTCGGCCAAGCGCATGAGGCGGCGGTACTCGCAGTAGTCGCGCGCGTAGACGCTGACCATGCCGCCTCCGCCGCAGCACATGGTGTCGGCGCGGTTGTGCGCCATCTCGACGATGTCGGCCTGCGGATAGAGCGCGCGGGCCGCCGCAGCGTGCACCCCGCCCTCGCGGTCGTAGCAGGAGTCGTGCACGGTGATGCTGCCGCCGCACTCGGCCATCTTGCCGCGTTCGCGCAAAAGCTCGGGCAGGCGCACCAGCTCGACGCCCGTGCCCTCCAGCAGCTCGGGCAGAAGGCGCTCGCAGTGCGGGCAGGTGACGACGAGGCGCTCGATGCCCGCCTCGGCGAAGAACTTCCGCGCCCCGCTGCGGTAGGCGTCGAACTCGTCGAAGAAGCCGGGGTCGTAGAAGGTCGCCCCGCAGCAGAAGGTGAGCGTGCGCGACGCGATGCGCTCCTCGCGCAGCCATGCCGCCACCGCCGCCGTCAGCTCGGGCGCGTAGGCATAGAGCGCGCATCCCGGGAAAAACGCGCAGGCATCCGCCTCTCCCCCAAGGTCTGCCGCGCCTTCCACGAGCGAGATGTGGTCCATGTCGCCGTGGGCGCGATGACTCTTCAGCATGCTGAAGAGGTTGTACTTCAGGTCCGTGCGAAACTTGCGGTACAAGCCGCGCAGCTCGGGGTGGCGCGGCAGCAGGAGCGCGCGCGCGGGCTTGCACATGTCGAAGGCGCGAAGGCCGGCCGGGCAGTGCGCGGTGCAGCGGTTGCACAAGGCGCAGGTGAAGGGGAAATGCCGCCAGGTCTCCTCTCCTGCGAGCAGCGAGGCGCAGATCTCGCCCAGGTTCGGGGTGCCTTCCGGGAAGTTGCCGCAGTCCGTGCGCGCGCACAGGCCGCAACGCACGCACGCATCGGCAAAGCCGCGCAGGCCGCCCTCGATCTCCATGCTCATCTTCACCCGCCCCCTCTTTTGTCTCGTGGCACATGCGCCGCACGCGGCGGCAGTCGTCCTCGAAGCTCTCGCACGTCGGATGCGCCGCATATATCGGACGCACTCCACGTGCCGCGGTGCCGCGCGCCGCCGACGCCCTCAAACTATAGCGAAACCCCGGCAACGCGTCGTAGCGCGCGCCGGGGTCTCGTCACCGCGCATGTGCCGCGCAAACCCTCACGCGGCGCACACGCCTCGTTGCAGTGCTTAGGCCTCCTCGGCAGCCGCCACCGAATGCGCACCCACGACAGGCGCGGCGCTCGCGGCGTTCACCTCGGTCCAGTACGTGCGGCCGGGAGCCCAGTAGTCCATGAACTCGTCGTTGCCGGAAGCCTCGGGGTTGGCGCCCTTGGGCAGGCGCGAGTGGTACTTCTCCTCGCCCGGGCCCAGACGGCGCTCGTTGCTCCACACGATCATGAAGCGCAGCAGGCAGCCGCCGGCCAGCGCGATCACCGGCGAGGCGACCTCGGCCGCCGCGCCGCCCGCGATGTTCAGGAACAGCGGAACGAGCAGGCCGCAGCCCAGCAGCAGGCCCCAGAAGTAGAGGGCCCACGAGCCGCGCACCCAGCGGTCGGCCACGCGCTTGGCCATGTTGTTGGACGCGCAGAACTGCAGCATGACGAAGAGCAGCAGCACGACCATCTCGGCCACGATCAGCACGCGGTCGGCCACGTGCAAAAGCTCGCGGAACTCATGCCCGGTATGGATGAACTCGAGCGAGGCCGCGTCGGCGATGAGCCACTCGTTGGGAAACGGCCACACGCCCACGCACATGGACAGCAGGGCCGCGCCCGTGGACAGCGCCGAGACGGTGAAGAGCACCGGCAGCGCCGGGGTGTTCCAGAACGGACGGCCCTTCAGCGAGGACAGCAGCACGCCCGTGTAGACCATGACGCAGCAGCCCGCCACGCCCGCCGGAATCAGGCAGAAGCGCGCGAAGCCCTCGTAGGGGATGAAGGGGAAGAACTGGAACCACGTGATCTCCCACACGATGAACAGAAAGCCGAAGATCATCGAGATGGACAGCACGACGGCGCCCCACTTGATGACGGCGGTCTTCGCGACGAACGCGCGGTAGAACACTTTCGGCTGGCCTAGCTCGAACACGAGCAGGCCGGTGCCCACGAGCAGGCACAGAAACGCGACGAACACGCCGAACACGAGGGTGCCGGAGGTGACCGCGGAGGGCTCGACCATCACGCCGAGCACCATCGAAAAGCACATCATGCCGCCGCCGAGGCCGCCCAAGAACAGATACAGGGCGATGGGCCAAATCCAGAAACGTCTCATTATGCCCTCCCTCCCAAATCGCGGATGTAGTACACCTGAGGCTCAGTCCCCAGGTCCTCGTCGATGCGCTCGGTGTGCAGGGAGTTCACCAGCTTGGAGACCTCGGAGTTCGGGTCGTCCAGGTCGCCGAAGATACGCGCCTTCTGGTGGCAGGTCTTCACGCAGTGCGGCTGCTCGCCCTCGCGCACGCGGTCCTTGCAGAACGTGCACTTGCGCATGAAGCCCTCTTCTTCGTTGAAGTCGCGCGCGCCGTAGGGGCAGGCGTTCGCGCAGACCTTGCAGCCCATGCAGTGCTCGTACTTCACCCACACGATGCCGTCGTCGTCTTGGCGCGAGGCGCCCGTGGGGCAGCTCGGCACGCAGGCGGGCTTCTCGCAGTGCATGCAGATCATCGGGGTGAAGGTGAGGTGGACGTGCGGCCAGGTGCCCTCGGCGCCGGCCGAGACCACCGGGTTGTAGATGACGTCGAGCGGAAGCTCGTTCCACGTGCGGCATGCGATCGTGCACGAAGAGCAGCCGATGCAGCGGCGCGTGTCCATGACCATTGCGTAGCGTGTCATTTAAGCCTCCCCTCCTTCAACGGAAACCTCCTGGGTGGGGTCTTCCATGCTGTAGTACTTGCCCGTCTTCTCGTCGACCAAGAGGTTCTTGGCCGCGTCATAGGCATACATCGTGTACTTGTCGTAGTAGACGTTGGTGGCGTCGTTGATCAGCCAGCCGCTGTCCGGATCGTAGCGGTAGCCCGTGTTGGGCTCCTTGGCCGTCTGCGTGATGGGATCCCACACGAGCATCTCGGGGACCTCGAACGTGGGCTGCGGACCCGCGGACGGCTGGCCGGAGAAGTCGTAGAAGGTGCCGGAGGCCTCGTCGAGCAGGAAGTCGCCGCCCGAGCTGATGTACTTGTAGCCCGTGCCCTGCTGGTAGTAGGCGCCCGTGTCCGGGTCGATCATCCAGCCGCTGGCAGGCTCGAGGTAGCGGCCGTTCTCGTCGAGGGCACGGCGCGTCTTGTAGTCCCAGGTCAGGCCTGCGGGCACCTCGAAGTCGGGCTGCGCGTAGATGGGCTCGGCGAACTCGATGGCCATCTTGTGCTCGGAGGGCTTGGAGTGCACGCCCGCGCCCTTGGTGGCGAACTCGGAGCCGGGGATGGAGAACCCGCAGTCGGCCGCCGTGTACTCGTGGTCGGCCTCGGTGCACTTGTAGACCTTGCACAGCAGGCCGCGGTTTGCCCAGCAGCCCGTCAGCGGGTCGCAGTGCTCGTCGTCGACGGAGGTGAGCACGTTCGTGTTGGACTCGAAGCACCCGAAGGGCTGCGGGCCTTCATGCGAGCGCTCGGGGAACCACCAGCCGCGCTGCGTGTAGACCGCGCGCGGGTCGATGCCCGGCTCGACGTTCGCGCGCTGCTTGATGCGCCCGCGACGCGTCTCGATCCAGCACCAGTCGCCGTCCGAGATCTTGAGCTTTTCGGCCAGGTCGGGGTGGATGGTGAAGAAGGGATCCGGCTTGATGTAGCGGATGATGGGGTTGTTGAAGTGCTCGGAGTGGTGGAAGGGCATGAAGCCGCCGCCCGTGGTGAGCACGACGGGGTACTCCTCGGCCACCTCGGGGTCGTCCTGCTCGTTTTCGGCCGGGCCCAGGTAGGTGGGCAGCCCCGGCAGGCCGAACTCCTCGAGCACGCTGCTCTTCAGCTCGACTTTGCCGGACGCCGTGCAGAACTCGCCGCGGCCCACGTGCTTTTGGTAGTGCACGGGCGGGTAGTACATGCGGTAGCGCTCGACGAAGTCGTCGTAGCTCGTGATGGGCATGCCGAGCGGCTGGAGCATGTAGAAGAACGCGTCTTCCAGCTCCGGCCACGGCCACTCTTCCTCCGTCTGGCCGCAGGCCAGGCCGAGCTCGCGCCAGATGTTGTAGTCGGTCTTGCGCTCGTACATGGGCTGTATGGCGCGCTGCGAGCCGACGATGGAGTCCGTGACGCCGTAGTTCGTGTGCACGATGGGGCGCTCCATGGCGCCGGCCACCGGCAAGATGAAGTCGGCCTGCAGGGCCGTCGGCGTGATGTAGTAGTCGAGGACGACCAGGAACTCGACCTGCTTGATGGCCTCGTAGGTCATCTTCGCGTCGCCATACGACGACAGCGGGTTCGTGCCCGAGACGAGCAGGGCGCGGACCTGGTAGGGGTCGCCCGTGAGGATGGCCTTGAACACGGACGGGCCGTGCGCCTCGCACATCCACTCTGCGGTGAAGGCCTTGCCCCACTTGCGCTGCGAGATCTCGGAGAGGCGCTCGTAGCCGGGCCAGGACGTCATCTTGAACTTGTCCGAGCCGATCTGCTTGGCCTTCACGTCGTCGGGCAGGTAGTTGTTGCCCTCCATCTCCTCGTCGGTGATGTAGACGGCAGGACCGGGCATGCCGTCGCCGCCGGGGACGTCGAGGTTGCCGCAGATGGCGCGCATGATGGCGCGGGCGTGCATGCCGGCGCCGGCGCTCTTGCCCAGCTGGTCCCAGGTGCAGCCCCACTGGATGTTGCCCGGGGTGTTGGTCGCGTACATGCGCGCGGCCTCGCGGATCAGCTCGGGGTCGAGCCAGGTGAGCGGCGAGGCCCACTCCGGCGTGTAGGGCTCCATGGCGTCGCGCAGCTCGTCGATGCCGACGCACCACTCGTCCACGAAGTTCATGTCGTAGATGAACTCGTTCAAGATGACGTTGAGCATGGCCAGCGACAGCGCCGTGTCCGAACCCGGGCGCAGCGGCAGCCACAGGTCGGCGTGCGCGGCCGTCTCGGAGTAGCGCGGGTCCACGACGATGAGCTTCATGCCGGTCTGGCGCTGCAGGTCCGTGTAGCCGTGCATGCCGGGCATGGACGAGGCGCCGGGGTTGAAGCCCCACAAGATGACGCACTTCGAGGAGCCCAGGTCGGTCTCGAAGGGAGACCAGCCGGAGACGGCGGTCTCGATCATGAAGGTGGGGATCCAGCACAGGAGCGCGTTGTGGAAGCCGTTGGGGGTGCCGAAGAGGTTCAGGAAGCGGCGGCGCGCCCAGTCGTCGGTGCGCAGGGTGCCGGCGGCCGCGGCCACGGCCTGGGCCCCGGACTCCTTCTTGATCTGGTTGAGCTTTTCGGCGATTTCAGAAAGCGCCTGGTCCCAAGAGACGCGCTCCCACTTGTTCTCGCCCTTCTCGCCCGCACGTTTGAGCGGGTAGTTCACGCGCGACGGGTCGTCCACGAAGTTGAGTGCCTGGTTGCCGCGCGTGCACAGGCCCCCTTGGTTCGTCGGGTGGTTCGGGTCGCCTTCCGCGTAGATGAGCTTGCCGTCTTTCACGTAGGCGAGCACACCGCAGTTCTGATGGCAGAAGTAACAACAAGATTTCCGCACGACGACGTCTTCAGCGTGGATATCTACTGACTCTGTCACTGCCCCTCCTTCTCTCTCTTCAACGTGCGCCTTCGGATGCGATGCCTCTCGTGTGCGTGCGCACCCATCCGACGGCAACCGAAACGTCAAGCGCCTCGCAGGCGGCACGGGTATCCCTCTTCCCCATAAGTGGCCGCGCTGTGTTGCGCATACCGACTTAATCTAATACGGATGCCGTTCATCTTCAAGTCATTTGATTGTCCTGACGGAAAATAAATCGGTGGTTCGGCTTTGGAAACAGGGTGAGCGGCGCGCACGGGGCGCAGGCGCGGCACTTCGGGGAAGCGCGATGGGTGGTGAAAGGGGGCGTCGCGCGGCGCGTGCAGATGGCGAAAGGGGGCGTCGCGGGCGGGGCAGCGGGCGGATGCGGGCAGGCGCCGACCGCTTCACCCGCCGCACGGGTTTTGCCTAAAAGAGGCTCGCCGGGTCCACGTCCACGGCCACGCGCAGGTCCTTGTGCTTTTTCTCCTGCGCCAAGACGGGACCGAGCACCTGCGAGAAGTCGGCGCTCGGCGCGGCCTTCACCAATATATGCCAGCGGTAGCGCCCCTTCAGGCGCGAGAGCAGGCAGGGGGCAGGGCCTAAAAGCTCCCAGTCCGCGCCCGCGCTTTGGGCCGCCGAGCTGATGGAGAGGGACAGCCGCGAGGCCGCACGCGACACCTCCCCTTCCTCCGGGCCCCACACCAGCACGTTGGCCAGGCGGGTGAAGGGGGGATAGCCCAGCTCGCGGCGGTCTTTCAGCTCGCCGTCCAAAAAGAGTGCGCGGTCGTGGGCGGCGGCGGCGCGGATCGCGGGGTGCGCGGGCTGGTAGGTCTGGACTATGACGCGGCCCTCGCGCGTGCCCCGGCCGCAGCGCCCGGCCACCTGCTCGATCAGCTGCCAGGTGCGCTCGCCGGCGCGGTAGTCGGGCAGCTTCAGGGAAGTGTCGGCGTTCAGCACGCCCACGAGGGTGACGTCGGGGTAGTCGAGGCCCTTCGCGATCATCTGCGTGCCCAAAAGGACGGCCGGGGCCGTGGCGCCGAAGCGCTCGAGCAGGCGTTCGTGGGCGCCCTTGGTGCGCGTCGTGTCGGCGTCCATGCGCACGATGTCGGCCGCGCCGGCAAGCAGCGCGGACAGCTCCTGCTCCACCTTTTCCGTGCCCGCGCCGAGTTTGCGCAGATAGGGACTGCCGCAGACCGGGCAGCGCGGGGGCACGGCCTCCTCGTGGCCGCAGTGGTGGCAGGCCAGCGTGGCCGCCCGCTCGTGGTAGCTCAGGCTGACGGCGCAGTGCGGGCACTCGGGGGTGTGGCCGCACTCGCGGCACAGCAGGAAGTTCGCGAAGCCGCGCCTGTTGAAAAGCAGGACCGCCTTCTCGCCGCGCGCGCACACCTCGGCCAGCGCCTCGGCCAGCGCAGGCGAAAACATCGAGCGCTCGCCGCCCTTGAACTGGGCGCCCAGGTCCACCACCTCGACGCGCGGCATGGGGCGCCCGTTCGCGCGTTCGGGCAGCTCCACGCGCCGCCACGGGGCGCGGAGCCGGGTGCGGCCCTCTCCTTCGCCGTCTTCGGGGCGGGGCTGCGCTTCATCATCTCCTTGCGCGCAGCGCTCCCCTTCACCGCTCCCGTGCGCAACGTCCGCGCAGCGCGCAAGCGTCACGAGGTCGGGCGTGGCAGAGCCCAGCACAAGCGTCGCCTGGCGCAGCTCCGCGAGCCGCGCGGCCACCTCGCGGGCATGGTAGCGGGGGCTGCGGTCTTGCTTGTAGCTGGACTCGTGCTCCTCGTCGATGATGACGAGCCCCAGCGCGGGCAGCGGCGCGAACAGGGCGCTGCGCGTGCCCACCACGACGTGGGCCGCGCCCTGGCGCACGAGGTCGAGCTGGTCGAAGCGCTCCCCGAGCGACAGACGCGAGTGCAGCACCGCCACGTCGTCGCCGAAGCGCGCGCGGAAGCGCCCCACCGTCTGCGGGGTGAGCGATATCTCGGGCACGAGCACGATGGCGCCCTTGCCGCGAGCCAGGCTTGCGGCGATGGCGCGCAGGTAGACCTCGGTTTTGCCCGAGCCCGTCACGCCGTCCACGACGACGGTGCGCCCGCCACCCGGCTCGGATGCGGCCTGCTCTATCGCGTCGAGGGCGGCCTGCTGGCCGGCGGTCAGGTGCGGCAGCGGCGCGTCCGGCGCCACGTCTTTCTGGAAGCCCGTGCGCATGCGGCGGCGATGCTCCACGCGCACGACGCCGCGCTTTTCCAGCGCCTTGAGCGCGCTGTCCACGGCTCCCAGCTCCGCAGACAGCTCGGCCACGCGCATCCCGCCCTCAGACAGGGCGTCGAGCACGGCTTTCTGGCGGTGGGCGCGGGCGGGTGGGGTGAACTCGGCGGCGGCGGGCAGGGGCACGACCCAGCGGTCGTCCACGGCGCCGGTGCCCGGATAGACGAGTTGCCAGGCGCCGTCCACGCGCTTCATCTTGGGGGCGGCGCCCGGAGGGGTGAACAGGTGCACCGCGTCGGAGAGCGGGCAAAGGTACTCGCGCGAGATCCAGGCGGCCAGACGCGCGGAAGTCGCGTCGAAGTAGGGGCCGCCCACGACGCCGAGCAGGTCTTTCAGGGCGTGCGCTTTCCTGGGGGGCGCGGATGCGGCCGGCGTGGCCGCTTCACCATCTGCCGCTTCACCATCGGCCGCTTCACCATCTGCCAAGCCGACGATGTAGCCCACGACGGGGCGCGCGCCGAACTCGACGCAGACGGCGCACCCCACACGTGCCTGCCCCGCGAGCTCGTCGGGCACGCGATAGTCGAATGCCCGCCCAATCGAGCGGGCGGGCACATCGACGATGACGCGGGCGCGCAACGAAAACCCCTCGCAGACGCGCGGGCGCTATTTGCCGCAGGCGGCTTTGAGCTGCTCGACCTTGTCGGTCTTCTCCCAGGTGAAGTCCGCGTCGTCGCGGCCGAAGTGGCCGTAGGCGGCCGTCTTGGAGAAAATCGGGCGCAGCAGGTCCAGCTCGGCGATGATGGCGCCGGGGCGCAGGTCGAAGACCTCCTCGACCGCGCGCTCGATCGTCGCGTCGTCGACCGTGCCCGTGCCCTTCGTGTCCACCATGATCGACACCGGCTCGGGCACGCCGATGGCGTAGGCGAGCTGCACCTCGCACTTGTGCGCAAGGCCGGCGGCCACGACGTTTTTAGCCACCCAGCGCGCGGCGTACGCGGCCGAGCGGTCCACCTTCGTGGGATCCTTGCCGGAAAACGCGCCGCCGCCGTGGCGCCCCATGCCGCCGTAGGTGTCGACGATGATCTTGCGGCCGGTCAGGCCCGTGTCGCCCTGCGGGCCGCCCACGACGAAGCGCCCCGTCGGGTTCACGAACAGCTTCATCCCGTCGAAGGGGATGCCCACCTCGTCGAAGACCGGGGCGATGACCTGCGCGAGCATGTCGGCGCGGATCTGCTCTTGGGCAATCTCCTCGGAATGCTGGGTCGAGATGACGCAGGCGGCCACCTCGACGGGCTTGCCGCCCTCGTAGCGCACCGTCACCTGCGTCTTGCCGTCGGGGCGCAGGTAGGGCAGGGTGCCGTCCTTGCGCACGTCGGCCAGGCGCTTGGCCAGGCGCTGGGCCAGGTAGGCGGGCATGGGCATGAGCGCGTCGGTCTCGTCGGAGGCGTAGCCGAACATCATGCCCTGGTCGCCGGCGCCGATCTTGTCGATGTCGGCGCCGTCGGCACGCGCGAAGGTGCCGTCCACGCCCTGCGCGATGTCGGGGCTCTGCTCGTGGATGAGGTTCATCACGCCGCAGGTGTCGGCGTCGAAGCCGTACTTCGCCCGCGTGTAGCCGATCTTGCGCACCGTGTCGCGCACGATGGTGGGCACGTCCACGTAGGCCTGCGTGCGCACCTCGCCCATGACGATGATGGTGCCCGTCGTGGTGAAGGTCTCGATGGCGCAGCGCACGTTGCGCACGTCGGCGGGGACGCCCTGCGCGTCGGTGTAGCCCTGCGCGGCCAGCTCGGCCTCGCGCGCGAGTATGGCGTCGAGTATGGCGTCGGAGACCTGGTCGCAGATCTTGTCGGGATGGCCCTCGGTCACCGATTCGGAGGTGAAGAGAAATGAGTCGTTGTCGTTCACAATGGCGCTCCTGTCGTCGTCGCATGCGCGCGCACGCGCGTCAGTCAAACAGCTTGCAAATGTAGCACGAATCGCCGCCGCGCGACGCGAGAAGAAGGCGGTGAAATTCCGCGCGCAACGCCGCCGCGGGCCGCCCCCCTTCACCCCTCAGTCGAAAAGGGGCACCTCGTGTTGCTCGCAGATGCAGTGGGCGGCATAGAGCGGCAGGTGGCGCAGCTGGGCGCCCGCCGCGCCGACGCTGCAGGAGAAATCGTTTTCGGAGAGGATGTAGGCGCACGGCGCCGCGCCCTTCTCCATGAACGCGGCAAGCGTCTTCGCGCGGACGTTGCGCGCGGACTTCACCTCGACGGGAAGCAGCTCCATGCGCGACGTCTGCAGCAAGAAGTCGAGCTCGCCTTTCGTCTTCCACGACGAGGGAGGCGTCCAGTACCAGCTCTGCGCGCCGCACAGGGACAGCGCCTGCATGACCGAGTTCTCGGCGAGCGCGCCGCGGAAATCGGCGGACGCGACGACGCCGGAGCCGCTTTCAGCCCCTTGCGCCTCGAGCCACAGGCGCGGATTCACCGCGAGCTTGTAGAACATCAGGCCCGTGTCCGCGAGGTAGACCTTGAAGAAGCTGCCCTCCCCTTCGTCGCGGGAGACGAGCGGCGCGGCGGTGCAGTCGGTCATGGGGTGTATGCAGACGACGCCCGCGCCCTCGAGCCAGTCGAGCGGCTCCAGCAGCTTTGCCCTGCGCCCGCCCCGCTCCACCTCCGCGTACTTGAACTTCTTCGTCGAGGAGCGCAGAAGCTGCGAGGGGATGGAGCGCCAGAGCTTGCGGGCGGCCACGCCGCTGATGCCGTTGTCGGGGTCGCTCATGTCGGCCGTGTAGGTCTGGTCGATCTCGCGCTGCTCGACGCGCGCGTCGTCGATCGAGCGGGTGGCCGCATAGGCGGCGACGACAGCCGGCATCCCGCCGACGACCTGGTAGAGGCGGTGGAGCTGCAGGGCGTGGCGGTGGGCCGGGTACGGCTCGAGGCTGCGTGCATGCGCGCGTATGGCCTCGGCCATCTGGTCCTCCCCCAACGCCCACAAAAACTCCTCGAACCCCATGGGGTGCATGGTCTCCTGGCGCACCCCGCTGGGAAACGGCAGGCGGCGGGTGCGGGTGGCCACGCCGAGCTGGCTGCCCGTCGCGCAGATGCGCCACCCCGAGCCGGAGAAGAAGCGTAGGGAGTTCAAGGCCCGTTCGCACAGCTGCACCTCGTCGAAGAGGATGAAAGCGGAGGCCTTGTCCAAGGAGACGTGCTTGTAGTCGGAGACGCGCGCCACGATCGCGTCCACGTCGTCGGTGGGGCCGTCGAAGAGCGGGGCGATGAAGTCGAGGTCGGTCTGGAAATCGAGCTTCACGAACGACGCGCCCGCCACCCTCTTCCCCACGGCCTCGGCGCTGTGGGTCTTGCCGACGCGCCTGGCGCCGCGGATGAGAAGCGGGCGCATGTCGTCGCCTTTCGCCCACTGCTCGATGGTGTCTTCTATGATTCTGCGCATGGCTCGCATCTCCTGTTTTTCTAAAACGTGTATTCAGGATACACGTTTTTACTGAAAAACGTGTACTCGGGATACACGTTTTTACCGAAAATCATGTATTCGAGATACACTTTTTGCACGTTAAGAGGAGCGCAGCGCCATTCACGCACGCCGCGCGCCGCAAGAAGAAGGCGGTGAAATTCACACGCCGCGCTCAGGCCATGGACATGAGCTCGTTGTCGATCGCCCGCCTCACGAAATCCGATTTGGTGATACCGCTTTCCTGCTGGATTCTCTTCATCGCGACGACGCGCGAGTGCGGGACCCTGACCGTGATGGAGTCGAGGGGCTCCTCCGCGACCCTCGGCCTGCCGCTGACAATCTTCCCGAAGCGCATGTGCGACCAGTCCGCGCTCTCGTATTCGTCGGCCCATGCGTCCAGCTCCTCGGCCGTCACGCCGAACTTCTCGTGCAGCTCCTCGTTGCTCATCTCGCGCAGCTTTTCGTTGCTCATCTCCTGCTGCTCCTCTCCACGATGCCAAGCTCTTTTTTCGCGTTGGCCTGCGGCGGCTGGCACCTGACGCACAAGCTAAAGGTGCTCCCCTGATCCAGAGCC